>JANNWU010000362.1:0-13086 GCA_031408755.1 Gemmatimonadaceae bacterium | reverse complement strand
CCGTTGATTTGGCCGGACGTGTAACTCGTCGCGCGATCTGCGGGATCTCCCTTGCTGCCAGGTTGCGGAAGTTTCGGATTCGGACCGGTGCCGCGTCCCTTCGCATCCACAACGTAGAGCGTGTCAGCTGCGATCAACATCGCCGAGGGATACCAGCCCACTGGTGCGCGGCCGAGGAGTGTGCCACTCACTTGCGTTGTCGGTGCAGCACTTGTGGCAGCCGTGCGAATGCTCAACCCGAACACCGCGACCGCGTTGTTGTCCGCTTCACTTACAAACAACCGCAGCTCGTCGTGCGACAGGTGCATCGCCATCGGTGTGCTGCCCTGCCCTAAGTTCGCCGGTGTTGGGTCGCGCAACGTACCGGCGACTAGCATCGTGCGCGTGTCGAGCACACTGATCGCGTCGGTTGATCCCGATGTCACGAAGAGCAATGATGAATCGCGATTCATCAGCATCGTTGATGGGTGTCGGGCTACGGTGATTGGCGCAACAGCTCGCAGTGTGCCATTCTCTGCACGCTCGTACACGTGCACGCTTGATGTGCCCCAACTCGTGACGAACACGCGGCCGCCACTGCCCACGGCCACGCCGTACGGATACCTGCCGGCCGACAGTCGCTGTGTAATAGTACCGCTTGCAACGTCCACGACCGCGAGTGAATCTGACAGATTTTCAGCCACATACAACGATTTCGCATCAGCGCTGAGCGCGAGGCCGGCGGGATAACTTTTGCCGCCCTCACGCGGCGTCTTCTTCACGCGAAGCACAATCGAGTCACGCAGCGTGAGACGCGGCGCGGCCCAGTCGTAGCGATAGATGACGTCAGTATTGCCGCCAGAGGCGTACACCGTGCGGCCGTCTGGCGCGAATATCAAACCAATGAATGCCGCTGCTTGCTCGACGGTCTGCACCACGACTCCAGTGCGCCTGTCAACAACCTGCACGCCCTGCTGACGCCAGCCGTTTAACAGAAGCAGAATGTGGCCGGAGTCTGGCGAGAGCACAGCGGCCAGCGGGAAGTTGCCTACGTCGTGGCGCTGGCCAGCGGGATCAAGGCGAACTCCGGTGGGAAGCCGCGCCGCTTCGGTCTGCGCAGCGACCGGCGTTTGTGGCGCAGGTGACGAGCACGCGGCGAGGGCGAGCAGCGCGAGCGCGACGGCGGCGGCGGAACGAACTTGAGAAGAGACGAGGATCTGCATCAGCGAAAACTGTACGCGTGCTCGACAATCGCGAGGGTCGAGACCGAACTGTGGCACTCGGCATACTCACCACCGGCCCACGCGGTCGCCGCCAAGCACGTTCGGCAGAGACGGCTATCTCCTCGAGACCGGCGAGCCGCGTGCAGCACTCGAAGGATGTCGATTCTTGGCAAGAAAATGCGCGAATTGCCGAACGTGCATCATCGTTTTCGCGCACTTGTGCGCGTCAGAATTCCGTGTGCTATCGTTGCTCTGTGTCGTGCGCAGCCACAGTGCGCACCGACCGTTGGACTCGTCGCAAAACTCACTAGAGGTGAACACGTATGTCCGCTGCCTTCACGCCCATGTCGAGCGAGGAACTGCTCACATACTCAAGCCCAAACGCACGAACGGAACTAGTCGCTGGTCGGTTAATCGTACGTGAGCCAGCCGGATACCGGCATGGAAAGGTCGCCGCGCAGCTCACCGTTTTGATTCACACCTTCGTGCGAGCGCACAAACTCGGCGAAGTTGTTGCATCAGACACCGGCTTCACGTTGTTCCGTGACCCAGACACTGTGCGCGCACCAGACGTCGCGTTCATCTCGACCGCACGCATGCCCGCGTCACCAGAGTTTGGGTTCGCAAACTTCGCTCCTGATCTCGCGGTTGAGGTGCTGTCACCATCGGAACGCGCAGGTGAAGTGCTGAATAAAGTTGGCGATTTGCTTAACGCGGGTACGCATCTTGTCTGGGTTATTGATCCTGCAAGGCGGAGTGCGCGTGCGTATCGCGCTGATGGAACTGTTGCTCTGCTTGACGAGCACGACGCGCTGAATGGGGAAGCGGTGTTGCCGGGATTTCTCGTGACGATTTCAGAGTTACTCGACTGACATCGCCAAAGCGAAAACCGTTACTGCAGCTACGGTATGTGGCCTGTCTTAGCTGATTGAAACACGATGGCCCAGAGCTAAAATGCTCCGGGCCATCGCGAACTTCAGCATTCAAACGAAACGAGATTGCGTTTCCTCGCTCGCTATTGCGTACACTAGCAATCGCACTACCACTCGCGCAAACATCACCGCATCAGATACACGTCAACTTGATCGGTGTCGCCGCGAGATCAACCGAGCAACGCTGCGTGCCCGCTGGCGTCTCAACCACGCTCCGAATTACCGTGCTGCTGTCGTACGTTGTCGTCTCGCGCCAGAATGTTGCAGGCGACCCATTCACACGCGTCCACACCACGCGGCGGCTCGTCCCTTTCATTCGCACTTGTGAGGCGGCTGAACCGCCAGACGTCGGCCGATTAATGTAGATACTGAGATCCGAGCTTCCGGTATCTGCAGCGGTTGTCGGTATCGTGCCGAGGGATTCAAACGTTCCGCGCTCCGAACTCCGGATGCGAGCGCTTAGTCGCCCACTTGTGTCGAAGTTTGAGGTCAAAACTCTCGACGTTGACTGACGCGCAATCGTGCGCGACGGTGTCGCACCAGCTGCTGGTATAGTCCCCCTGACGCTCGACTCGAAACTCGTGCCGAGACTGTCCGACATGCCGGTGGAGAAGGTATACGTCAGTCCGTTCGACGTTGCCGTACACGTGACGATGCCGTTTGAAACCGGCGTGCAGACCGGTGGTGGTGGCGCGGTGCCAGTCTGCGCCGCAACGAGTGCGAGCGGATTCCCGGAGATGGCGCTCGTAAGACCAAGCGTTCCGGTGCTCGAGAAAAACGAGGCACCGGACAGCGTCAGCGTCGGGCCAACATCTGGCGCATCAGAGATCACCGTGTTGGCTTTTGGCTCAGTGGTCGAGTCGCTACACGCCGTGATCGTGACGGCGAGAATCGACAGCGCAGCAAAGCGGAGAGTCATAACGCGATCCTTGGCGTGGGTTGGTCAGAGCGACACTGAAAGCAAAATTGCTCGTGATGGCTATGGTTCGCTAGCGGTTACCGCCGTCCCGTGCCGCCGGTCACCAAACTGTAACACAAAAACGGCCCGGAGCATCTCGCCCCGGGCCGTTCTGCCTACAGCTTTTACGAACTACAACTCCTCATCCGGCACCGCACCAACCGCCGCCGCAACTGGCATCGACAGTGGCGTGATTGCCGGTGGCTCCAGATACGACGCACTTGCATCGTACGCATTCTCAGGCGCCGCAGGCTGCTCCATACCGTCGATCTCCACATCGTTGTATCGGTACACACCTGTACCGGCCGGAATGAGGTGACCGATGATGATGTTCTCCTTCAGACCCAACAGATCGTCCTGTGAACCGCGAATTGCGGCGTCAGTCAGAACACGCGTGGTCTCCTGGAAGCTTGCAGCTGAGATGAACGACTGCGTCGTCAACGACGCCTTCGTGATACCCAACAGCAACGGCTCAGCCTGTGACGGTGTCTTGCCACTAAGCTCGATTGCCAGATTTTCCTTCAACCAGATCGCGCGCTCAACGTGCTCCCCTTCCAGGAATTCCGTCTCGCCGCTTTCTGTCACGCGCACCTTCTGCAACATCTGACGCACGATCACGCCGATGTGCTTGTCGTTGATCTTTACGCCCTGCAAGCGATAGACCTCCTGCACTTCATTCAGGAGATACTCCTGCACTGCGCGCGGTCCCTTAATGGCCAAGATGTCGTGCGGATTCACCGGGCCTTCTGACAAACGATCGCCGGCGCGCACGCGGTCACCTTCGTGCACGCGGAGATGCTTACCAGACGCCACTTCATACTGCTTCGGCTCGGCCGACTCCGTCTCCATCCACCCCATCTTCGGATCGGCCGGATAGACGCGAATCTCACGCTTACCGCGCTTGATATCGCCAAACCGCACTACGCCGTCGATTTCGGTGATCGTCGCCGGATCCTTCGGACGACGGGCCTCAAACAATTCGGCCACACGCGGCAGACCACCGGTGATGTCGCGCGTCTTGTAGGCTTCGCGGTTCACCTTGGCGATGATCGTACCTGCGCCGATATCCTGGCCGTCCTTCACTTCGAGCTTTGCGCCAACCGGCACCACGAAGTCGCGCACACGCTGTCCCTTCGCATCGATGATTTCGATGTGTGGGTGCAACTTCTTGTCACGATCTTCGATCACGCGACGCTCGCGCAAACCGGTCAGTTCATCCAATTCATCTGACATCGACTCGTCCTCAACCAAGTCAACGAAACGCACCTTACCGGTGACGTCCACGATGATCGGGTTGGTGTACGGGTCCCAACTGAAGATGGTGTCTTCCTTCTTCACCGTGATTCCGTCGGTGACCATCAGTTCGGCGCCGAGTGGCACCAACAAGCGCGCACCAACGCCGTAGCTGGCATCGGCGGAACCCTTGATGGTCAGTTCGCCCTCGTACGACGTCACGATCGTCTTGCCATCCTTATCCGTCACGAACGTGAGGCGATCGCCAAATTCGACGACACCAGGCACCTTCGTCTTCTTCACCGTCTGCTCTGCGATACGTGCGGCAGCACCACCGATGTGGAAGGTGCGCAACGTGAGCTGCGTACCCGGTTCACCAATGGATTGTGCAGCGATGATACCAACCGCTTCGCCGAGATCGACAACTGCCATCGTGGCCAGGTTACGACCGTAGCACATGCGGCAGAGACCGCGCTTGCTTTCGCACGTCAGCACTGAGCGGATCTTGACCTTCTCAATGCTCGACTCTTCGATCGTCTTCGCCATGTCTTCGTCGATCATCGTGCCTGCTTCGATCAGCAGACGCGGGCGACCGCTTTCGTCACGCTCGAACGGATCGTACACATCTTCACCGGCAAAGCTGCCGACGATGCGCTCGCTCAACGACTCGATCACATCTTCGCCTTCCTTCAGCGCTTCTGCCTCGATACCGAGCAGCGTGCCGCAATCTTCTTCGGCAATTGTCACGTCCTGTGCAACGTCACACAGACGACGCGTCAGGTAACCGGCGTCGGCCGTCTTCAGCGCCGTGTCGGCCAGACCCTTACGAGCTCCGTGCGTCGAGATGAAGTACTCATGCACCGACAACCCTTCACGGAAGTTCGACTTAATCGGGCTTTCAATGATTTCGCCGAGACCACCGGTGAGCTTCTTCTGCGGCTTCGCCATCAGTCCGCGCATACCGGCGAGCTGACGGATCTGGTCGCGTGAACCACGTGAGCCAGAATCGAACATCATGAACACAGGGTTGAACCCGCCCTGCGACAGACGCATGGCATCGATCATCGCGTTGGCGATGTCGGTGTTCGCGTGCGTCCACGTGTCAATGACTTTGTTGTAGCGCTCACCGTTCGTGATGTTGCCTGTCTGGTAGGCGCGCTGGAAGCGATCCACTCGCTCACCCGCTTCCTTCAACAGTTCTTCCTTTTCGCGCGGAATGTGCAGGTCTTCGATGCCGATGGACACGCCGGAACGCGTCGCATTGGTGAAGCCGAACTCTTTCAGGCGATCGAGGAACAACACCGTCTCCGCCAATCCTGCGCGACGATAGCTCTCGAACACCAGTTCGCCCAGCACCTTCTTCTTCATGTCACGGTTCTGGAAACCCAGCGCCGTTGGCACAATCACATTGAACAGCACACGGCCCGCAGTTGTCGTGATCCACTGTCCTTCGTGCAGGAAGCGAATCACATCCTTGCGAATCATGTTGCCCAACGCGAGCGAACTATCCACTTCCGCCATCGTGCTGAAGTGGCGCAGTGCATTGAACTTCTTTGGATCCTTCGCGGTCTGATCAAAGTCGGCCGGCGCCTTGGTGGCGACGTAGCAACCCAACACGATGTCCTGTGACGGTTCTGCAACCGGGCGACCATCGGCCGGCTTCAGAATGTTGTTCGACGAGAGCATCAACACGCGCGCTTCAATCTGCGCTTCAAACGACAGCGGAACGTGCACGGCCATCTGGTCACCATCGAAGTCGGCGTTGAACGCCGCGCACACGAGTGGATGAATACGGATTGCCTTGCCTTCCACCAGCACCGGCTCAAACGCCTGAATACCGAGGCGATGGAGCGTTGGTGCGCGGTTCAACAGCACCGGGTGATCGCGAATGATCTCTTCGAGGATTTCATACACCTCGGGGCTCTCGCGCTCCACGATTTTCTTGGCGCGCTTCACCGTCTCCGCAATACCCTTATCCACCAGCTTGTGGATGATGAACGGCTTGAAGAGTTCCAGTGCCATCGCCTTTGGCAAACCGCACTGGTGCAACTTCAATTCCGGTCCCACCACGATCACTGATCGGCCAGAATAGTCCACGCGCTTGCCCAACAAATTCTGTCGGAAGCGGCCCTGCTTGCCCTTCAACATGTCGCTCAGTGACTTGAGCGGACGCTTGCCGCGACCACGAATCGCCTTCGAGCGACGACCGTTGTCGAACAACGCGTCAACCGCTTCCTGCAACATGCGCTTTTCGTTCCGGAGAATGACTTCCGGTGCGCGATGCAGGATCAGTTTCTGCAGACGGTTGTTGCGGTTGATCACACGACGATACAGATCGTTGAGATCTGACGTAGCGAAACGGCCACCATCCAGCGGCACCAGCGGACGCAAATCCGGCGGCAATACTGGAATGACGTCCATAATCATCCACTCGGGACGATTCCGCTGTTCGCCGTTGTCACCAGAGTTACGGAATGCATCGACGATCTTGAGGCGCTTCAGCATCTGCTTCTTCCGATGCTGGCTCGTCTCAGTAGTCAACGACAGACGCAGTGAAGTGGCCAGCGTATCGACATCCAGTCGACGCAGCAATTCACGCACGGCTGGCGCACCAATGTCTGCCAGGAACGCCGTGTCGCCCTGTTCCTTTGCACGCGTGCGCAGGTCCAGATATTCGTCTTCGCTCAGCAACTGGTTCGCACGCACTTCTTGCGACCCAGGATCGATGCATATGTAGTTCGAGTAGTAGATCACCTTTTCGAGATCACGCAACGTGACATCGATCAGGTTGCCCATCGGACTCGGCAACGTCTTGAAGAACCAGATGTGCGCAACAGGCACAGCCAATTCGATGTGGCCCATACGCTCACGACGCACCTTTGCGAGCGTGACTTCCACGCCGCATCGGTCACAGATCACGCCGCGATAACGAATGCGCTTGTACTTACCGCAGTGACATTCCCAATCCTTGACCGGACCAAAGATCCGTTCGCAGAATAGGCCGTCCTTCTCCGGCTTGAAGCTGCGGTAGTTGATGGTCTCAGGCTTTGTGACTTCGCCCCATGACCACCACGTGCGCAAACCACCTAGCTCCAGACGCTCGCGTTCCTTCGGATCCTTCGGACCGCGGATCTCCTCAGGAGACGCGATTCGGATCCGGATATAATCAAAGCTCGACGCGCGGGCTTCGCGCGCATTACGGAAGTCAATCATTGCTTACTCCTGGCTGGCGTTGTCGGCGCCAGTGCCGTCGAGCAGGGCATTGGGCGAAAAGCCATCGCCCTTGGCTCCCATCTTCACATAAATGCCGAGTGCCTGTAGTTCCTTCACCAGCACGTTGAATGACTCTGGCGTGCCCGGCTCCGGCAGGTTCTGACCCTTCACGATCGCTTCGTACACGCGGCTACGTCCATTCACATCGTCTGACTTCACGGTGAGAATTTCCTGCAGCACATGGGCGGCGCCGTACGCTTCCAGCGCCCACACTTCCATTTCTCCAAAGCGCTGACCACCGAACTGCGCCTTACCAGCCAGCGGCTGCTGGGTGACAAGGGAATACGGTCCAATGCTTCGCGCGTGGATCTTGTCGTCAACCAAGTGGCTGAGCTTGAGCATGTAGACCTCACCCACAGTGACCGGCGACGAGAACGTCTCGCCACTGCGGCCATCGCGGAGCCAGATCTTGCCGGCTGGCGTGGTGCCAGACAGACGCAGCAGTTCATCGCATGCCGTGTCCAAGTCCAAATCACTCTTCTTGCCCGACGTTGCGGTGGCAAGCGCGCGCAACTCATGACGCGCCAACAGATCGCTGTCGCCACTGGCCTGCGCGGTACTCACCAACTGCATGCCAGCTTCCAGAGCGCCCTTCGCACTTGGTGCTGCGTCGGTCAGCATCACTTCATGCGCGGTTACCTGATAGCCAAGCTCTGAGCGTTCACGTTCCGCCAGCTCGCGTGCGGCTGACAACAAGTACGCGCTCACCCGTGCATGCACTTCCTTTGTCTGCGCCGACATCGTGCGACCGCCCAAATCGGCGATCTTCGCGTCGTGCAGCAACGTCACCTTGTCCATGTCTTCCAGCGACGGCTTCACGTCGGCGACAATCACTGCCAGATCGGCATCGGTGATCACCAGCGGTGCCGTGGTCTGCAACTCGAGCGCCTGACGAGTCCATGACAACGCCGCAAGGCGCAACATGAGACCAATTTCACGCTCGTTCGCACCCTGGAACACGGGGGTCTTAGCGTAGAAGCCCAACAGCTTCGCCGCCCAACCCAAATGCGTCTCAAGGATCTGACCAACGTTCATGCGGCTCGGCACGCCGAGCGGATTCAACACAATGTCGACAGGGCGACCGTTGGGCAGGAACGGCATGTCCTCTTCAGGAACGATGCGCGCCACGATGCCCTTGTTGCCATGTCGGCCGGCCATCTTGTCACCCACCGAGATCTTACGCTTCTCGGCGAGGTACACCTTCACCAACTGAATCACGCCTGGCGGCAGTTCATCCGGCTGCAGGATGCTGTCGATGCGCTGCTCCGCCCACTCTTCAATGCGCGACTTCTCAGCCGCTGCTGCATCAAGAATGACGCGGACCTGATCGTTGGACTTCTTGTTCTCAACGCGGAACGTCTTGAGATCGAGCGACGCCATCTTGAACGTGCGCAAGAACTCCTTCGTCAGCGTTGTGCCTTGCGGTACCGCTTCTTCCACCGTGCCTGACTTAAGCGCAAGCGCTACAACCTGACCGTCGAGAATGTCAGCCAGTTCGCTATCGCGAATGTCATTCACGCGAATTTTCTCTTCGCCTTCAACGCGACGCACTTCACCGATACGCTCGCCGCGATCCTTCTCGACCACCGAATCTTCGATGCGCGAGAAGATTTTGACATCGATGACTACGCCTTCCATACCCGGCGACACCTTGAGGGACGAATCCTTCACGTCCTTCGCCTTCTCACCGAAGATGGCGGTTAGCAGCTTCTCTTCTGGCGACAACTCCGTTTCACCCTTCGGCGTAATCTTGCCGACGAGGATATCGCCCGGCTTGACGTGCGCGCCGATGCGAACGATGCCGCGCTCATCCAAGTCCACCAGCGTTTCATCAGAAACGTTGGGGATTTCACGAGTGATTTCTTCCTGCCCGCGCTTGGTGTCGCGCACGTGCAGCTCGAGTTCCTGGATGTGGATGGACGAATACACGTCCTCCTTCACCAAGCGCTCGCTGAGCACGATCGCGTCTTCGAAGTTGTGGCCGTACCACGGCATGAATGCCACCGTGACGTTGGCACCAAGCGCCAACTGACCAAACTCCGTTGCCGCGCCGTCTGCCAGCGCCTGACCAGTCTTCACCTTCTGACCAAGACGCACAATCGGACGCTGATTGATGCATGTGTCTTGGTTGGTGCGCCAATACTTCTTGACCTTGTACCGATCGATCTGGCCCAAACGCGCCAGCGGTCGTGACAGATCTGTCGTGTGCTC
Source organism: Gemmatimonadaceae bacterium (assembly GCA_031408755.1). Classification (GTDB taxonomy): domain Bacteria; phylum Gemmatimonadota; class Gemmatimonadetes; order Gemmatimonadales; family Gemmatimonadaceae; genus JACMLX01. Next base: position 3,277 of record JANNWU010000362.1, on the reverse strand, counting down.
GGCGGGGCCGGCATCGACGATGATTTCATCAGCGGTTACGCGTGTGACAACACCACCGCGACGCGCGATGATGCAGGCACCAGAATCCTGCGCCACCTTCTCTTCAAGACCAGTGCCCACAACCGGCGTACGCGGGTTGAGAAGCGGCACGGCCTGACGCTGCATGTTCGAGCCCATCAACGCGCGGTTTGCGTCGTCGTGCTCAAGGAACGGAATCAGTGCGGCGGCGATGGACACGAGCTGCTCCGGCGCCACGTCCATGTAGTCAATGCGCTTGCCCGAGACGAGCGGCAAGTCGCCTTCGCGACGGGCCAGCACGAACTCTTCCATGAACGTTCCGTCAGGATTCAACTTTGCGTTCGCCTGCGCGATCGTGCGGTTGGCCTCACGGGTTGCGTCAAGCCACTCGATCTTGTCGGTCACGCGACCGTCGCGCACCACGAGATACGGCGTCTCAACGAAACCGAGATCATTCACGCGTGCAAAGCATGCGAGCGACGTGATCAAGCCGATGTTCGGACCTTCCGGAGTTTCAATCGGGCACATACGGCCGTACTGCGAGAAGTGCACGTCTCGCACTTCGAAACCGGCGCGCTCACGTGTCAAACCACCCGGTCCAAGTGCCGAGAGACGACGCTTGTGCGTCAACTCTGCGAGCGGGTTGGTTTGGTCCATGAACTGCGACAGCTGTGACGATCCGAAGAACGCCTGAATCACCGCGCTCACCGTACGCGCATTCACCAGATCGTCAAGCGAAATGCGCTCTGGATCGGTGTTGATGCTCATGCGCTCCTTGACCAAACGCGCCATGCGGCTCAAGCCCACCGAGAACTGGTTGGCAATGAGTTCGCCGACAGAGCGGATACGACGGTTGCCCAAGTGATCGATGTCATCCGTGTCGCCACGGCCTTCATGCAATTCGATCAGTGTGCGAACAATTTCAACGAAGTCTTCGGTAGTCAAGACCGTCGTTGCCGGATCTGTCTCGAGACCCAAGCGCTGATTGATCTTGTAGCGACCAACGCGACCCAAGTCGTACCGCTTCGGGTTGAAGAACAGGCGCATGAGCGCGTCCTTCGCCGTCGTGGCATTGGGTGCATCGCCCGGACGCAGCAACGCATAAATCTGATTGAGCGCCGTCATCTCACCGGCAAGTGCTGGCGAACCAGCCTTGGCAATGTCCTTCGGCTCCAAACGGATTGGATCGGTGGGATCCTTCGCGATCGTGTTCTTGATCAACGAAGATTCCATACGACCTGTAGCTGCAAACACCTTGACGCGATTGACACCAGCGGCGCGCAACTTCTTGATCATCACCGGCTTCAAATGCTGATGCGCTTCGGCCAGCACTTCTCCGTCCTTTGACACCACATCCATTGCCAACGCGCGCGGCTCTTCTCGCTCGCCGTTGTCGAATGCGTCCTGTTCGTCGCGCAGTTCAACGTTGTGATAGCTGGCGAAGACCTTGACCTTGCTATAGCCCGCTTCGCGCAGACGGCTCACCAGCTGATCATCCAGCTCGTCGCCCACCTTGACGGTGCGATCTGCCTCAGCCGATTCGCGCTCCACACGCGCCTTCTTTGTTTCCTTTTTCGGCTTCAGCTCTTCGGCGATTTTCTCGCGACCGACGAGCATCAGCTCCTCTGCGACGATCGCACCAGCGACTTCGCGTAGATCCTGACGATTTTCGCGCACACGCGCGATGTCCAGCTCACGGATACCGAAGAAGAGACGGTAGATGTCTTCGTTGCCGCCGTAACCAAGCGCGCGCAGCAGCGCGGTGGCCGGGAACTTCTTCTTCTTGTCGATGTGCACGAAGATCACGTCGTGAATATCGACAGTGAACTCCACCCACGATCCGCGGAACGGAATGATGCGTGATGAAATCAGTCGCTGCCCGTTGGGATGCGTGTTCTCTTCGAACACCACGCCCGGCGAGCGGTGCAACTGACTGACGATGACGCGTTCGGCGCCATTGATCACGAATGTGCCGAGGTTGGTGATCAGCGGCAGTTCGCCGAGATACACCTCTTTCTCGATTTCATTCTTGAGCTGCTTCTCGCCGCCGACTTCCTCAAAAATGCGGAGTGCGAGACGCGCCTTGAGGGGCGCCGAATAGGTCATGTCGCGCTCTATGCACTCTTCAACCGAGTACTTCGGCTCGCCGAGGGAATAGCTCTTGAACTCCAAACTGAAGTTCTCGTGCGCGTCGGTGATCGGGAACAGGTCTTTAAAGACCCGTTCGAGACCAATGTCTTCGCGGTCATGGGCCGCGGCATCCAGTTGCAACAGCGCTTCGAACGCGCGTGTCTGGATATCGAGCAGGTGCGGCATGGTCATCCGCACATCGAGCTTACTGAAGGAAATCTGCTTCATCGAGTCAGGCATCTCTCACCCGCACGCAGGCGAAAAGCGCCACGCCCCCGAAGCGACCGAAAATTCGGCGCGGCGGGGTTGTGGCGGGAAACTGCAGGAAGGACCAGCGAAAATGGCAGTCAGCACGATCGTCCAGAGAGTCAAGTGACACCGATGGCGTTACGCCGGGAAAACCCGGCAAACCCATGGGCGGCGGGACGACCCAACCGATGCACTCAGTTCCAGGCAAGCATTTGTAAACGCTTCACACCAGAACCGAGTGCCGTCGGTCAAGGTCGCTACCCCGCCGTCGTCACTTGACTTCGACGACTGCGCCTTCTGCTTCGAGCTTTGCCTTGATTGCTGCGGCGTCGTCCTTGGTTGCGCCACCCTTCACTTCCTTCGGCGCGGCTTCTACCAAGTCCTTCGCTTCCTTCAGGCCGAGGCCGGTGATTTCGCGAACCACCTTGATGACCTGAATCTTCTTCGCGCCGCAATCCTTGAGGATGACCGAGAACTCGGTCTGCTCTTCGACTGCTGCGGCCGGTGCTCCGGCTCCACCTGCGCCTGCCGGTGCGGCTGTGGCGATGGTGACGTTGAACTTTTCCTTAAACGCTTCAACAAGTTCGGAGAGCTCGATGACCGACATGCCGCCGATCGCGTCGAGGATTTCGTCCTTGCTCAGAGTGCTATTCGCCATTTCTCAAATCTCCGTCGTGGTTCCCAGGCGACGCTGACTGCGCGCCGGGTGCGTGAAAATCGGTACGCCTGGGATCAGGCAGTTGCGGAAGCGCCTTCACGCTCCGCCTTCAAGGCTTCGAGAGCGCCTAACATTGCTCCGAGAGGAGCCTGCAGAGCACCAGCCAACATGGAGAGGAGCACATCGCGGGGCGGAATTGCTGCCAAACGCGTGATCATCTTC
>JANNWU010000361.1:0-2413 GCA_031408755.1 Gemmatimonadaceae bacterium | reverse complement strand
AAGCGGCCTTAGGGGCGTTTACCGGTCAACACCCGCGCGCGAGAGGGCGTGATCCTCCGTACCCCGCCCTCACGCGCGGATGTGCGGATCAAAAGCAGTGTCACGCAAGCGACCTCCCATTTGTCGCTCGCGCCATCGACTTCGACAGTGCGCCGCTCTGCGTGAAGTTGCGCGGACAATCGGAGTCGGAATGAAGACGCGAAGACACAATCAAGCAATGTGAATGACGTTTAAGGCTAGTATTACGCGTCATTTCAGGCTATTTTTTAGTGTCATTTCAGGCCAGTATTGCCTGTCATTTCAATCTATCTCAAAACGGAGATCAGACGACATATTCGCCCCATCTCCGTAACAGCCCGTATCTGAAGTAACGAGAACATCGCGCGAGGATACGGCACTAACATGCTGTCATACATAGAGTTACATACGACCTCAATTCCAAACTATCAACCCCATCCATTGGCGAAACTCGATTATCATACCCGAATCGTTGATAGCGAAATCGACGAACTTTTCTCCGGCGATGCGGCAATCGCTATAGAAGGGGCAAAAGGTGTCGGAAAGACAGTGACCGCGCGACGCAAAACCGCTAGCGTCATCGCGCTTGACGCACCAGTAAAGCAAGAACTTGCCATGGCCGATCCACGAGCCGCACTCAAGCGACCGGCACCGCTTTTGATAGACGAATGGCAACGCGTGCCAGCAATTTGGGACGCCGTCCGCCGAGAGGTGGATAACGACAATAGCCCCGGACGCTTCCTCCTCACCGGCTCAGCATCGCCAAGACCACACACCACGCACAGTGGCGCAGGACGAATCCTGCGCGTCAAAATGCGCCCCTTGTCACTCGGGGAACGCAAGCTTGGCAACACCAGCGTCAGCCTCAACGCGCTTCTAAACGGTCACCGGCCAGAATTGCTCGGCGAAACCGAAGTGACCCTGCCGGACTACGCAGAAGAAATTGTCGCGTCTGGATATCCAGGAATTCGATGGCTAGCCCCGCGAACGCGCGTCGCAACCCTAGACGGTTATCTCGACCTAATCGTCGAGCGAGACGTGGTTGATGCTGGATTCAACTCAAAGCGATCGGAACAGCTCATGCGCTGGCTACGCGCATACGGCGCGGCGTCGGCCACGGTCGCGAGTTTCGAGACCATCAGACATGCCGCCACTGGAGAATTTGGCCAAAAACCCGCCAAGGCGACTGGGCTGCTGTACCGCGATGTGCTCGAACGGATGTGGATTCTTGATCCGGTCACCGCGTGGCTGCCGACTCAAAATCGCATCACCGCACTGACGCAGGCGTCGAAGCATCACCTTGTTGATCCCGCGCTAGCAGCCCGCCTCATGGGCGTCAGCGCCAGTGCGCTGTTGCATGGAACGGGAGCAGCAACGGAGCGGGGGCCGGGCCGCACCGGCAGCGTTTTCGGCGCACTCTTCGAGTCGCTAGTGACGCAGAGCGTTCGCGTGTACGCACAAGCAGCGAGGGCGCGCGTGCATCACCTCCGCACCGATCGCGGTCGCCGCGAAGTTGATCTCATCGTTGTTGGTGATGATCAACGCGTTGTCGCAATCGAAGTCAAACTCGGCGGCACGATTGACGATAAAGATGTTGCGCATCTTCACTGGCTCCGCGACGCGCTGGGCGAAACACTGGCCGACGCGATCGTCGTCACGACCGGACCGTATGCGTATCGGAGGAAAGACGGAATCGGCGTCGTTCCCGCAGCCTTGTTGGGGCCGTGAGTAACCGCTGATGTATCGGCGGTATCACAAAGAGATTGTGCAGCATGTGTTTGACTGCATCGCTCGCCGGTGACCGCGCTTTTACCGTACTCGTGCTCAGTCGACGCCCCGAAAAAACCTTGGCATACTCAATTCCTACGCGTTGCCCTAGCTGAATTCTACGGTTTCCCGTAGTACAATCCAACGCGCCCGACTAGCCGATTCTGATCCGCCGCACTCGACGACACGGCAACACCCAAATCCTAGAGCCAGCTATGACAAAACGGCCGCGTGAGTCCGGAGCAGAAGGCGCTTGCATGGTGGTAAGCCAACATCGACTCACAAGCCTACGTCGGCCTTCCCGACGAGCTACCCTCGGCGCGCCGGCGATCCGGGTGCTAAGCGCTCGCGCACTGATGGTCCGACCCAAGGGCAAGTGGGCCTTTGTGGTGAGCACTCCAGACTCAGATCGCGCGTCGATCCTCCGCGTAGACTATTGGCCCTTATAGCGGTGGCGCTAACGCGCTGCGCCCGATCGATTTCAGCGCGTTCACCCCTAGCAATCAGGATACGCTGGCGTTTGCGCGCGACGCAAAACGCGAGGATACGTATCACACAGCACGACGATCAACGGTTACCGCATCACCCGAGCCGAGGTAGAGGCAGTTGTTGATGGCCGTGCGCATGC
>JANNWU010000360.1:0-2900 GCA_031408755.1 Gemmatimonadaceae bacterium | reverse complement strand
GATGTACAAGTGGTGCCCGTCGCATGGTACCACCAAGGTGTTAGTCGCGTCGGACGCTGTGTTCTGGCGTATGGGCCGCGAGGTCTACATCAAACCGCCAGAGATGCCCGAGCGATTCAACACGGAGATGGCGTGGGGATGCCCGTACGATTGTGGTCTCTGCCCGGACCACATGCAGCACTCGTGTCTCACCATTCTTGAGATCACCGATCACTGCAATCTGTCGTGCCCAGTGTGCTACGCTGCCAGTGGGCCGCATCGCAGCGAGCGCCGGGATCTAGCGACCGTCGAACGGATGTTGGACGCGATTGTCGCGAATGAAGGCGAGCCAGATGTTGTGCAGATTTCTGGTGGTGAGCCGACGACACACCCAGATTTTTTCGCAATTCTCGACGCGGCCAAACGTCGGCCAATTAAGCATCTGATGTTGAACACAAATGGTGTACGCATCGCGACTGAACCTGGGTTTGCGGAGCGGCTTGCAGAGTATGCTCCAGGGTTTGAAGTGTACTTGCAGTTTGATTCGCTGCAGCGTGAGGCCTTAATGACGCTGCGCGGCGCCGACCTTCGGCGCATTCGTCACGATGCAGTCGCGGCGCTGGATCGCGTCGGGCTCAGTACCACGTTGGTGATGACCGTCGCCCGCGGCGTGAATGACACCGAGATCGGCGAAGTCGTGCAGTGGGCCACGCAACATGCATGCATTCGTGGTGTCACGCTGCAGCCGATTCAGTTCGCCGGTCGCCTTGATGGTGTGGAAACCGAGCATGCGCGCCTTACCCTGACCGACGTGCGCCAGCTGTTGCTCGACCAGAGCCCCATCTTTCAGCCGGATGACATCGTCCCAGTGCCGTGTAACCCCGATGCGCTCGCAATGGGCTACGCACTGCGCACTGAGGCTGGGATCATGCCGCTCACGCGTTTCATTGGCCCTGATGTTCTGCTTGCCGGTGAGCGCAATACCATTGTGTTCGAGACTGACCCGGCGCTGAAAGAGCAAGTGTTCAAGGTCTTCGCAACCAATCATTCACCCGAAGCGCAAGCCAAGCATTTGGCATCGCTCCTCTGTTGTTTGCCGACGATTGATGCACCACCGAATGTGACCTACGCGAGTGTGTTTCGGGTGCTCATCATGGCGTTCATGGACGCCACGGCATTCGACGTGCGCGCGATGAAAAAGAGCTGCGTTCATATTGTGCAGGCAGACGGCCGGATCATTCCCTTTGAATCGTTTAATCTGCTCTATCGGGACGATCGCCGTGCGTTGTTGGAAGAACGACGGGCAGAGGTTGACCAACTCTTTCAGATCCAACGGAGCGTTGTCTGATGCGTATCGTGATTGGAATATTGCTGATCATCGCCGGGTTGACGGGTTTATTCATGACAGCGTGCGGCGGATTCTTTCTTGGGAATTCCTTTATCAATCCACACGAGCAGTACACCAGCGGCAGTTGGGTGATTTCGTTGCCGTCGCTTCTCGGCGGGCTTGGCCTACTCTGGTTCGTTTTTTTGCGGTTGCGCAAGTCTTCAAAGACCAACACGGCGGTTTGATGTCCTCGCGGCGCGACGTGGCCTGACATGCGCATCTGACCTTCAGCAGCTTTACACGTCGTAATTTGACGCTTCGCTGCGCTTGTCACTGGGGCTCACGTGTGGAAGAATCAAGTTCTATCGTCATTCACAGGCTCGCGCCACGGTTTTGTCTCGATAGGTGACCCAATGCCGTAGGTGCGTTGCGTGTGCATCAACTGTGGTAGGCGCGCAACAGTGAACTCTGAGCAACACATCACATTTCCCACGATTGTTGATGCAGATCTCATTGAGTACGAACGACTTACGCGTACGGTTTGGCGCATGCATTGAGCGGCATACCGCCTGCATTTGGATTGGGCACAAACTGTCCCCAACCCAGAGAAGATCTCATGAAGTCTCCCGCAATTCGCCTCGCTGCTGCGCTATTGTTTGCGCTGCCAGTAGCGGCAAACGCGCAGGTCCTCACCTTTGAGGGTATCCTGCCACCTGCCAGCTATCCGTCCACGAACTATCCGTTCGTGCAGGGCTTCTACAACGGCGGCACCAGCAGCATCGGCACCAGCGGCACCAATTTCGGCATTGAGTTCTCGTCGAACGCGCTCGCGATCTGCCTCAACACCCCGGGCGCATCATGCTCGAACACCTCGCGTGGAGGGCAGGGTAGCCCAACGTCTCAGCGTGGCGGCCTGTTCTTCTTGACTGGCGCTTCAACGTTCATGAATCGCGCGGCTGGTTTTGAGAACGGTTTCAGCTTCTTCTATTCCGCGATCAACTCCGGCGGCAGTTTCACGGTGTGGTCAGGGCTTAACGGAACCGGCACTGCGCTCGGTACCCTTTTGCTGACCACTACGCCCAGCGGTCCATGCGTTGGCTTTAACGCTGGCTTCTGCCCGTTTGTCGCCGCTGGTCTGAACTTCGCTGGCATCGCGCAATCGGTCACGTTCGCCGGTGCGGCCAACCAGATCGTATTCGATGACGTCACTTTCGGCAGCTCCACCCCAGGTGAACCGGATTCCGTTGTGCCGGAGCCGTCCACGTACGCGCTGCTTGCAACAGGCCTCTTTGGCCTCGCCGGAATCGCACGTCGCCGCCGCAATTCGACCGTGTAACTGTCGCGCGTCACGGTGCAGTGTGTGCCAAAGTTTAAGTTTGCCCCCGGAGCCCGTCGGTTCCGGGGGCAAATTTTTGGTCTCGGCGCGGGTGCTCGCGTCTTTGGCCTTCTCGACTATATTGAAGTTGCTATCCTGCCCGGGTGGCGGAATCGGTAGACGCAAGGGACTCAAAATCCCTCGCCCTTTGGGGTATACGAGTTCGAGTCTCGTCCCGGGTACTGTTCGACTAGTCGCAATCGCGCCGCCCGAAGTCGG
>JANNWU010000359.1:0-4955 GCA_031408755.1 Gemmatimonadaceae bacterium | reverse complement strand
GTCGACCATGCGCGAGCGTGCGCTCGCGTTGCGTCGTAAAGATCTGTTTCGCGTTAATGCTGGTGGCTTCGCGCGCGGGTTGTTGCGCAGTCCGAGTTTTTACGCTGCCGAGCCGCTGCGTGCACTGATTGCCGGCGTCATTCCCGATCGTCGTTTCGATCAGATCGCGCAGCCGTTGTTGGTGAACACGGTGGATCTGGAACGCGGCATGCAGATCATGTGGGGCATGCCTGGATTTCGAGAGGCGTCGATTCGTGATGCTGTGTATGCATCGTGTGCGCTGCCCGGATTTTTCCCGCCCGGTAATGTTGGCGGCCGCGTGTGCGTGGACGGCGGGACGGTGGACAACATGCCGGTGACCATGTCGGCCGAGAATCTCGATCTGTTGATTGCCGTTGATGTGGGCAATAGCGAAGTGCAGGACGCGACCGACATCACTGAGCAGGGTGTTGGCTCGATCTTTATGCGCGCCGCGACGCTGATGATGCGCACGTTGCAGGGGTGGCCGTTGCACAACTGGAATGGGCCGCCGCTGGTGTTGATTCGTCCGAAGGTGAGTCAGTTCGGATGGTTCAATTTTGAGAAGATTCCGATGTTGATTGCGGCCGGTGCGCAGGCGGCGGAGGATGCGCAGTCAGCGATTGCGCAAGCGATGCGCGTGGGGCATGGAATTTTTCCGCGGAAGCCAGTGCGGGTGAGCGTGGTTGCCGAGAAGTGCACGGGGTGCGGGTTGTGTATTGCGATGGCGCCGCGGGCGATGCGGCGTGGTGCGGAGGGGAAGGCGGAGCCGGTGCAGGGGGAGTTTGAGTGGAGTCCGGTGGACGGGGATTTTGTGGCGCAGTGTCCGACGGGGGCGATTGGGATGGTGCGGGGGTAGGGTGCGTGGATGAAGTGGATGGATCTAGAACGCGAACACGTAGATGCGTTTGGCGCCAGAGCTGAGCATTCCCTGCTGATAAGCGGACAACGCTGTGCGTTGAATTGGCGTCAAGAGTGCGGTCGCCGCAATCGCTGAATCCCAGTACACGTCATACGCGCGCTTCTTTGCGACGATCATAGACTCGGTGGCTCGTTGCGCTGAGAGATTCAGGCGACCGGAGGCGATGCTGTCAGCGAGTGGACGCATTGCCGCACGAATACCTTCTTTCACTAAAGAGTCGCCGAAGAGCGCCGCGCTGATCTGCACTGGTGAAAGCAACAACCAATCGCTGTCTTCGAGAATGATCGAGTACGGATTCTCAGAGGCCATGTACGCAGTCAGTTTAGAAATGATCGCATCACTGGACGGAGTGCGGCCTGTTTTAGGGTCTCGGCGCACAACGCTGCTGAACTGCTGCACGGAACGACGTGCGCCAAGTGCCTTTGAGATGTCGAGTACGAGAGTGAGTGGATTTCGCAGCGTTGCAGATTGCGGTCGCGAGTCACCGAAGCGTGTGTTCGCTTGGTAGTTGTAACGTTGCGCGACAGCGTCGAAGCCTCGCGGTATCAAGAGTATCGGATCTGGTGCGTACGGCTGACCCCAGCCTCGGAGGCGAGTGCCGTTAAATACGCGGTCGATGCCTGCGAGTGGGTTGATCAGGTTCAGCGAAACACGCCACGGCGACTGGCCGAGATCGGCATGCGCCGGAAAGAGGTAGCTGAGCTGGAACGACATCCGAGCACTCCACGGTCCGCGACACGCACCTCGCGGCGGAACAGCGCCCTGATATTGCTGCAGACACGTCGACACGTAACTTGGAGCCGTCGCGGTGATCGCTTGCAACGCGTTCGCGAGTTCGGGGTTCTCAGCAGGCGTTGGGAGGTACGCGCGATCGCGTGACGCGCCTGAGCCGGAGACGTCGCCAGCAATCAGTGGTGTGAAAGGCAGCCCGCTCTCGACACGGAGCAAACTGGTGAGCAACAGTGATGAGGAGCGTGGCGCAGAAACCTTTGATCCGAATGAGAGTTGCAGTCGGTGCGTTGCATTTGAAGACGCGGGAGCCCACTCGGTTCTGTTTGGCGAACCAAATCCCCCGCCACCGAAGCCACGTTGTTCAGTTTGCACGCGCGAGAAGACGTAAGTGGCGGCAACAAAAATCCGTGAGTCTGGACCAAAATTCGGATCCACGCCTACGAGCAACTGCGCACCGCGGGAGCGTAGATCGCTGCGCCACTCCGTCACGGAGCCTAGATCTGCAGACACGCGCGCGTCTGCATCGCGCACTGTACCAGTTCGAGCGTCAATCTGATCGGCGCCGACAAAAAGCGGTCGATTTCCTTCGCCCGACAGAACTGCGCGCGAAGAATCTCGGAAGTTGAGGCGAACGCGATCCCAATGGTTAAAGCCTAGATTCGCAAGTCCTTCGATTCGCAGAACTCCCATAGGAGTTGTGATCGCATACTGAAGATTCGTGCGCCATGAGGCGGGCGGCTGCGCGTTGCTTCGGAGAAGTGTCGTGGAGAAACCGCCGTTCGTCGCAGGCGGAGTGCTTGCTGCACAATCAGTTTGCGCTGCTCGCGCGTTGTCCTGAAACAACGTCCAATCCAACGCTGGTGCGCGGTCAGCTGCACATCGGACGTCGCTAACAGGCAACCCATCGAGGCCACGCACGAGTGCATCGGACAGCTCGGTTGTGTTTAGCGTGCCTCGGAACAATCCGATCCCGCCAGATAACAATCCGAGTTGGCTGCGGATTGCGCGTCCGAAAACTGACAGTCCCGTTGTCGCATCCGAGCGTCGCTCGATGGACCCGATGCGTAGACGAAAACCAACGCGCGGACTGACGCCAAAACCAGCCGGTCGCTGGTCGGTGCGAAGCGCGAGCGCAAGCTGCACTGGAGCGATCGCAGAAGGTGTGCTCAGTGCGCTCCACGCTTCAATGCGTGTACCAACGTTGACGGTGAGTGCACGATTCACGCGCCATGTATCGCCAATGCCAATTGCACCATTCCAGACCGTCGAGCGATACGACGTCTGCTGCTCCCGCTGCATGTAGAATGACGGTCGATTCGCAGCGAGGTCATCAAGGCTGTTGAAACGCCATACTCCGAAGAGATCATTCTGCGGAGTGACGCTTGCCTGGTCCAATCGCGACCAGAGGTGGAGTTTCGAAAGATGCGCGAGCGACGAGGCGCCCCACGAGTGCGAAACGTCATTCGTGAACTCAAGGCGGAGATTTCGTTGGGAATCGTTCGAGTTTCCGCCAACGCTCGCGTCGACGGAGGTACCAAAGCCGGTCTCGGAGGAAGCGAGATTCACCAATACCGATGGACCAATCTCTCGGGCAATACTCCGTCCAGCGTCCAGCGAGACCGCGAGGCGCAGCTGCCCCACCGTCTGGCGATTTGCCCCCAGCGAATACTCGCTTTCGCCAGAAAGCGCGGCGGCAATACTCTGTCCTCGGCGGACCTGCGATGCCGCGATTTCAACACCGGTGCTCAACGCAGCATCGCGGCTTGCAGCGATTTGCGCGACGAGGAATCGCCGACGCGTACCGGGTGTTGGACGCCGATCAAAGCGCGCGAGCGCTGTAATCTCATCTTGGTGACGCACGCCACGATTGTCAAATCCGCTCACCGGTGCGCCGTTCTGTCGCAAGATCGTCGCTAAGCGCGTGACGGAGTCCGCATTCAGGCCACGCAGCGCGAGAATCTCGGCACCGCTCTCAAACAGCGATGAAACGCGAGATTGACGTCGCGATCCTTGTACGCCAGCGTTCATGAGCAGCCGGTCATTCAGCAAGCTCCCTGAGCGCGATGCACCGAGCTGGATCACACTTGGCCGAGCACCGAGTTCGACCGCGGCGGCGTCTGCGAATGCCGCGGCACCTGGTGACAGTGCGACATCAGTGTTGATTGACGTAAAATCGAGTGGTGCTGACGCGATATTCACGCGGACGTTGGCGCCTGAGAAACCGCCTGATCCCACGTCGTACGCGGTGTTGCGCGTCGACACAGAGACACCACTCATCCCGCGCGGAATCTGGCGTGCGGATGTTGCCATTCCGTTCACCGTCACGAGATTTGAGCCCGCGCCAAGGAGCGAGCCATCCGACGAGAACGTTGGCATTGTCTTGGTGATCGCATCGATTGATCCGGCGTCGAGCGCTGAGAGCGCACCAACGATCCCGGCGGCAGCTTCATCCTGAACACCGATAGTCGATGCAGTCGTCACATCAGTCGCCGTGACCGGCGGCCGACGGTTTGCACGAACAGTGACGCGATCGAGTTGGCTTACGCTCTTCTTGAGCGCGAAATCGACACGGTACGAATTCTGACCTTCACTTCCGACGCGTCGGCGAACTTGCTGGTAGCCGAGGGCAACGACTGTCACAACGAAGTCTGATCCACCGGTTGCAATTTGCACTTCCCAATTGCCGCTCGGGCCGGTATTTGTCTCGAATGCAGTGCGATCCGGACCTCGTACAATTTGGATACTGGCAGCGCCGATTGGCGCGGCGCTGGAATCGGCTGCGATGACGCGCCCGGAGAGGCGGACTGCTGAGTTTTGTGCTCGGAGCGGGTGCGCGACAAATACGCACAGTGCGGTTGAAGCGCAGGCTGCGAGGAGCCTGGCTCCGCGTAACGAGGTCACGCGCGTAATGTTTGCGCGCTCGTTTCGATGCGTGTCTCGCACAGCTATTTCGCGGAAGCTGATACCGGATCGACGCTTGCGAAATGCCAACCCACTGTGTCCGCCCAAGTGACATATAGTAGCGATCCTGGGCTTTCGATGACGTCGGCGTTGCGCGGTAAACTCAACGTTGAGACGCGACTGGAAGGCGTATCGAGCACGAGCCAGACGGAGCGATCGGCGCAGGCGCGGAAACGCTCTGCATAAACTCTGTCACCCGCAGCGCGAATGCGGCGGAGTAGTTGAAACGAGTCTCTACGGCCAACTAAGCGCTCGTCAACGTATTCCCGGAACTCTGCAGCGTGCTTTCCGAACCTTTTTAAGGACTGAACCACCACCGAAT
>JANNWU010000358.1:0-5328 GCA_031408755.1 Gemmatimonadaceae bacterium | reverse complement strand
GTGAATTGCGCGTTGGTGATGTGGACGAGGTGCTGCCAGCGCCGCGCTTGGCAAGCGACGCGGGCGCTTCGCGAGATTTCCGAAAAGTAGACGGGCCGCCGCTGCCGCTTAGCGATGCATTGGATGCGTACGAGCGTCAGTTGATCGCGCGGGCCATGGACGATGCGCAAGGCAACGTTGCTGAAGCAGCGCGCGCGCTACAAACAGACCGACCGAATTTGTACCGGCGGATGAAACGTCTCGGCGTTGGTGGCGGCATGCACGACGCACGAGGCGAGGCATGATCGCGATGCGTTGGATTGTCGGTGCGGTGATTGGTGCGGTGTTTGGCGCTCTGCTGAATGGGACGCCATTGCAAGCGCAGCAGCCGGTGTGGTCAACGTGCAGTGACGGCGTCGCAGGCAAACCATGCGGCGCGAAAGGGCTCTCGCGTGCGGAGCGAGTAGACGTTGAAGCGCTCTACAACGCGCCCGCCACGCGACGCGACACTGCACCGTTCTCGCTCGCGCGTGATTCTGTAGTGCGCGGCTCGCTGGCGATTCTCGGTGGTCCAGTGCGCATCTCTGGAACCATTGAGGGTTCACTGTTGGTGCTGAATGGCGATTTGCACCTGGATGCGAGTGCGACCGTGACTGGTGATGTTGCCGTGCTTGGTGGCACGGTGACTGGTGCTGACAGCGCACGAATTGGCGTGCTGCGCAATGAGCGTGATTCAGTGCTGTATTCGATTGACGACGGTGTGCTGAATCTCGAAGCTCCAATTGACGAAATTTGGAGATTGTTTGGCATTGGTGAACCGCGCAACGGCATTGGTGTGCGATTGGCCGCCGCGCGCACCTACAATCGCGTTGAAGGATTGCCAGTGGAGCTGGGCCCGCGACTGCGCTACCGTCTGCCATTTGGAACGGTCGCGGCCGATCTGTTTGGCATTCTGCGCACCGGCGATCGCCTGGAGTGGACGGGCAACAACGTCGGTCACTCGACGCGAGTTGAGCTGCGCTTTGGACGACGCGAACACTGGAGCGTAGGCGGCAGACTCTACGATGTTGTGTCGCCGGTTGAATCGTGGCAACTGAGTGAGGAAGAGGTTGGACTGGCAGCGTTTCTGGCTCATAGCGATTATCGCGATTACTACGATCGCCACGGCGGCAGCGGCGCAATTACGTGGCGCGACGGGCGTGCGGTGCGCGTGTCCGTGGAGCTTGCGAGCGAGCGGTGGCAGCCGCGACGCACATTAGATCCGTTCAGTCTTTGGAAGAACGACGACTCGTGGCGCGCGAATCCCGCCTTCGATCGCGCGAGGTATCAGCGCGCACAGTTGAAGGCGAGCTACGATACGCGCACCGATCCCATTCGTCCGCGCACTGGATGGTGGTTGCAGGGTGAGTACGAGTATGGCGACGGTAAGCACCAGAGCTTCGGCACTGAGATTGCTGCGCCGGTTGCGAGTGCTAATCAGCGCGTGCGCTACGGGCGAGGTATGCTCGACTTACGTCGTTACTCACGTCTGTCGCCAACGGCGCAATTAAACGCGCGCGTTTTGGTGGGCGGACGATTGCACGGTGACGCATTGCCGTTGCAACGGCGGCTCTCATTGAGTGGACCCGGCGCAAACAGCGGCTTCGGATTTCGCGATCGTGTGACCTCGCCAGATCGGCTTCAGTGTTCCGGTGCGCTCACGCTACCAGGTTCGCCGGCACTGTGCGATGCGATGGTGATGTTGAGTGTTGACTACCGACACGACATCAAATGGTTGGTGGACCTGTTTGGCGGTGCGCGACTCATTCAAACGGATCGCAGTGGATACGGTGGGTGGGTGCTATTCACCGACACTGGTCGCGGCTGGTTAACGAAGTCTCGCGCACGGTTGGGGCCAGATGCGATTGACGCACCGAGCGGGTTGGAAGCGCTGCAGACATCAATTGGCGCTGGCTTAGAAATTGGGCAAGGTGGCGTGTATGTCGCGAAGGCGGTTGGTGCGCCGTCATCGCGCGGCGTGCAAGTCTTCGTGCGGCTGGTACGTCGCTACTAGTGCACAGACGACGCGCGCTGCAGCTGCTGGTGTTTGTCGCTCTGAGTGCTGGAGCGGCTGCGCCGGTGCGTGCGCAAGTTGGTGATCCGCGTCTGAACATCGGCCTGCCCGAGCGTGCGGTTGGTGGCGGTGAAGGTCCGTCGTTTGCACCGCGTGCAGTGCTGTCGTCAGGCGAACTGCGTGAGTTGCTTCGCAGCGGATTCCCCGCCCGTCTGCACTTTCGCTGCGAGTTGTGGCGCGCCGATCGATTGAATAACCAGATCGATGCCGTGGTGGAGTGGGATATGCTCGTGCGCTACGACCAGTTGTCGCGGAAGTATGAAGTATTCCGCGTGATTGGTTCGCAGGCCACGCGCCTCGGTCGTTTCGACACGCCGCAGGAGGCCGAGTCGATGGTGGAGCGACCGTATCGGATTACGGCGCCGCCGATGCGCCGAGGGGCGCGGTATTACTACGATGCAAGTTTGGACGTTGAAGTGCTGAGCTTGAGCGATCTTGAAGAAGTGGAGCGTTGGCTACGTGGTGAAGTGCGGCCCGGGTTGCGCGGCGATCGGAATCCAGGGACGGCGATGACGCGGACAGTGCGCGGGTTTTTTGTGAAGTTGTTGGGGGGCGAGCGTCGGCATTATCAGGCGCAGACGGGGGTGTTTCGGGGGGAGTAGATGCGCCACGTAAGTGCAATCAAGCATTAGCGCGCACGCTGAACATGAACGCGCGCAGCTCACCTGCTTCGCGCGCACGAACCCAAGTGCAGAAGCGCCCAACGCAATCGCGTCGAGCGCCTCTGTCGCACAGGAAATGCAGCAGACTTTCGCCGGTGGTACCGGCACCGCGCTGTCATCGCGCACGTCGGTGTCATCCGCACATCGCAGTTATACGTACATCGCAGTTATACGCACTTCGCAGTCATTCGCACTTCGCAGTCATACGTACTCCGCAGTCATCCGTACTTCGCACTCATATGCAGACCATCACGCACAACGTGCGCTCCACACTCTCACGACGATCTAGGCAACCGGCACAACGGGTGCACCCGGCGCCCCTTCAATCCGACGAATCTGCGCCAGCATCTCGTCGCCGTAGAACACTTTGATGTACTGAGCCTGCTTCGGCGTTAAGCGGCGAACGGCCCAACTCAAGTGCACAAAGTGCGGCTCAATTGGCACCGTGGTGGGATGCATATTGATTTCGTGCGGCATCCGGTTCGCCTTACGCGTGTTACATGGGCTGCACGCGGTGACCACGTTGTTCCACTCGTTCAATCCGCCGCGCGAAATCGGAATCAGATGGTCGCGCGTCAACTGCTCGCGCGGCTTCAATTCCTGTTGCGTGCGGCCGCAATACTGACACTTGTAGTGGTCACGCGCGAACAAAAATGTGTTCGTCACCTGTCTGCGAAAGCGCCGCGGCACATGGATAAACTTCGTAAGCCGAATCACAACCGGGCGCGGGAACGACAACTTCTCCGACCGGACAAGTTTGCCCTCGTCAGACTCCACAATCTCCGCCTTCCCATCAAGCAGAAGGCGTAACGCGCGGCGCATCGGCACCAGCGTCAGTGGTTCGTACGAGGCATTGAGCGCCAAACATCCAACGTTCACGTACCCTCCGTCCGTCCTGAAAGTGAGACGCCTCTCAACCACGATAAGTGGCGAGAGGCGCGCAATGACACCGTGACGGCGTCGAAGTGTGAGTGGGCCGCGAACTGGAATACCAGTCCGCGTGTCGATGCATGTCGAGCGTGAGGCTCGTCATTCGCGCACTCACTGCGCAGCTCCCACCGGTACACCCACCGGGGTTAGCCAACCGTGCCGATCATGCAGCGTTCCGCGCGCAATGCCCAAGAACTCCGCCTGAATCGCTCGGCAAATCGGACCAGGCTTTCCACTGCCAACTGGAATCCGATCGATGCTACGGATCGGCGTAATCTCAGCAGCGGTCCCGGTGAAAAACACTTCATCCGCGATATACAAAAACTCGCGCGGCAACGCCTGTTCCCGCACTTCGTAGCCCAAATCGCGCGCAATAGTTGTCACAGAATCGCGCGTAATCCCGTTCAGAATCCCGTGCGCCAGCGGTGACGTATAGAGCACGTCATCGCGCACCACAAACAGGTTCTCGCCACTACCCTCCGACACCAACCCTTGGTGGTCCAGCATGATGCCCTCGACGTAACCGTCCAGTCGAGCCTGCATCTTGGACAGCTGCGAGTTCAAGTAGTTCCCGCCCGCCTTGGCCATCGTCGGAAAGGTGTCCGGTGCGGCACGCCGCCAGCTGGACACGCAAACGTCCACGCCGGCCTCAAGCGCCTCGGGGCCGAGGTATGCGCCCCAATTGTACGCCACCACGAACGTCTCCGTCAGCGCCGGATCCTGCGACGGTAGCACACCCATCTGCTCACCAGTCCGACAGACAATCGGCCGCAGATAGCAGTGGTTGAGCCCGTTGCCGTTGACCGTGTCGACCGCCGCCTGCATCAACGCGTCAACCGAATAGCGCATTGGCATGCGGTAAATGCGGGCGCTGTCCTGCAAGCGGCGCATATGCTCTCGCAACCGAAAAATTGCGCCGCCTGCGGGAGTTTCGTAACAGCGGATCCCCTCAAACACACTCGACCCGTAATGGACCACATGGCTCATGACGTGGATTTGCGCGTCTTCCCACGCGACGAGTGAACCGTCGCGCCAGATCTTCTGCGTGCGTCCTGACTGCGGCTCGGTCATCGCGAAAGCGGGAAAGGGGTACAGCGCAAGCTAACCGGAGCGCGGCGTCTCACGCCACCGGAGTGGTTGGTGCGCCGCTGCGATATTCGTAAACGCTTCAATCAAAACTTTCGTATCCGGGATGGTCCGTTCGTAGATGCGGCATGGCGCTCCGACGCTAGCTCCGCAGCTTGGAAAATGGCTCTACCAAGCCGTCTTACGAAGAGCTAATCGACGCCTGCCGAGCGGCTGCCAGTTTGGCGTGTACCAGCGCCATGCGCGTCGCGTCTGCCAGCATTTGCGCGGTATCGACCACCGCGCCATCGCGAACTTTGATCTCGCCGCGCGCGACCGTCAGCCGAGATGGCGTGCCAGCGATACCGAATATCACTGCGTCCGCGACATCCACCAATGGCAGCGCAGCGAGCCCATCGAGCGGGATGCAGCAGAGATCGGCCGGTGCATCGATGTGCAATGTGCCGAGCCGATCCCACAACCCAAGTGCCTGCGCACCACCGCTGGATGCCAGCGTAAGAGCGCGTGCGGCGGGAAGCGCACTCCATAAACCGGTACGCGTGCACGCCATGAGATGCG
>JANNWU010000357.1:0-9362 GCA_031408755.1 Gemmatimonadaceae bacterium | reverse complement strand
CCAGCGGAAACTCTCCCGCATCGGTGTACGTAGAGGATCCATCAATCTGGCACTCCCACGCAGGACTGTATTGCGTGATGATGGTCATTCCAGAACTCATGTTGCCATTTGTCCCGTGCCACTGCTGCGGAAAATTCGCGGTGACAACAACGCCACGCAGTGTTCTCGGCGGTGGATCTCCCAATCGACCAAGATCTCGATCGCCTCGACCTGACGGTTTACCGTTCCGGAGTTGATCGATTCCACACCCCGTTGCGCGCGCCACATTTGCCGTAATCGGCGACGTGGTTGTTGCGCTCGGAGCGGTAGTAGGGACAACCGCGTCGTTACACGCTGCGAGACCCGCGCAGGCTACAGCAACACAGCACGTGTTGAACCAGAGGGTCGAATGCTGCTGTAAGTGTCTTAGGAAGTTTTTTTGCATGATTGGCTCGGTTGCTTGCATGAGTTGCCGTCGCGAAAAATCCGTACCGTGCGCTGTACGCAATTTCTGATTCTTCAATTGCTCGTGCAATGTTTGGTTGAGATTGTCGCCCGAGTCACCTCCTCGCAATCGTCGCGTGCGCTCATGCTGAATCTCCTCAAAATGTTGAGTACGGCATGCGATCAGATCGAGTTGAGCAGCGCAAAAACGATTTGCCGTTGCGCTGATAACCTGTGTTAACTCGCAATTAATCGAGGCGCAAGCTCATCAATTGTTTGCGCATTGCTGCACTCCGATCAGCGTTTTTAGTGACCGCCCGCTGTCGTGGCACTCAAGAGTTCGAGCGTGATGAACTTTGCAATGATCTATTGTGGCGAAGCGTCATGATGCGACGTTAACGACGCAATCACGCGCTTGTGGTGACGAATCGCTGCCACCAGCACCCGTTTAAACAACACACAACGATCCACGCACCTAGGCGCGCAGATCGATCGCGCGCGTTGTTGCACAAGGAAGTTTTCGAGTGGAGCTGCAGTTTGGGAATTTTCGCTAGGGCACCACAAATCACGCCCGCGGCACCGCTCCATACAGCACGAGATCAACTAGCGACTCTAACCACTCAGCCGACAACGGCGCGTGCTCGAGCATCGCGCGATGAATGACAGCGCCGACGAGCATTGAGACGAGTTGCTCGGCCTGCACGTTGTCGCGCCACTCGCCGCGGCGCTGCGCCCGCTCGACCATCGCGTGAAGTGGATTGGCCGACTGTGATGTGAACGACTGTACTGCCAACGCTGCGACGGCGCCGCTTGCACTCTCCGAAAACGCGGCACGAAGCAGCGCTCGACCAGGTGACTCACTGATCATCTGCATGATCGGTGTCAGCAACGCGAGCAAGTCGCCCTGCAGCGATCCGGTGTCAGGGAACTGCGCGACCGCGCCGTCCAGTACGCGGCTCAACGCAGCGGCAACGAGCGCCTCACGTGTCGGCCAGCGACGGTACACGGAGGTTTTGTTCACTAAGGCGAGCTTGGCAACCTCATCGACGGCCAAGCCTTCCATCCCGACTCTTGCTAGCTCCGTCAGCGTGGCAGCAAGCACTCGCTCTACCACCGCAGCGCCACGCGGACGCCCTCGGTCGCGACGCGGTTGCCCCTCGCTGCTTGGAGGAAGAGCGGCGCTGGCGGTAGGGGAAATAGAAGGATTCGTGGGATAACGCTTCTTTGTCGGCACGCGCGCCCCCGAGAGTGGAACATTGGAAATAGAAGATTAGTATTGCAACATATAGTTGCAATAATAGCGAGTAACCTCGCGATCACTCTATCCTCTGGGATTCTAATGCTCAAATCGCTGCTACTCGCCTGCGTCGTCTTCACAGCGGCCACGCCCCTTTCGGCGCAGGGCGCTGATTCGCTGATCAATGGCGAATGGAGGCTTTACGAAGAGGGAGTCGTGATCCGGATGGCGCCGGAGGCTGACCGAGCGGTGGCGGGAATCATTCTGCGTTCGCGCGAGAGCGGTGACATCGGTCGCGTTTTGCTTCGCGTGAGGAGTGTCGCGTCGCGAAACAACGATTGGCGCGGGCAACTGTTTCGGCCCGATAACGGAGCGGTTGTCGGTGCGACAGCGCGCGTTGTCGGACGCGACACGCTCATCGTTGTCGCGAAGAAGATGCTTCTTTCGCGGACGCTTCGCTTCACCCGCGTCGTCGCCAATCCGTGAGCGACGAGCGAGTGCGGCCGCGCCGAATTGCAATTCTGTCGCAGGACACACGCGGTGGAGTGCAACCGTACATCGCATTGGCTCTCGGCCTGCAGCACGCGGGACATACGGTGCAGATGCTTGCACCCGCGAGTTCTGTTGATTTGATCGAGGCGCACGGGCTATGGGTTTCACCGCTCACCGGTGATGTGCAGGCCGCATTGCGCTCGTCAGGTGGTGCCGCCGAAAAGGGCTCGTTCGCAAGTATCCAATACGCTCGCGGTGAATCTGCGCGACACGTTGCGATCTGGATGCGTGAGGCGCTCGCAGCGTGTGATGGCGTAGATCTGATCACGGGCGGTGTCGGCGGAATGATTATCGGCGAGTCCGTGGCAGAGAAACTTCGGGTTCCATTCATCCAAACGCATTTGCAGCCAGTCTGCGCGCCAACGGATGCTTATCCGGGTGTACTGTTTCCGAATGTTCCACGATTTCTTGGTGGGCTCGGACGCAGACTAAGTCACACCGCGAGTGAAGCGGCGTTGTGGATGCCGTTCAGGCGCGCGATTGAGCAGGGGCGACGCGATGTTCTGGGTTTACCTGCGGTGCCGCGAAACGCCAATCGCTCGTTACCAGTGTTGTATGGCTACAGCCGTCATGTAGTGCCACGGCCTGCGACGTGGAGTGCAGAGCGCATAGTGACCGGCTACTGGTCATTGCCACGCAAGGCGGATTGGACGCCGTCACGTGAGCTGTGCGATTTCATTCAGTCGGGAATGCCGCCTGTCTGCATTGGCTTCGGCAGCATGAGCAGCGAAAACGCCGCGACGATGACGCAACTTGTGACGAAAGCGGTTGAACTGGCTGGTGTGCGCGCGGTGCTTCTCTCAGGCTGGGGCGGACTCGCACCGATCGATAATCCGAACGTGTTCGTCGCTGAAGAACTGCCGCACGACTGGCTTTTTCCGCAGATGGCTGCTGTGATTCATCACGGTGGAGCGGGGACAACTGGCGCGGCGTGCACGGCGGGTGTGCCCTCGCTCGTTGTGCCGTTTACGATGGATCAACCATTCTGGGGATCGCGAATCGAACTGCTTGGTGTTGGCCCCGCACCGATTCCAAGAAAGCAATTGAGTGTTGAGCGCTTGACCGCAGGAATTGAAGCGGCGGTGATGGACGATGTGTATAGATCCAATGCGTCGGCGCTCGGTGCTGCGATTCGTGCCGAGGACGGCGTTGGTACCGCTGTGCGTGCATTTCAATCGTTGCCGGCGTCTGCTACTTCGTCTTGAGGAGTAGCTGCCACTGCTGCACGAGTGCCTCACGACCATAGCGATCGCCACGCTGCTCCTGCAAATGCCGGAGACCTGCTGCATGCACCAACCAGCGCGCCGTCTTCATCGTGTCGAGTAATTCGGCACACACACTCTGATACCCTGCGCGCTCCGCAAATGTCACCGCTTCCGCCAACAACCGTCGACCAATTCCCACACCGCGTGCTTGCGATTCGACATACAACAACGACATCTCCGCTACTGCGTCATCGACGTTACGCAACACAACCGACCCCACCACCACACCATCGCGCTCCGCAATCCAGCAACACTCGCGCTCTGCGTCGAACGCATGTAAGAATCGCGATACATTGACAAGGATCTCGCACTCGTACTCAGCATTGAACTCAAACTCCTCCGCGCACGACGCAATATTCCTCGCCGCGATGTAGCTCAGATCACCGGCGCGATGCGGACGCAACACGTATGGCGTGGAATCTCGGCCCGGCACATCGGCACCGAATGCACCCTCAATCCGCTCCATCGCGTCCAGCACAGGCGTGTGGACGTGCGCGGGCAGCATCCGCACCAACGCCGTGTAGCGCGACGTGGTGATCGCATCGATCGCTGCCACTTCGGCGCGGCCTTCTGCGGTGAGCGAAAGCGGTTGCTGACGATTGTCGGCACTCGATGCAGCTTTCGACACAACGCCGGTCGTCTCCAGCCGCCGGATCACTCGGCTTAAGTACCCGGCATCTAGGCCCAGAGACCGGCTGAGCGCCGTCACCGTCCGCTCGTCGTAATCGGCGAGTTCTGCCAACACTCGTACTTCCGTGGCCGAGTACGAGCTGCCGGCGGGAGCGGCTTCAAGAACGCCCAAGCGCTGGCCGAAAAATCGAGTGAACCGTCGCAGGGCTGCGATTTTCTGATCGAGAGGAAGCTGATTCATCTGCTGCGCCGGGAGGAGACCAGTTGCTTGCCGCAAGCATTAAACTACATGCCGTCGGCATATTGGGGAGCGCCACGCTGCTGGCCCTCCCGGACCCCGGTAAGTTCCGCTCATGAAAATTGGCTTCATCACGCTGGGGTGCGACAAGAACACGGTCGACACCGAACGCTACCTCGCACAACTCGCGACTTACGGCGGCGAGCACACCGATGATCTCGCGCTCGCCGAGGTGATTGTTGTTAACACGTGCGGCTTCATTGATGCTGCGAAGAAAGAATCAATCGATGCGATCATTGAAGCATCCCGCTACAAGGTGGACGGTGCGTGTCAGGCGGTCGTTGCGCTGGGCTGCATGGTGCAGCGCCACAAGGACGAGCTTGCCGAGGCGATTCCGGAAGTCGATTTGTTTCTTGGCACAACTGATGTCGACCGACTGATTCCGGAGCTGCAGCAACGCGGCTTGGTTGATGCAGCGCCGATGATGCATCCTGGTGAGCGCATCTTCGCCGGCGATGCATCGCATGTGCGCTATCTGAAAGTCAGCGAAGGCTGCGATCATGGTTGCGCGTTCTGCGCCATTCCGTTGATGCGCGGCAAGCATCGAAGTTTTGCGTTGGCCGATGTCATTCGGGAAGCGCAGTTGCTCGAACTGCAAGGCGCGCGCGAAGTGAATCTGGTCGCGCAGGATTTAGCGCACTACGGTCGCGATCGACGCGACGGCACGGCGCTGCCAGAATTACTTGAGGCGTTGCTGCGTGAAACGGACATTCCATGGTTCCGGAATCTGTATCTGTACAACGCCGGCATCACGCCACGCTTCCTCGAAGTCGTCGCAAATAACTCGCGGATTCTTCCATATTTGGATATGCCTGTGCAGCATGGCAGCGACGCGGTGCTCACGCGCATGCGTCGCCCGGAGCGTCGCAAAACAATTGTCGAGAAAGTCGCGCGCTTCCGCAGTGCGGTGCCCGATCTCACAATTCGCACGACGTGCATCGTTGGCTTTCCCGGTGAAACGGAAGACGATTTCGAGATTTTGCTGGATTTCCTTCAAGAGATGCAGTTCGATCGCGTCGGTGCGTTCACGTACAGCGCGCAAGAGGGAACCGCTGCAGCCGAAATGGTTGACGATGTGCCGGATGAAGTGAAGCATGAGCGCATTGATCGCTTGCAGCGGCTACAATCGTCGATTACCGGTGAGCGATACGAACGGCACATCGGACGCACCGTGCAGTTGTTAGTGGATCGCACTGGTACCGATGATGAATTGGCGGTAGCGCGCGCGCCGTGGCAGGCGGATGACATTGATGGTCTGACACATATCGACACCGATGCACCGGTGGGCGCGCTCGTCGAAGCGACTATCGATGATGTCGTGGATGATTATGACTTTGAAGCCACCGCAACGGGCACAGTGAATCTGCCACCGGCGTTGATGCAGCGTGAGCGTGTCGCGCGTGCATTGCCGCTGGCAGCGTCTTCTTCGATCGGGAGTTTTGGACGATGACGGGTGTGGCAACAACGCAGTCGCAAGACATCATGTCGCGCGCTCGACAGCTCTTTCCTGGTGGTGTGAATTCGCCGGTTCGCGCATTTGGTGGCGTCGGTGGCGAACCGTTTGTGGTGCAGCGCGGCGAAGGCCCGTACATCTGGGATGTCGACGACAATCGCTACATCGACTACGTGCTCAGTTGGGGTCCGTTGGTGTTGGGGCACGCGCCGCCGGTCGTGCTCGATGCCTTGCATGAAGTCATGCAGCGCGGCACCAGCTTTGGTATTCCGACGGGCCTTGAGGTGCAGCTCGCAGAATTAATCGTAAAGCGTATGCCGCATGTTGAGATGCTACGCTTTACGAGTAGCGGCACCGAAGCGGCCATGAGCATCGCGCGTGTTGCGCGTGCAGCGACCAAGCGCGAAGCGATTCTGAAGTTCGACGGCTGCTACCATGGTCACGCCGATTCTTTCTTAGTGAAAGCTGGATCAGGCGTCGCGACTCTCAATTTGCCAAACTCGCCCGGCGTGCCGGTCGCACTCGCGGCGCTCACGTACACCGCGCCGTTTAATGATCTCGATGCGGTACGCGCGATTGCGACAACTGTGCCGTTGGCCGCAATTCTGATTGAGCCAATTATCGGGAATGCTGGCTTCATTGAACCGCAGCCAGGTTTTCTTGCCGGCTTGCGACAGATCGCAGATGAAACCGGCGCACTGCTTGTATTTGACGAGGTGATGACCGGTTTCCGCATCGCATACGGCGGTGCAGTCGAGCGTTTTGGTGTCACGCCAGATCTGACTGCATTTGGTAAAGTCATTGGCGGGGGATTGCCGGTTGCTGCATACGGCGGCAAGCGCGAGTTGATGCAACAAGTTGCGCCCAGTGGGTCGGTGTATCAGGCTGGAACGCTGAGCGGTAATCCGCTCGCGATGGCCGGTGGTCTGGCAACACTGTCAATGCTTACGCCGGAGTTACACGCGATTATCGAACGTCGCACCAGTGCATTGGTACAAGGTTTACGCGATATCATGCACGCCGCCGATGTGCCGTTCTCCGCGTCGCACGCCGGTTCCATGTGGGGCTTCTTCTTCCACGACGGGCCGGTTACGAATTTCGCACAAGCGAAGTTGTGCGATGTACCATTGTTCAACCGGTTTTTTCACGCGGCGCGCGAACGCGGAGTGTACATCGCACCGTCGGCCTTTGAAGCGGCATTCATGAGCGCGGCACATGGCGACGATGTGATTGCTGATACGTTGGAACGACTCGCTGATGCCATTCGTGTTGCGAAGCAGTAATGCGGCGCTGCTGACGGCGTGTGTCGTGTTTAGCGTCAGTGTGCCTGGAACAGCTAGGGCGCAAGAACGTGTCGATAGTATTGTAGAATCGGCGCACAACGGTCTGCGGCTTGGCGACAAGACAATTCGCGTGTTGCTCGCACGTCTGCCAAACGGTGCAGCGGTTGTGAATGATGCACTCTTGTCCGGCACGTGGGCTGGCAAGCGCTATCGCGGAAGCATCGACGTTGTGCCGGACGGAAACGGCGCTGCGGTGATCAATCGCGTCGATCTGGAAGAGTATTTGCGCGGAGTGCTGCCCGGTGAAATCGGATCGCGCGATGCTCGCGATCGCGCAGCGTTGCAGGCGCAAGCGGTAGCTGCGCGGTCGTTCGCAGCGGCGCGGATGGGCGAACGACGTGCGCTCTTCGACGTGACCGCGACCGTGTCAGACCAAGTCTACGGTGGCATGACGGTGGAACGCCCTGAGACGGACGATGCGGTGCGCGCAACTCGTGGTCTGGTGCTGACGTGGGGCGACCGGATCATCACGGCGCCGTATCACTCGCATGGCGGAAGCATGACCGCCAGTGCCGACGAGGTCTGGATGCGCGCCGCTGAGCCGTATCTGCGCGCTGTGGATGATCGTGCGCCGAGCGGTGGGTGCTTCTGTGATGTGAGTGGTAACCGTGGTTGGGAGCGGCGATTCAGCGCCGAAGAGATTGGCCGCTTGCTCGCGCAGTACGGTCGCGATGCAAGCACGCGAAGTGCGGGTGCGGCACGACGGGTGCGCATTGAGTCGCGCGGTGTGTCGGGTCGCGTCACATCACTGCAGATTGAGGGTGCGGCTGGCACCACGACGCTTCGCGGCAACGACATTCGATTCGTGCTGCGTACCAATGGCACAATCCTTCCCAGTACGAGCTTCTCAGTGGATTATTCCGGAGCGTCGGGCGAGCAAATTGTGCTCCGAGGCACTGGAAATGGGCATGGCGTCGGCATGTCGCAGTGGGGCGCGATTGGACGAGCCCGTGCGGGACAGGATGCCCGGTCCATTCTCGCTGCGTATTATCCCGGTACTCGCTTGTCGCCGTTGTTGTAGCGCACGCCCATCCGGGTGCTGCGATCGTTCTCTCCGTTCAGCCTGACTCGGCATGTCTAAGCCCGCTCTTCGTATTGGTGTCATTGGCGCCGGTGCTATCGCGCAACTCGCCCACTTGCCGGTGTTGTCGAAGATGCGAGGCGTGCAACTGGTCGCGCTGTGCGATAACGACAACGCAAAAGTTCGCGCGCTGGCTGATCGTTTCAGTGTCCCAGACACGTTTACAGACATCGAAGAGTTGCTGGAGTTTGAAGATATTGATGCGGTGCTGATCTCAACGCCCAATCACCTGCACGAATCGCATGTGCTGAGTGCGTTGAAAGCGAAGCGACATGTGTTGTGTGAGCGCCCACTGGCGTTGACAACAAAAGGTGTCGAACGAATTTTGGCAGCGGCCGAAAAGCACGAGATGAAGGTGTTGGTAGGCCACAATCATCGCTTCCGCACCGAGGTGCAGAATCTCGAGAGTTTCATTCATGGCGGTGAACTTGGTCGCGTGATCGGAATTCGTGCTGGCGCATACAAAACGCGTCGTGCTGATGCGGGTTGGCGCTCGCGTCGCGCCGAAGCGGGCGGTGGAATTTTTCTCGATCAGGGTGTGCCGCTGTTGGATCTCGCGTGTTGGCTTGCCGATTTCCCTGAGCCGGTGCGCGTGACCGCGAGCATGGATCGCGGATCAGGCGTGCGAGCGGTCGAAGATGCGATGTATGTGCATGTGCAGTACGCGTCTGGTCTGAGCGTCGCGATTGATACCGCATGGGGCTACGTTGGCGAGGAAGACCGGTGGTGGTTTGAAGTGCTCGCGAGCAAGGGTACGGCACGTCTTGCACCGCTGCGCGTGGTGAAAGAACTGAACGGTCGCGCGGTGGATGTATCGCCGGCCGGCGCCGCACAGCGCGACAGCGCATTTATCCAGAGTTATCGCGCAGAGTTGGCGCACTTTGCCGCCGTGTTGCATGGTGATGTTGCGTATGAGCCACCCACCGATCAGATCGTCGTGCAGCGCTTGGTTGAAGCGATCTATCGCAGCGCGGAAGAGGGGAAGGAAGTTCGACTGTGATGCTGCGTGTGCGGTATCGGTGCATTGCGCGCGCAGCAGCTCTCGTGCTGGCGATGCTATTCGTGTGTGCCACCGCTGTG
>JANNWU010000356.1:0-11347 GCA_031408755.1 Gemmatimonadaceae bacterium | reverse complement strand
AACCCCGCCTTTTGAGGATGGTGGGGTGGGTTTTGTGTGAGGGGCGTTAAAAAACCGCACCGGCTCGCTATTCTGATCCGGGACACGCGAGAACGTGCGTCGCGATGCCGGGTTCTCCCCTCACCGCTGCACCGCGACTCGTAAGCGTCGGCAGTTGTGTCGTGTCAACCCAGATTTTCCAGCGCCTTAGTCAGATGCTGTCGACGCGCCGCGGTGATAGGGTCTGATATAAGCCGCGAACCGCCGCATGCCAGCGCCGCGTTGGTACCGGCGCGTTGATGTCGCCGAGGCGAAGCGCCAGACCAGTCAGCGCACCGTTGATAAGCGGCGTCAGCAAGTCGATAGGACCGTCAAATGCGATGCTGCCGCTCTTTGCAGCTGCCGTGAGCGCCTCATGAAGCGCTTGGCGGCTCAAGCGTGCGTCAAGCGCGTTCCATCGCTCCCAGCCGAGCACCGTGGGCGCATCTACGAGTAGAATGCGGCGCACATCATCGCGCGTGGTGAACTTGATCCACGCGATCGAGCCGCGAACCAGCACGTCGAGAGGCGCACCGGTGCGCGCTGTCGCCGAATCAATTGCTTGTAGCTTTTTGTTTTACAAGTTCACGTATGCAACCCTACACCACATGTGATTTTCGAGGAGACACCATGCAATTCACCGACCGCTATCCGCTCATCGTCACGGCGCGTAAAACAGAATGCCGTGACTTCTGGACGCGCCACGTCGGCTTCGAAGTCGGCTTTGATTCCGCGTGGTTCGTCTGGCTCCAAGCCAGCGATGGTTCCGCATCCATCGCCTTCATGACGCCCGATCATCCGTCAGCGCCGCCGGGCCCACAACCGTTCTCGGGGCATGGTGTCTGCTTCGAGATGCAAGTTGACGATGTAGATGCAGCCTACGACAACATGGCGAAAACTGGCGCACCCATCACGCTCCCGCTCACTACGGAGTCGTTTGGGCAGCGCCGCTTCGGATTCTCCGATCCATCGGGGTTGTGGGTAGACGTCGTGCAGCAGGTGGAACCTGCCGAGGGATACTGGAGCCGGTACATGCAAACGTCAGCGCCCGCGGCGTAAGAGCAACGCGCAGTTCCCGACCCTTGCGCGTTGCAAACACGTTCCATATCGTACAACCCTATGGTTGCACGTTCTCCACTCGCTAACGCGAAACTCGACCGCCTTTTCCACGCCCTCGCCGACACCACGCGACGCGACATCATCGCGCGCGTCCTCGGTGGAGCGCCAGCGTCAGTCTCTGCGCTCGCCGAGCGCTACGACATGTCGTTCGCGGCCGTGCAGAAGCATGTCGCCGTGTTAGAAGCAGTGGGACTTGTGACAAAACACGCGCAGGGTCGCGAGAAATTCGTGCGTGGTAATCCCGTGCAACTCACGCGAGCACGCCTGCTGCTCACGCAACTCGAAGCACTCTGGTCATCCCGCTTCAGTCAACTCGACGCTATTCTCGCCGAACCACGCCCCAACAAGGAGTAAGTGTGCCCGTCACCTCCGTCGACTCCGATGCCGCTGCACTCACGCTCACAGTGATTGCTGACTATCCCGTGCCTGTTGAGCGACTATGGGAGGCGTACTCAGATCCGCGCCAATTGGAGCGATTTTTGGGTCCGGAGGAGTGGCCCGCGACGTTCACGCGGCATGACATGGCGGTCGGTGGACAATCGCACTACTACATGACTGGGCCAGATGGCACGCAGTCGCGCGGATACTGGCGTTTCCTTGAAATCGAACCACAACGAAAGCTTGTCCTTGTCGATGGGTTTTCCGGCGAAGATGGCGCACCAAATCCAGAGTTGCCGACGATGCGCACGACGATCGCCTTCAGCGCGACGGCGAACGGTTCGCGATTCGAGCTCGTGTGCGTCTTCCCCAGTGTTGAAGCAATGGAGCAATTGGTCGAAATGGGGATGATGGAAGGGATGCGTTCCGCGATGAGCCAGATCGACACTGTCGTGGCCGATCTGGCGACGTTCGCCTCGTCACTCGCCACGCATGCGAAGTTGTTGAATGACACGCAGGTACGCATTAGTCGCGTGATTCGCGGTACGATGCAGGAAGTCTGGCGCGCGCATCACGAGCCCGCACTGATGCAACGTTGGCTCCTCGGCCCCGATGGATGGACGATGCCGGTGTGCGACATCGCGACGCGTGTTGGCGAGCCGTATCGCTACGAGTGGGAGTCGCAAGACAAGTCACAACGTTTTGGATTCGAGGGCAAGTTGCTTGCATCTGACGCGCCGTATCGTGCAGTGACAAGCGAGCAGATGATTGGCATGGAGGGACCAGGCACGATGAACGAGTTGACACTGACTTCCGCGCCGTCTGGCACACTGCTGTCGCTCGTGATTACGTATCCGGATAAAGCGATGCGTGACATGGTGCTCGGCACCGGCATGACTGACGGAATGGAAACCAGCTACGCGCGCTTGGAGCGCGACGTGTTGGCAGGCGCGAGTTAGACAGGGTCATGTGGTCGCTCAGTTGATCTTTTATTTAACAGTGCGATCATTGGTGTGTCTTGGCGTGAACAATCGCGCAACCGTTATGGAGATCGAGCATGAGTATGGTTCGCATTGCCCTCGCCAATATCCGTGTTCCTTCCACACGCGACGAGTCGCTAGTACTCGCCACGGAGGCAGTCTCTGATGCAGGTCGAGACGGAGCGACTGTCGTCTGCTTTCCCGAGTGTTTCGTGCCAGGCTACCGGTGGCCTGATAACACAGCTCCTGCTCCCGATACCGCATTTCTGGAGCATGCGTGGGCGACGGTCGCAGACGCCGCCAAAGCTGCGCGCATCACCGTCATTCTAGGAACGGAACGTGTCACAGAGCGCGGCTTGCAGATCACTGCCTGCGTGATCAATCCAGATGGGACAATCGCGGGATGGCAGGACAAGGGGCAGCTCGACCCGTCGGAGGAGATTATCTACCCTGCTTTCGCAACTGAGCGTCGTGTGTTCACCGCGGGTCCACTAACGTTTGGCGTCGTGATTTGCCACGAAGGGTGGCGTTACCCGGAAACTGTGCGATGGGCAGCGCGTCGTGGCGCGCAGGTCGTGTTTCACCCACACGCGCATGTCGCAGAGCCGGGAAGTTATCGTCCGCAAACTTTCGCTGATCCTGCAAACACCTTTCACGAAAAGGCAATGCTCTGTCGAGCGGCAGAGAATACCTGCTACTTCGCCTCGGTCAATTGCGCGAGCGAGGGCTCCGGCACGACGTCGGCGATCGCGCGTCCGGATGGCACGTTGCAATGCTATCAACCGTATGGGGTCGAAGGGTTACTAATCGCGGATCTTGACCTCAGCATCGCCACTGGGCTGCTTGCATCACGTTGCCGGACGTAGCGAGTGCCTCACGCTGAACTACAGGACGATGGTGCGTTTGAGGCGCTGATGGCAACGCGGCTCGACCTGCTGACAGGTGGCGAGTGGGATGAATACTATTCTACAATGGCGCACTGGCTGCACGCCAGCAACGGCGACAGTGCAATACGCTCGCGAGCTGTAGAGCGACTCTGCATGGCGGTATTCTGGGCCGAGCGCCATAGCGTTGCGGAAGCCAAGAGAAACGGTGCCACGCGAACGTTCGATTCGGCGACACGCGTCAAATGGCTGACCGCGCAATTGGAGTTATCCCAGCGCAGCTATGACGACACGATTCCGGCGTTCCTTCAACAGCTGCGTTACACGAGTCTTGACGACGGGAACAGAGACATACTGCAGCAGTGGTTGCTCACGCTATCGGCATCGCCACCGCGCGGCGTGCGCTCTGATGTTGTCGACGGCTCACTGGTTTTGATCGGGCAGTTTGACGAGGATCACGCTGACGAAGTGGCGCGACTGATTGCACTGCTTGACGCGCCGTCCGACTATGTGCGGGCATGTGCCGCGCACAAACTGAGCGGGATTGACTGCGAACATCTGAGCGCCAGCGCAGCATTTTCGCTTATCCTAGACAAAGAAGTTCAGCGTCCAGGCATTGCAGGACCGTTTTGGTCTGAATGGCAATTCATGAGCGAGAGCGTGCCGGTTAACCCGATTGATTGGATGCTCGAAATTCTTGACCGGCGCGTTGGAGCGGAACCAGCGGACATGCCGTTCAACGGCATCGACTTTCATCTGCATGAAATTTGCTCCGGCTCTCCGGATGCAGTTCGCCACATGTTAGACGGCGGACATTTTGAGCTTGCAATTGAGACCGCAACAGAAATTCGTGGCGTGGTCCCGGGGATGGAAGAAGTTTTGCGCGAGATGGCGGATCGTGCTGACTATTTGGTGTACTATCGCGCGCAGGTTCATCTTGCGTTGTTTTACGGCGTAGTGCATCCGGCCGGCGCGCACGGTTCGATTCGCCACTGGCATGATTGGTCGCCAGAGTGCGACGTGGTCGCGTTCCACTGGGGTCAGGACACGGAAGTGCTGTCTGTGCTAGTGCTGTATCCGGTAGGCGGGCGTGAACATTTTGACGATGCGCCTGCCTGGTCGCTGACTAATCGGTTGCTGCCAACGGAACTGAGAGGACCACTCGTGCACAATCGAACAATGGGCTCGGGAGAAGGTCCGCCGGAACCATTCGTGATGCCGCACCAAACACTCTTTGATTTCACGTCCGGAGCACGCGTCACGCTCGATGGCGATTCGCTTAAGAAGAGGTGGTTGCGAATTGAGATCTCAGGCGGGCGGCTGGGGAAACGCTGGACGCCACGGTAGCTTACGCGCGCGAGCACACATTCATGCGCGGAGCCGAGCCAATGCACCGTCTGTTTCTGATCGTTCGATCGCTGTTGCCGTTGACACTGCTGGTCACGGTGTGCGTTGCGCAGGCTTCACCGCCCTACACACCAGCGCAGTACGAAACACGCACTGCCGAGATACGTGCGCGTGACGGCGTGCTTCTGCATGTCGTGATTGCGTCACCCAAAGGAGCGACAGAGCAACTGCCGTTTCTGTTCATACGAACACCGTACGGCGCCGATGGTAGCAAAGCAGGACTATTTGGGTCGTATCGCGAACTGGCAGCCGACGGCTATCACTTTGTCTGGCAAGACATTCGTGGTCGGTACAAGTCTGGCGGTACCTTCATGATGCAGCGGCCGCCCCGTCCTGTAGATGGACCGGCGCAGGGTGTTGACGAAAGCACCGATGCGTACGACACCATCGATTGGCTCTTGGCAAACGTTCCGAGTAATAATGGGCGCGTCGGAATGCTGGGCGTATCGTACGACGGATGGACGTCAGCGATGGCAATGCTTGATCCGCATCCCGCGTTGAAAGCGGTGAGCCCGCAAGCGTCGCCAGCCGACATGTTCATCGGCGATGATTTCCATCACAATGGCGCGTTTCGTCTCAGCTACGGTCTTGAGTACGCGTGGCTGACGGAGGCGAGTAAGGAGAACTCCACCTTCACGATGGATCGCTACGACAGCTACGACTGGTACTTGGCGCTTGGTCCACTGTCGAACGTGCAGACGCGTTATCTGAAAGATAAACGCTTGCCAACGTGGGATGATTTTGTTGAGCATCCTGACTACGATGGATTCTGGCAGCGACAGGCGATGACTCCGTACCTGCGTCGAGTGACTGTCCCAACGTTGAACGTTGCTGGTTGGTGGGATCAGGAAGACTTCTACGGTCCCATCACCATTTATCGCACCCTCGAAACGCACGATCGCAACAATCAGAATGCGCTGGTGGTTGGACCGTGGTGGCACGGCGGGTGGGGTGGTGCTGGGCGCAAGATTGGCGTGATCGACTTTGGGAGCGAAACCGGTGATCACTATCGAACGAAGATTCAAGCACCGTTCTTTGCGAGGTACCTCAAAGACCGCGGCAATTACGCCGCGTCAGAGGCGACCGTGTTTGAGTCAGGAAGTAATCAGTGGCGCACATACGCGGCGTGGCCACCCAAAGATGCCGTGACGCGATCGTTGTACTTCCATGCAAGTGGCCTCTTGTCGTTTGATCCTCCAACGGTTGACGACACCGCCGCAGTTGATCGATACGTGAGCGATCCCGCACGGCCCGTCCCGTATCGCAAGCGTCCGATCGAGCCAACGTACTATCCCAAAGGCAGCGGATGGCGCACATGGTTGCTTGAGGATCAGCGCTTTGTGCACAACCGTCCAGATGTGTTGAGCTGGGAGACTGCCGTGCTCACGGATGATGTTGTATTGGCTGGTGACATCACCGCGAAACTGTTTGCGAGTACCACCGGTCAGGATGCAGATTGGGTGGTCAAACTGATTGATGTGTATCCCGATAGCGTCGCGCCGAATCACGCGCTTGGTGGGTATCAGCTGATGGTGGCGAATGAGGTATTTCGCGGACGTTTTCACAAGTCGTTTGAGGTACCGGAAGCGTTGGTACCGAACAAAGTGACACCGTTCACGATCGATCTGCACACGCAGAGCTACCGGTTCCAGCGTGGGCATCGGATTATGGTCCAAGTGCAGAGTACGTGGTTTCCGCTGATCGATCGCAATCCGCAGACATGGGTGCCGAATATCTTTAAAGCGACGCTGGCGGATTTCCGAGCGCAGACGCATAGTATCTGGCGCACACCAAGCGCCGCGTCACGGGTTGAGATTCAGACGGTCGCTCGTTAACGCGGCGGATCAGCAGTTTACTGGCCATACCTCGGAGTCGCGATCGATGTCGGCGCTATTCACGAAACTCAACCTCGGCGCGCACAGCGAGCTGCACGTATTGAACGCGCCCGCGTCATTTGACGCTGAACTTGCACAACTCACCGATCGCTCGGTGCGTAAAGCTTTAGTGAAAGGCGAATCAATCAGCTTCGTCATCGCATTTGCGACAACGCAGGCTGCGGTCGATGCGGTGAGCAAGACCATTGCCAACGCCAGTGCGGGCGACGTAGTGGTATGGATCGCATATCCAAAGGGCACGTCCAAGAAGTTTAAGTGCGACTTCAATCGTGATACAGGCTGGCGAGTGTTAGGTAGCGAAGGGTTCGAGACGGTGCGTCAAGTGGCGATCGACGAGGACTGGTCCGCGCTGCGGTTCCGGCGACATGAGTACGTAAAGAAGCTGACGCAGTCCGTAACTTTGGCGATTAGTACCAAGGGTAGGAAGCAGGCGCGGTAAGGCAGTCAGCGTGACTTCACGAGAGTTGCGAGTGCAACATACGCGCATCGACAACGACGTTTGTGTCTCAAATCGATTTTCCTCTATGCAAACATTGCTACGAAACGCCCTCGCCGTCGTTGTCGGCATCGTGCTCGCCGCCGTTGTGAATGGTGGGCTTATCTCGCTCAGCCCGTCACTTATTCCACCGCCCGCTGGAGTGGATGTGAATAGTGCCGAGAGTTTGAAGAATTCAATTCACCTGTTTGAGCCGCGCCACTTTATCATGCCTTTTCTCGCGCACGCGCTTGGCACGCTCGTTGGTGCGTTGGCCGCGTATCTAATCGCAGCGAACCATAAGACGCGTTGGGCGTATGTAATCGGCGGAGTGTTTTTGTGCGGTGGGATTGCGGCGAGCTACATGATTCCTGCCCCAGCGTGGTTTATCGCACTTGATTTGGTGGCCGCGTATCTCCCGATGGGGTGGCTGGGCGGGTGGATTGGGCAGCGGATGGTTGGGTCGGAACCGTGACTTGCCACCAAAGCAGAGGTGATGATGACGCTACGAGCCAATCTTTGCGAAATACAACGTGTCAACCGCGCGTACCAGTCGCATTGTATCCCTGCTGAGAAACTTGCCGGAAAACGCCGCGCCTCCGGTGGAGCGCGCGACGGTCAAGGTAAAAATCGAATTGACCCATGATCCTGCGATCGCATTGGTGCCGAATGTCGGATGCGTTTCGGTGCCGGTGAAATTCCCTGTCGGTTGACCGTTCTGCGTTGTTTGAAAGACGATTACATGCGCCGCTGTCCTGGTGTTTCTCCAACCATTTGAAAGTAACGGCAGATAGTTATCGACAATCGGTGCTGGAGCACCACTTTCTCCGCTGCCACAGGCGCCGCAAGCGGCGATCATAAGGCCAATGCAGAGTCTTTTACCAACCGTGTTGTTGCGCATAATCCCGCTCTCCGACTATAGGTCCCGTAATGCTGTGAGTACGCGAATTTTTCGACGTTCAAGTTCTTCGAGCCTGGCACGCAGCGCCGTCACAGTCATCTGCACACGCGTGAGCACAGCGATGCGTTTTGTCTGTGCTTCGGCACCGCGCAGCTTACCGGTTAGAATTTCGCTCACCGTTGGCAGCACCTCGTTCAGCGGCAGCACGTCAATCGTGTTTATATCTCCAAGTGCGTAATCGAACAGCGCACGCAGATCTGACGCGATTTGCGCATTCTGCCAAGCCTGTGCGACATCGTTCTCAAATTCGTTACGCTTTATGCGGAGTGATTCGTAGGCAAGGTTATAGTCGACGATAGCACGATTGAGTTGGGCAAAGGCTGAGTCCGAGCCAAATGACGGTTCAAGCAGGTATCGAAACGCGATTTCGAGATTGGTCGCTTTGATTACATATGTTTCAAGACTGGCCGAGAGTGGTGGTAGAATCCGTGCGCGCTCATTGGTCGATCGTTCGGCGGAACGCAATTCTTCCATGCGCACGTTTGTGCGTTCTGCAAACTCCCGGCGTAACGCTTCAATCGCCGCGATCACTTGGCTGTCGGCCGCACCGGCGTTCCGCAGACCAGTTCGAAGCCGAGCGATGGATGCGGCGTAGTCGCGCGACAACGTCTCTTCAATCGACGGACCAACGATAATGTCGGTGATGTGATTCGCGTCGCGCGGGACAGCAATCGCCGAGAGCGGATAACGCAACGTCCACCGAGGGTTGCCAGTCTCAACTTGAATGGTGAGCGACATCACGCTCGACGGAATCGCCGCCACGAAGAAACCTCCGTCATTCGGCGTCGCGACGCCGTAGCGATCGAGACGCACCGTCATTTGTCGAAATGGCGGACCTCCCGGCACCATCACCACACGTCCGCGAAACTGTACCGTTTGCGCATCCAGCACGGTTGGTGCGACGCCGAACATCGCTATACAGAGCGCAATGACGAAACGCGACCAAGCAATCATCGTTTCGCTCGGCGGATCACAAGCCGTAGCGGCAGCTGTTCATTAATCGTGACATCACTATCAAACACTACGTTTCCGTTGAGCGACACGGTCAACGGCAGCACCGTGCCGGGCGCCTCATTCGTGAGAACCGCAAAATTTCCGTTGTCATCACTGCTCGCACTTGCGGAACCAGCACCCAGATTGATGGCTGCGTTCCTTACCACGTTGCCGCTACGATCATGCACCGTGCCGCGCATCGTGATCAGGTAACGCTTCTGCTTGAGACCAAGTTCAACAATGTGTGACGCGGGAATGACGACACGCTCGGCGGCACTGTCGGACACGAATCCCTCGACCTCAGCAATGAGCCGAATCGATTGTCCTTCTAAGTCGCTCGGCACATCGGCGAATACCACTTGGCCGTCACTCCCGATGCTCGCGTCGCGCCGCACGCCAGCGAGATCCGCCGTCAGACGACCCGCGCGAATAATGTCCGACGCACCGCTCGGCCCATGCACTCGAACCGTGAGTGCGAACGTTTCGACTCGGTTCGCCATCACTCCACCAACAACAATCAGGCCGAGCACTACAACTGGTCCGCCAAGTTCGAGCGTACCGATGGTTGAGGTACCTTTGTACGTCGCGTGCGAACGCATGGCGCCAAACAAAAACGCAGCGGCCGCGAGCCCAAGCGGAATGAGGATTACGAAAAAGAGTCCATTCGGCAGCCGCATGCGTTGCGCGGCGATGACGAATGCGATGACCGCAGCCAGCGCAATAATGAACGCCGCGGCGGAGATGTACACCCATGTCAATCGAGTGGTGCTTGGAGCAGGTGACGGCATCGGCACCACTTCTGGAGAAATTCCTGCACTCGTCTAGGTGCGTACTTCTGACGCACATCCGGTCAGAAGAGACGTAAGGAATTCGAATGCGCGCTCATGTTTGACGATTGTTGAGACGTTAGCTAGCTCGACCGTCGGAGCTTTGCGCGCGTCTGCGTCGCGCTTATCCCGATCAGCATACTCTTAATTCCGAGTTGCGC
Source organism: Gemmatimonadaceae bacterium (assembly GCA_031408755.1). Classification (GTDB taxonomy): domain Bacteria; phylum Gemmatimonadota; class Gemmatimonadetes; order Gemmatimonadales; family Gemmatimonadaceae; genus JACMLX01. The sequence continues at coordinate 1,249 of JANNWU010000356.1, read as the reverse complement.
TTCGTTCATCCATCCGCGCCAGCACTACGCAGCATTACTACGGTCACTTCCGTTAGTGTTCAGCTTGTTCACGCACACACACGTTCACTTTGAAGAGGTGCGCTTTGCATTACGTACTAGGGTTCGCAGCCGTCTTCGTGCTTACGCATCCGTTGACAGCTCAACCCAACCGGCGACCGGTGCACCCGGCGGGCGCCGCGGCACCAGCCGTTACGCCTGAGATGGCACGTAAGGGTTGGGATGGCGTCGTGAAGGGTGGACGCTTTGAGGTATTCTCGACGGCGACCGGACTCATCGCCGTATTTCCGAATGATCTTGTCTACGCGATCAATGCTGACTCAGGAACGATTATTGAAGCGAATTCGACGATTCTTAACAGCGTGCTCGGCCAACCGATTGGGGGGATCATTGTGAAGGGTGGCAGAAATCCCGGCGGCCAAATGCGCTCGATCACCGAGTCCGGCGTCAGCGTAAAATCGCCAACGCGAGGTAAGGGTAAGGCATTTGAAATTCCGGCCGATTGGATGGATGGCGGATACCAGATTCAGATTTCGTATGAGCGCAGCGGTGCCGTTGTCGCAACGCCGTCAACGAGGAACGTCTCGACCGTCGCGGCGAGTTTTAATCTCACGAAATCGGGATCAGCATTTGTCATGCAAGGGCGCACTGTCGCTATCACGAATTCTGTCAGAGCCGCGCCGTGATGGGCTGAGTTGCGCGACGTTTCGGAAGCGACGCGCTGCATCGAGTTCACGCCGACTGAGACTAAGTCGTGCATATGGCGGTGCAGCGCATGAGACTTAGTGACGAATCAAATCTCGTCATGCACAACGATTGACGGTGCAGCGTCACGCTACGCGCCAATTTACTTTTGTGGGAGAAATGGGAAATTTCTACGTCAACTACACGCTGCGGAATACGACGCAACAATCCGTTTCAATGGCTCTTCACGGTCGCCGTGCTGCCGTTTCACCGGTCAGCAATGGATGCCTCGTCGTCTTCGATGAAGCGTCTGACGAGCAAGATATCAGCGTGATCGAATCGCTCGCATCGGAACTCTCTGCCGGACTGCGTTGCGCAGTACTTGTTGTGATGAACCACGATGATGGTGTGCTGTGGTACTTGCTGTACGAGGCCGGCGAGTTAGTGGATGAGTACGAGTCGGCGCCAAGTTACTTCGACCCTGACGGTGAACCCACCGAACCTGATGGCGGGGACGCGCGACTTTTGTGCACGGCGTTCGGCGTTG
>JANNWU010000355.1:0-14328 GCA_031408755.1 Gemmatimonadaceae bacterium | reverse complement strand
GCTGGCGCCAGCGAGCAGCGCGACGTGATCGTGAATCGCGAGCCCGCCGGTCGCGATGATTCGACCGTCGATTTCCGCGACGAAGCAATACATGCCAGCGCTGTGCGCATTGACCCACGCCAATTGACGGATCATTGCCGCGAATTCGGGGTCAGTTGCCCAGCCTTCGGCGGAGCGATCGGCCCATTCGGCGCGTTCGTCAGGCGTGATCTGCCTGACCTGTGGCGCACGCTCGGTTACACCGTCTGAGAACGTATCGAGCGAACGATGTAGCACCGACGTGAGCTCCACAGGCACGTAACAGCGCGCGGGTAACCACTGCATCAGCGCCGGTGCTGCGAGCGGGCAGAGTTCAATCGTTGTGTCGGCACCGTGCGTGTCAAAAAACGATTCAATGCGAGTGAGATCGGCTTCGGTTGGTACGTCACGAAGTCCGAGCCCGAAAACTTGGGTCAGCGGCGAGCCAACGCCATCGTAGAGAGCGTGCGCATCGGCGGCCGTCATCCACGTAGCGCCGATCGTGGGATCGAGGTGCGCGCGAGCGATGACGAAAGCTTTGTTGCTGAGGGCTTCGGTCTGTTCGAGCTGCTGCGCGAGAAGGATGTCGGTAACTGTCATGGGGAATCGTAACGCGCGGGTATGGGCGCAGAGAAGGTTGGGTGCGCGGTGCGCGCGCAACACAGCACTCGAACTTTGAGATGAACTGCGCCATTCTTCCTTCGCGACTTCCCGCAGACCAGTCCCAACATGAATGACGCACGATTGGGTACGCGACGGTGCACTTGGATATACTTTTGTGTAATCGCGCGACAACACAGAACGTGAGGCTGGGAAGAGACTAACGACGCGTTAACTCCCAGAATACAGCCGCTCCAAATCCACCAGTTCAAGATCAGAACGACGAGTTGCTTCGGCGCGAACTTCGGGCGCCATGCGCGATCCAAAGCAAAGAAGCTTCGCCGTGGCGGCCCGACTGCCAATCGCGGAGCGCGCTGCCTCAAGTCGCCTAACGTGTCGCATGGTGATACGCTCGCCCACCTTCGCTTCCCCGATGGCGTGAACGGATCGTCGGCCCGGTGAGTGTGCCGCGTTTGTTACAACGACATCAAGCTGTTGCTCCGTACCGTCGGTGAAGGTCAGAATGGAGGGTCCGACGTGTGCCACCTCCGCGCCGATTGTGGTTCGAGATGCTACGCCCAGCGTCCACGCACGGGCTGCTGCCTCAAAGCAGGGGCCGAGAACTTGGGACTCGAAGGTCGGCACAAGTTGCGCCCATATCGCGCGCGTATCGGCATCGTGGCCGGCCAACCTTGCGCTGTTCTTTCTTGTGACGGCGTAATGAAAACGGAGCAGAGGGTCTGCCGGATGATACGTGGGCCTATTGTCACGTAGCGGGTCCTCCACTTTCACGATCAGTTCCGTGCTCACGAGACTGTCGATCACCGGTGTGAGTGAGGCACCGCTGATTTTGACGTAGTTTGTCAGCGCCTGATGTGCATGATTTCCTGATGCCACGCCAGCCAAGACGGCGTGATAGATGTTGAGCTTCCGTGCTTTGGATGTTGCCGGATCTTCGCTGAGAAGCAATTCCATCTCACTAAACAACGGTGCGGATGGCGACAGAATCCGATGACAGATCCAACTGTCGAACGCGGCGGCAGTGCACGGGATATCGTTCGCAACCATCTCTCGTGCATACGCGGCGACACCGCCGATCACGGCGTAGGTACGAAACGCAATACGGAGATCTGCGATCCCGTGGAGCGTGCGCGCGGTGGGCACATCAAACGGCGCAATCCGCAAGTTCAGTCCGGCTCTACCACGCAGTGGTGCTGTACCGATCAGGATCTTACTCATGACGCTCATTGCCGACCCGCAGAGAATCAAGCGCGTCCGCGTCTGTGTACGCGTGGTCGCGCGGCTGCCAAGCGCTCGTTGGATGATTGTATCCAACGCTGGGGTATGCTCAAGTAGATACGGGTACTCGTCCAACACGACCATGGTTTCCGAGTCGCGGCCGAGCGCCAGCAGCGCATGCACCGCCGTGTCCCAGTCTTCAAAAGCGAATGGGGCAACGGCACCGGTGAAGGCAGCGAGTCGCGCACCGAGGTCACGAAGCGATTCCCCGCTCGACCCGCGGATCGCGCTGTAGTAAAAGCCGCGCCGCTGAGTCGCCACAGTCTCAAGCAAAAATGACTTGCCGATACGTCGCCGACCCCACACGATCGCCAGAGTTGGGTTCGGCTCGCCGCTGGTGATGAATTCCTCAATACGGGCCCATTCGCGCTCCCGTCCGACCATCACAGCAGGGTAGTGCAGAGGCATTAGCGTCTCATTCAAGTACGATTTAATAAAGTATACCTGAATGGTAACACTGGAGCTGTGCCAGTGCTATGTGCACGACCGTGCGAAAAACGAACCGCTCACGGTCCCGCTACAACCACCCTGTCGTGGCTTTTCGTGGGCCTCCGATAGACCTCGCACCCTACCGATCCACCGCCGCCATCATCGCGGCTGGATACCGCAGCCCCGACACATTCTCTGGCGCCATCACCGCATCCAACGTCACCATGTCATCCGCCGTCAGCAACACCGCAGCGGCGGCACAATTTTCTTCGAGATACGTGCGCCGCTTCGTACCTGGAATCGGTACGATGTCATCGCCCTTATGCAGCAGCCATGCGAGTGCAATCTGACCGGGCTTCGCATTCTTTTCCGCCGCCAGCGCTCGCACCAGCGATGCGGCCTGTACGTTGGCGTCGAAATTCGCACCCTGATAACGCGGATCGTTGCGACGCATATCACCGTCCGCATACTCCTCGGCACGCTTCACATCACCGGTCAGAAAGCCGCGGCCGAGTGGCGCGAATGGTACAAGTCCAATACCAAGTTCGCGTAAGAGCGGAATGATCTCCGGTTCGAGATTGCGCTCCCACAACGAATACTCACTCTGAAGCGCCGATATGGGATGCACTCCGTGTGCACGCCGAATGGTTTTCTCGCCAGCCTCAGACAGGCCCAGATAACGCACCTTCCCTTCTCTCACGAGTTCAGACATCACACCGACAACATCTTCGATGGGCACCGCAGGATCGACGCGATGTTGATACAACAAATCGATGTACTCCGTGTTCAGCCGTCGTAGTGAACCCTCCACGGCATGCCGAATACGCGACGGGTCGCTACTGATACCAACACTTTTACCACCCTCAAGGCGGAAGCCGAATTTGGTCGCGATTATAAGCTGATCTCGCCGCGATCCAAGTTCCTGTACTGCGCGACCGAGCAATTCTTCATTGATATACGGACCATACACTTCAGCGGTGTCAAAGAACGTCACGCCAAGCTCAATTGCGCGATGTATCGTGGCGATGGATTCACGTTCATCTCGCTCAATTGCAGTGCCGTAGGAATCACTCATGCCCATCAGGCCGAGTCCGAGGGAGGAGACAGTGAGTCCTTGTGTACCGAGTGCGCGAGAATGAAGCATTTGTGTGACGCGGAATGGTGACTGTTAGCACGAATTGCGCTGGGCGACAGCGCATCGAAGATAGCGCGACTGCTGTGAATGCCATCCCAATACTGAGCGGCACGATTGCCAGCAGCAGTCGAATAATATGGCCGCCACCAAACCGCACCGCAGACGTGTGCGGAGCGTAAGTTCAGCCACGGTTCTCGGCTCACCGGTCGAGTCCGAAATCGAGCCAAAGCTCCCCGCACTCTCCGAGCAGATGACGATCAGCACTGCGTTTACCCATCCCGCCTTCGCGTGGCTCGGTCAGCCTGCCAATACACTCATTGCGTCGGCTGCCGAACTCGGCACAGCGATCATCGAGATCATGGGTGAGTCGCTGTACTTGAACGCAGGTGGCACCGGCTTGATGGCCATCGAGTTTGCGTTCGATCGGTTTGAGCATGGAGGGCAGTATGTACGTTTTGAGTATGCGAGCGCCGATGACGGAGTGCGGCCGGTTACGCTGCTGGGTAGTTGCGATGAGTGAGCGCCGGTCGATTCCGGCAGTATCGCGCCTGTTGTATCTCGTGGTGATGTTAGTGCCAGTTACGCCGACCAGCGCACAAATCCGCGGAACGCAACGGTCAGTGTTGCCGCTCGCTGCCGCAACATGGAACGCCGGCGCACCAGCCGAACCCGCGCTCACCATCCGACGCTACGCGCGAAATTTTTGGATCATTCGCCAAGGCAAACGCAGTAGCAGCGAAGCACCGTTCATGTATCTGATGGCCGGTCGCGACAGCGCGTTACTGCTCGACACCGGCGCCGCGCCAGAGAATGGACCACCGCTACCGCTCGTGGCACTCATTGATTCGCTGCTCGCCACTGTCAGCCCTGTGCGCGCATGGCCGCTCATTGTGCTGCATTCGCACGGGCACAGTGATCACAAGCACTACGATTCGGCATTTGCTGCGCGAGCACACACCCATGTCATTGCCGCAGATTCGAATGCATTGGTGGCCCGACTTGGAATGCGCAGTTGGCCTGACGCACCGCCGACAGTGCTCGACTTGGGTAACCGACGGTTGCATGTGATCGCAACTCCCGGCCATCAAGTGGCGCATGTTATGGTGTACGATCAAGTCACCTCGGCGCTGCTCTCTGGTGACATGCTGTACCCGGGACTGCTGACAGTGCGCGATCTTTCCGCATTTCGCGCCAGTGCGCTACGCGTGCAGGCATTCGCCGCAACACATCCTATTCGGCACATTCTTGGTGCGCACGTTGAAATGACGTCGACACCACGAGAGATGTACCGGCTCGGCACTGTCGTCCAGCCGCGGGAGCACGCGTTGGCGCTGCCAGGAAGCGCGATACACTCGCTGGTTGAGGCGCTGGACGATGCGGGCGATTTCATGAGCGAGGTTGTGCGCGACGACTTCATTCTCGGTCGAGTGAAGCCACCAAGCCAGGATCGATCGTCAACGCATGGCATGTTGGTGTTCGGTGCATCGCGAGTGTTCATATCGCATCTGTCAATGAGTCGCGCGCCACACAACTACCAGTTGGTCTTCGAAGCCTCGCTCCCACAGCCGCTGCTGGCGCAGTATCGCGCAGACGTGATCGCACATCCTGCGGAAATTTACAGTATCGAGCCCGCTGCCAATTGGGTGCTACCGAATTCGATTGTGCGCGATACCGTTTTCACCGCACATCTGTATCGCGGTCACTTTGAGCGCGGCGGTGTTCGCATTGCGTCGGATATTCCAGTGACGGTTCGACAGATTGTGATGTTCCGTCGATTCGAGTTGCAAGATTCGATTCGACCGACGGCGTGGTTTTCAGTTGGCGATACTGCAGAGCAGTTTTTGGTGCACCGCGTTGCCGGACGTGGCGATCTGGATCAGATCGTTCAACTCTGCCCGCGGGCGCGCCGGCGGATAAACGGTGCTTCGGTTGTGGTAGCCGACGCTCGAGTGGGCGTGGTTGTGGGTACTGAGACGCAGGTAGGCCGAGTTTGTCGTGTGCTGTTCACGGAACGAGCAGACCTGGCGCATTGAGTGTTCGACGAGGGAGCGTGTGTTCTGCTGCGCGGGCACCTCGGCATTTGACTATCGCGTTGCCGAGCTTGAAGTCGGGCACGCCGACTACCCATTCGGCCGGGGCGCGGGCATGCCAACGCGTATGTAAGCTTTACCGTATCTCGACGGGCATTGGGCGTAGCGACGTTGGGCTCGTGATTGTGCAATTTGACATCAACACTCCCCGGCATGGACGCTCATCATCGACTGAACGATGCCGAAGTTACGGCAGTTTTACGTCGTGCAGCGGAAGTCAGCGCCCAAGAGGGACTGACGGTGGCGCAGGTGCATGAGATAGCTGCCGATGTTGGGTTGGCACCCGATTCAGTGCGCATCGCACTGGTCGAATCAGCCAATGGCGCATTGCGCCCCGCGACGCTCATGACGCAGTTCGGCGTGCCCATTGGCGTGAGTAAAGACGTGGTGTTGCCAGGCGTCCTGACCGACGACGCGTGGGACGTGCTCGTGTCAACAATGCGATCGACATTCAACGCGCATGGCAAACTGCAGCGTGCTGGTGTTGTGCGTGAGTGGCGGAACGGTAATCTGCGAATCGCAATCGAACCGATTCCGACTGGGCACCGTTTGCGGATGTCAACGCAGAAGGACGGAGGGTTGCGTGGACCAGTGTTCGGCGCAGCGGCCACGATGCTCTACGCGATCTCGCTCATCGTTACCGCGCAAGCTCGACCGGCGATGATGTTGCTCGCAGCGATTCCCGTCGCAATTGGCGGAGCGTTAATGGCGCTTCCGTTTCTCACATTGCCAAAGTGGGCGCGCTTGCGCAGTGAACAGTTTGATGTGATCGCGCGCGAGGCGGCGTCGCTCGTGACGGAGACGTAACAGACGTTCGCGCGGAGACTGCAATCCGGCATGGTTGAAACGACTGCTGCCTTTGACAAGCGCTCAGATTGGTCAACAATCCTCGCGCGAAAAAACTGCGTCAATACTTGGCAGGTTTCACTATCACGGAACGCCGGGAAGCTCACGTAGAATTTCCTGCATACGCGCCAACCGAGCTCGCAGGTCGCCCTCCGTGAGCCCGGTACCGTCAAGACCATTCTGGTCAGTCAGTGAACTGGTCATTCCTGCGGCAGCGAGCGTTGCGTGCTTGCGTGCCTGCGCGCGTGTTTCGGCGGTATCCTCAGCATCTGGAGCGCCTTCTTGCGTGCGGAAATAGATATCTGCCAAGACTTCGTTGATATTCGCAAAGTCTGGTTGCAACACATGCGCAACACGCAGCAAATCAAGCGCCTGAAAGTGTTGCCGTAATACGCCCATATTGGCGGCAATCCAGCCTGCAAGTCGTGAGAGGTCTGCGGGCCGAAGCGGATACGATTCGGCTGCCGCGCTGTTTGGGTCCACGGTAATACCGGATGACTGCAGATAGTTCGCCAAACTCGCGCGCAGCGTTCCGTATTCGCCTGGCGACAGCTGCTCATGGTAGTTCTGAATAGTCAGGCGTCGCTCAGCAAGCACGCGCAACCCTTCGAGTATCTCGGTAGAGCCGTTGGCCTGCTCAAGAAATGACGCGAGAATTGCATCGAGCGGGCTGGTTTCGCTCGACAGTGGTGCCGGCTTCGCACCAGCCGCAAAGGTTCTCTCCCATTCTGGAAGCGCGCGCGCGGCAGCCGTTACCGCTTCATCCGCAAGCCCCGCGTCGAGGAGATACCCAGGCAGCATCAGCGAGCCAGGATTGTCGGTCGGCTCAATCTCGACAGACAGTCGCAGACAGTTACGAATACCAGCGTGCGCCGGATGCTCGGCATCTGATGTGCGCAGTAACGGCGATGCATTCATTTTCGCGAGTGTCTCGCTGAAACGAAATGACAGATGCAACAGCATCCCCGCGACATGCTCGCACATCACGCGCTGCGAACGTGTTGCGACGTCGCCAGGAAAGAGCGTCGGCGTGAACTGCCGATACTCTTTTAACAGCGCTGTTAATTGCTGGAATGACGCCGGCGAAAGTCGGCTTTGCAGCGCGGCGCTGTAGGCACGAGGAACGCTTTCCCACGGGTCGCGCCAACCGAAGATTTTGCTGAGTAAGCCCATCTTTGAGAAGCTACTTCGCCGATGACGATCGCCAAAGGCAGCGTGGTGCTGCAACTGAGTTGGACAGTACTCCGCCATCGTAGCCTCGGCTGGCTATTCGCGCCGAAAACTGTTGGACCGAATGATTGCGGCACAGGCAATTGTTTACCGCGCGACACTCGTCACCATGAACGGTAGCGATTTCGACGATGTCCGTGGATTGAATTTACATCGATGGTGAGCGCTGCTCCGCGCGTCCTTCACCGAACGCTGCTGACGAAACTTTCACTCGCTGTGCAGCCAGCAAGCTTCACACCAATTCCGCCGCACGCCTGAACGCTGCAACCGTCGCAATAATCGCCGTCCGACGAGTCGCGTCGGCGCGCCAAACCGCATACACATGACGCGTGAGTGCCGGACTCACGGCAACAATCCGCACATCATCTGGCACATGGCCTCGCCCAAGCCTCGGCAGTACAGCAACACCCAGTCCAGCGCCGACCAACGACAACTGCGTTGCGTATTCGAGCGCGTTGTGGCGGACGTCTGGTTCGCAGCCTTCGCGGCGTAATGTCAGCATCAGCCAGTCGTGACAAATAGATCCCGACTGCCACGAAATCCACGGCTCCGCCGCAAGTTCAGATATCTCAACCGACGCGCGATTCGCTAACCTGTGGTCGTGTGGCAGCGCGATATCCACGACATCATCAAAGAGTGGCGCGCGCGACAATCCGTCTGGTAGTCGCAACGGTTGGTTGGCCCAATCTTGCGCGATCGTCACATCTATCTCGCCACGTTCGACAAGCGCGACACCGTGCATCGGCTCGAGTTCTTCCATGCGCACCAACAACTGTGGATGCTCCTGCATTAGCGCGCGCAACGCCGCAGGTGCAAGCCCGCGGACAGCGGTCGCAAATGCACCAACCCGCACTTCACCTGTGACAATCGCGCGTCGCGCATCAAGCTCCGCCTCCGCCTGTCGCAACACGGACAACGCGCGCTCGGCATACCCTACCAACACGACACCTGCATCGGTAAGCGCGACGCCGCGCCCGCGCTTCTCGATCAATTGTTCGCCAACTTCTCGCTCAAGCTTCGCGATCTGCTGCGACACGGCAGACGCTGAAACGCTTAATGCGTCGGCCGCTGCGTTGAGCGACCCGTAGCTATTGACGGCGTGAAGGCTGCGCAGCCTTTCCAAGTTAATCATAAAGCTTGGCTTAACGATACAGGCCAGATTATTTCGCTTGTGCTAATGTAATCGAGCGCCCAGTATGCGTGCATGACAGCCTCAATCGCTTCAATAAGCCGCCCGCAATCAGCTCTGGGCGATCTGTTTTTGATCGTCGCGCCAGGGGTAATCTGGGGCGCGTCGTTCCTCTTCATCATGCAGGGGCTGCGCGCAGTAGGGCCGCACGGCGTGGCCTTTACGCGGATTGCCACTGGTTTCGCGGTGCTGGCGATGTTTCCCGCGGCACGGCGTCCGATCGCCCGCTCAGCGTGGCCACGGATTGCACTTTTGAGCTGCGTCTGGCTCGCGATTCCGCTCACGCTTTTCCCGTTCGCCGAGCAGCGCGTGTCGTCGGCGATGGCCGGAATGCTGAATGGTGCGCTGCCGTTGTTTGCAGCTGCCATCGCCGCGATTATGTCGCGACGCGCCCCGTCGCGCGCTATTGTCGCCGCGCTTGCAGTGGGCCTACTCGGCGTGTTGCTGATTGCGCTACCGGGCCTCGGTTCTGGCGACACAGATGGTGGTGGCGTTCTACTGATCATCATCGCTGTCGGCCTCTACGGCATTGCCATCAATGTGGCGCGGCCGCTTCAGCAGGAGTTCGGCGCGCTGCCGGTGTTGATGCGTGCGATGGGCCTTGCCGCCGTGATCACCGCGCCGCTTGGGCTGCCTGAGGTGATCGACGGTTCGTGGTCGCTCACGCCGTTGCTTTCTTTGCTCACATTGGGTGCGCTTGGCACCGGCGCGGCCTACGTTCTGGCTGCAGCCGGTGCTGGACGGCTCGGCGCGACGCGAGCGTCGGCCAGCATTTTTATTGCGACACCGGTGGCGATGTTACTTGGCGCGGTGGTTTTGCATGAGCGCGTATCACCAATTTCGATGCTCGGCGCGGCCATCTGCATCGGCGGTGCGGTGATGCTCCGGCGGGCAGATGCGCCGGTACAAAAGTAGACGCGAACGCCAAACCAATCCTGAGCCGCGTAGGAGTAGCTGCATGCTTCGTGTCCGACAGCAAGACCTTCCCTTCGTGGGCAGCTCGCACCAGTTCGTTGGTGCCGACAACGGCGGTGTGGACGCGTCTGTCTTTTTACTCCACGCTCAACCCGGACAGGGCCCAGGGCCGCATCGTCATCCGTACGACGAGATTCAGTTCGTGCGGGAGGGACGAGGGCGCTGGACGGTGAACGGTGAAGTTTTTGACGCTGGCGCGGGCGATATTCTCGTCATCAAAGCGGGCGAAATACACGAGTTCAAGTGCACCGGCGACTCGCCACTCGTGCAGGTCGACGTGCACCTCAGTCCCCGCTTCATTCAAGAGAACATCCCGTCTTAGACGGACGCACGCCCGGCTCCGCCTGATGCCGAGTACGCCCTAATACGACCTCTTCCTTCGACTGAACACTGCGAAGACATCCGTGACCGAAGCGTTGCATTTCGGCCGCTCGCGGGTTCCTTACTGTACGGCGTGCTCAAGCATTTCTGTGACGCACCCGTGACACATAGGATACTTAGGAGCCGCAGTGCAGTTTTTTCGAAATTTTATCGCTTCCCTGCGAAACGGGCCGTTTCATCTTCCCGCGACGGCGTTCGTCGGCGTGCTGCTATTTGGAACGCTGAGCCGAATCGTCTTACTAGCAATCGCGTGGAACGATGTTGATCGCTCTCTGACATCACTCGCGTCGGTTTTTCTTCGTGGCGTGGTGTTTGATCTCGTAGCTGCGTTCTATGCCGCAGCCTTCGTCTCGCTGTTCTCGCTGCTCCTCGGCAACAGACTCGGCGCATCGCGCGCGTACAGGTGGGTGCGTTTTGCGCAGTACACCGTGCTCGCGTTCATCCTGATTTTCATTCTCGCGTCAGAAGTGATCTTCTGGAATGAATTCGGTGTGCGCTTCAATTTTATTGCGGTCGACTATCTCGTTTACACAACAGAAGTCATTGGAAACCTCTTCGAGTCGTATCCGATGGTACCGATGCTCGCAGGCGTTGCCGCTATGGCCATGTTGCTGGCGTGGGGCGTTGGCAAGCGGTGGCTGCCGACAGAGTATCAACCGATGCGGCTGCGTGCACGGCTTGCGACTGTCGCCGGAATCGTGCTCTGCGCTGTCGCGCTTTTTGCGGGTTTTGACGGCAGTCTGAAAGATCGGCCTGGTAATGCGTTCAACAATGAACTGGCCGCGAACGGCTCGTACACGTTCGTGCAAGCGTATCGATCAAACGAGATCGCGTTTACGCGGTTCTATCAAACGTTGCCTGCTGAGGAACTTCAACGCCGCGTGCAGGCAAGGCTCGACAGAGCCGGACCGAATGCAAGTATTGCACAGGTGGCTGCGGGATCGCGCGTCGCACAAACGCCTGCAGCGATTCACGCGACCGAAGTTGTCTCAAGCGCACCAGAGCAACGTCTCAACGTTGTGCTGATCATGGTGGAAAGTCTGAGCGCGGAATTCCTCGGTGTCTTTGGGAACACAAAGAATCTCACACCAAATCTTGATCGGTTGGCGCAGGAGGGGCTTTTGTTCACCAACCTCCGTGCGATCGGAACGCGCACAGTGCGTGGGCTCGAGTCGCTGTCCGCCGCGTTACCTCCACTGCCTGGGCAGTCAATCGTACGTCGCGCGAACAACGCAAACTTGTACACGCTTGGTTCTGTGTTACGCGAACATGGATACGCCACCAAGTTTATCTATGGCGGATTCGGTTACTTCGACAACATGAACGCGTACTTCGCTGGCAACGGTTACGAGGTGATCGATCGCTCTTCGATGCCGAGCGAGAAGGTTGGATTCGCGAATGTGTGGGGAGTTGCAGACGAGTATCTGCTGGATCGCACGTTGGAAGAACTTGATGCGGCCCACGCGACGCAAACGCCTCTGTTCGCGCATGTCATGACCACGTCAAACCATCGTCCGTTCACATTCCCGGCGGGGCGAATTGACATTCCGTCCAAATCTGGGCGTGACGGCTCTGTGAAGTACACTGACTATGCGATCGGCCGGTTTATTGAGCAGGCACGCAAAAAACCGTGGTTTGACAATACAATTTTCGTTGTGATCGCGGACCATTGTGCGAGTAGTGCAGGCCGCGAACGGTTGTCGATTCCGAAGTACCACATTCCCGCTGTGATTTTAGCGCCCAAGCATGTGGCAGCGGGGCGCTACGACAGGCTTGCGAGCCAGATTGATATTGCACCGACGCTGCTTGGCTTGCTGCGTATGAATTATCGCAGTCTGTTCTTAGGGCAAGATCTACTGCGCGCGGAAAACAACGTGCAGCGCGCGTTCATCAGCAATTATCAGGAGCTGGGCTATCTACGCGTTGGCGCTGATAGTGTAACGCGACTTGTTGTGCTCTCTCCAAAGCAGCAGGTAAACGTCTATCGCGTTGACGCTGACGGCGAATCACTTCACCCTGAAGCGGGGCAAGATTCGTTGGTGCGCGAATCGATTACGTACTATCAGGGTGCCGACTATTTATTCCAGAGCCCGATGTACCGCGAGCGTCAACGCGTACCTGCGACAGTCGCCGCGCGCGCGCCGATGAAGTAACACTCAATCGGCGCGGCGCGACGTGTGTCGAAACGACTAACGATGCTTCCGGCGACGCGCGATCCCGCCCAGCGCGATCACACCCGTCAACATCAGCGCCCACGAACTCGGCTCCGGTACTGCGGTCAGTGCGAGACCCTGCAATCCACCCGCCGCATTGACGCTACCAACCAGCGTTGCTGCACCGGTGCCCAGATTCACCGTGTACAACTGGCTCATCATCGACCCGTCGAGCATCGCCGTGAAGAACGCGGTATTGACGCCACCGATGGTCACGATATCAAAACCGCTGACTGACGAAAGTGCGCCGAGTCCAAGGCTACCGACCGTGTTGATCGCACCGCCGTTCGGATTCGTGATCGTGATCAGTTGACCAAGGCTGGCGTCGATACCGAACAGCGTGGTACCAGTAGTCGGATCGTTATCAGAGTTCGTGTACGCGACGGCAGTGAATGACGGTACACGACCAAAATTCCGATCGCCCATGGCAAAACTGTACGGCATATCGACTGTCGTCATGCCGGTGATCTGGTTCAGGCGCAGATTCGTACCTGATGCGTCAACCACGCGGATACGATCGACAGTAGGATTGAAATCAAAGCCAACGTTGCCGGTGGTGTTGTTGACATCAAACACAACCGACGCGATGCCGGTATTCAGATCAACGGTGTAAAGCAGATTGCCGTCGTAGCCGTACAACACGTTGGTGGCGGGACGGAAGTCGATTCCGGTGAGTCTGGCGCCGGTGGGACCGAGCGTGGTGACGCTGCTTGGCGTATTGGGGTCAAAACGCACCAATTGCTGAACACCCTGCGAATTGGTGGTCACGCCATAGGCTGTGACTTGGGCAATTGCGGCGGTCGCACCGGCGAGCATAATGCCGACGAGTGGTACGATCTTGCGAGCGAGCGGATACATACTGGGGCTCCAGCGGGAGTGATGTGGCGATCGCAGCGGTCTGGCCACTTCCTGAAGACCAAGGACCAAGCGCAGCGTCGCGCCCCCGTCCGTCCGTATCGGCTCGCTGGGATCTGGGAACTCGGCTGGGCTACGATGCGATGGCGGGAATCGGATTCATGCGCTGGAGTGCGCTAGCCGGCGTTGAGCGCTGTGGGGCCAAAACGCGTCCGACTGCTGCCACCGGCTGCTACCACCGATTGGTATCACCTACCGGGTTCACCTACCGCTATGACCGACTCCGCATTGCCGCTGCTCGCGGGCTCAGCCGCCGGCCATCGCTCCTACCACGAGCAGCGGCTCTTCACCCGAACGTACCCGCTCCGGCAACTCCACATCGGGATCGTTCAGCGACAGATCTCGCTCACATGCAAAAAATCGCACGAAGGCGCGCCGTTTCTGCGTGACGTGGTCGCGCATTGTACCGCGCAGCATCGGGTGCGCCGCTTCGATTGCGGTTAACACCGAACGCTGCGTGACGGCGCCACTCACGCTGACGGAAATTTCCGCGCCAACGTTGGCCAGCGCACGCAGCGGTGACGGCAGTACAACGCGAATCATGCCAACGTCTGCACTTCGACAGACAGTACGGGCGGCAGATCGTGCACAATCGGCGACCAGTTATCACCAGAATCGCTTGACACGTACACTTGGCCACCAGTCGTTCCGAAATAAATGCCACACGAGTCGAGCGTATCGACAGCCATCGCATCGCGCAGAATGTTGACGTAACAGTCTTTCTGCGGCAGGCCTTTCGTCAGCGCTTCCCACTCATTGCCCGCAGTGCGGCTGCGATACACGCGCAACTTTCCATCTGGCGGAAAATGGTGCGCGTCGCTCGTGATTGGCACTACGTAAATCGTGTCCGGTTCGTGCGAGTGCACTTCAATCGGAAAACCGAAATCAGTGGGTAAGTTGCCGCTGACTTCATGCCAATTGTCACCACCGTCGTCGCTGCGCATTACATCCCAGTGCTTCTGCATGTAGAGGCGTTGCGGGTTGGATTTGTGCATCGCAATTCGGTGC
>JANNWU010000354.1:0-4679 GCA_031408755.1 Gemmatimonadaceae bacterium | reverse complement strand
ATCCGAAACTTCCGCAACCTGGCAGCAAGGGAGATCCCGCAGATCGCGCGACGAGTTACACGTCCGGCCAAATCAACGGTACCATCACACGCCTCCCTTTGACGCTCTTTGCTGAGCCGACGCTCACGGCGCTTTCTGCGCGTGTCGCGCGAGCTAACAACTGGGATTCACCATCGGTGCGCACTGGGATGCCGCCGATCACGCACGTCATCTACGTGATCAAGGAAAATCGTACATACGATCAAGTTTTCGCAGACATGCCAGCAGGTGACGGCGATACAACGTTGCTGTTTTTCCCGCGTAACGTGTCGCCCAATCATCACGCGCTCGCAGATCGATTCGGGTTGTACGATCGCTTCTTTGTGAATGCTGAAGTTAGTGCTGACGGGCATAACTGGACCACTGCGGCATACACCACGGATTACGTGCAGAAGACCGTACCGTCGAACTATTCAAATCGCGGCCGCAGCTACGATTTTGAAGGAACTAATCGCGGTCGCGCGCCCATGGACGACGGTGATGACGACGTCGCGGAGCCAGCCAATGGGTATCTCTGGGATCTCGCACAACGCAAAGGAATCACCTTTCGCAACTTCGGCGAATTCGTCATGCCCGAAAAGGCTCAAGGCACTGCACCGCGCGGTTACACTGGCCTCAAGCCGTTCCTTCGTGCCAACACCAGTCGCGAGTTTCCCGGCTACGATCTGGATATCACAGATCAAGTACGTGCGGATGTGTGGGTGAAGGAGTTGCAAGGCTTCGTCACCAAGGGAGAAATGCCGCAGCTGCAGATTTTGCGTTTGCCGAACGATCACACGTCAGGTGCATCAGCTGGCAAGCCAACACCGCAAGCGATGATGGCCGACAATGACCTCGCACTCGGCCGCGTAATCGACGCGCTATCGAAGACGAAGTTTTGGGTGAACACGGCGGTTTTCGTCGTGGAAGACGACGCGCAGAACGGCCCAGATCACGTCGATTCTCACCGCTCGGTATTGCTGGTGGTGTCACCGTGGGCTCGCGGCGGCGCACATCACCGATTTGTAAACACCACCGATGTGTTGGCGACCATGGAAGCGTTGCTCGGGTTGGATGCGTTGTCGCCGTATGATCACTACGGTCGACCGCTCCGCGACATCTGGCGCACGAAGCCTGATACGCGAGCGTACTCCGTGCTGCAGCCGAGTGTGTCGCTCGATCAGCGCAATCCAATGACTGGCACCGGCGCAATTGAATCGCGCAAGCTTGACTTGCGCTACGAAGATGTTGCTGAGGAGGATTCGTTTAACCGAATTCTCTGGTACACGATTCGCGGAACCGCGCAGCCATATCCTGGACCAACGCGAATGTCCGCTGGTGAAGTGTTGCGGAGTTGGTAACGTTACGCGTTGCGCGAACAGCCGGCGCACGCAGCGATCGAGTTTAGCAACGAAGTGCCGCCGTGCTACGGCGCCACTTCGTGAAACTGCAGCGCTGTGACACGGTCCACGGTCCAACGCTGCGCCCACGCACTCTCAAACAAAATCACCGCATTACCCAATGCGTCGAAAATGCGCATGCGTCCCGGCTCTGCCGCCAGTCGATCAATGTCTGCGTCTTTGCCGGTGACCCAGCGCGGGTACCGCGAACTGATTGGCTCCAGTTTGCAGCGCACGCCGTATTCGTGCTCAAGGCGATGAAGCATTACGTCGAATTGCAGCACGCCGACGGCACCAACAATCGGTGTGGGTCCTACCACTTCCGTTTGCGATGTGTAAAACACCTGCGCCGCGCCCTCTTCGGTGAGCTGTCGCAATCCGGCGTCCAGCTGCTTGCGCTTAATGGGGTCTTGCAGAATTACACGTGCAAAATGCTCAGGTGGAAAGCGCGGAATATCACTGAACTCCAGTTTTTCGCCTTCGGTGAGCGAATCGCCAATACGAAGATTACCGCGATCCATAATGCCGATCACATCGCCGGGCCACGCTTCTTCGATGATTGTGCGTTCACGCGCCATAAACTGTTGCGGTGCATTGAGGCGGATGGTTTTGCCGGTGCGCACATGCAGCGCCGGCATGCTCGCTTCAAATCGCCCCGAACAGACGCGCACGAACGCGATACGATCGCGATGCTTCGGGTCCATGTTTGCTTGAATCTTGAACACGAAACCGGTGAAGTCTTCGCGCGTCGGTTCAACCTTGCCCAGTGTTGATTCGCGCGAGGTTGGTGCAGGCGCAAGCTCAAGAAATTCACGAAAGAATGGTTCAACGCCAAAGTTCGTGAGCGCGCTGCCGAAGAAGACGGGGATCAGCGCGCCTGCGAGAATTTCGTCGTGGTCAAACGGATGGCCCGCGGCTTCCAGCAGCTCAAGATCGTGTAGCAAGTGCTTGTGCGCATCAGGGCCTAGCAATTCGAGCATCTCCGGATCATCAATGCGGCCCTCGTGCGCTGTCGCGCGTTTTGCACCGTGATCTTCGCTGCGATCAAAGAGATAGATCAGTTCTTTGCGGCGATCAAACACTCCCACAAAGACACCGTCACGATGGATGGGCCACGTCACGCAATGACAGTTGATGCCCAGATCTGTTTCGACATCGCTCACTAATTTCAGCGGATCTTCACCGGCACGATCACACTTGTTGACGAGCGCAAATATCGGCATGCGCCTGCGCTTACAAACTTCAAACAACTGACGCGTACGATCCTCGACACCCTTGCGATTATCCAGCAGCATCATCGCGCTGTCGGCGGCGACGAGCGTGCGGTACGTATCCTCGGAGAAGTCTTCGTGCCCAGGCGTGTCGAGCAGGTTGATATGGTATCCCGCCCAGTCAAACTGCATCACGCTTGACGTGACT
The DNA here is from genome assembly GCA_031408755.1 of Gemmatimonadaceae bacterium. GTDB lineage: Bacteria > Gemmatimonadota > Gemmatimonadetes > Gemmatimonadales > Gemmatimonadaceae > JACMLX01. Next base: position 1,842 of record JANNWU010000354.1, on the reverse strand, counting down.
GAGATGCCGCGTTCCTGCTCCAAGGCCATCCAGTCCGACGTGGCGTGCCGCGCCGCGCGCCGTGCCTTCACTGATCCGGCGAGATGGATTGCACCGCCGTACAGCAACAGCTTTTCGGTGAGCGTTGTCTTGCCGGCGTCAGGGTGACTGATAATCGCAAAAGTCCGCCGATTCTCTATCGTACTGGCGATTGTGGCGGACGTGGATGATGCAGGCATGAACGGAGAGAAAATCGGGAAGGGGACCGGCGGCTTGGCCAGCACAGAAGATACCGGATCCGGCATGGACCGCGATCAGCAGCGGAAGCTCAGATCTTGGGCTAACAATTCGCGGCTCGGAGTCGTCGACTTGCGCTGCGCCCGCCATAACTTGGCAGAATGTCTCTACAATGTAGCGGCGTATCCCGACCGTTGGGCACTCGTGCGCACTTTCAGCGCCGGACTAGGTCGTGCGCGCAGTGTAGGTTGCCGTGTACGCACTAACGATATTTTTGCGTCATTCCGCCCGAACACGCCCGTGAAGAATCTCAAGCGCATTCTCGAGAACAACAAGGAATGGTCGGCGCGCATGCTGCGTGAGGACCCAACTTTTTTTGTCCAGCACGAGTCCTCGCAGGAGCCACACTTTTTGTGGATCGGCTGCTCCGACAGTCGCGTACCGTCTGAAACTGTCACCGGGGCGTTGCCTGGCGAGATGTTCGTTCACCGCAACATCGGGAATCAGATTTGGGCCACCGATCTGAATTTTGTTGCCGTGTTGGAGTACGCTGTCGATGTGCTGAAGGTCGCGGATCTCATTATCTGCGGCCATACCAACTGCGGTGCGATGCGTGCCGCGTACGATGGTGGCGCGCCTGGAGTGTTGGACCATTGGTTGAGCGATGTGCGCGCAATCATTCGCGAGCGTCACCATGAACTCCATGCTCTACCTGATTTAACTGCTCGCCTCGATCGACTGTCACAGTTGAATGTGATGCGGCAGCTGGTTGATCTTTCGCGCACACCGACTGTGCTGAATGCGTGGGCGCGCAACCAGCCCCTGCAACTGGAAGGCGTCGTGTACAACGTGTCGACAGGTTTACTGAATCCAGTTTTAGATCCGATTGATTCGCTCGCGAGAGCCGAGGAATTGTTGCGGGGGGTGTAGTGGCGATGGGCTGCGTTGGTCCGCCACAAGCTTCTCTGACGGACCAACGATAGCAACCGTCCACGCGACCAGTTACGCGACCATCGCAGCGACAGCGCGTTCAATGCCCTTCGGATCAGTGAGGTACAGCTGACCCATCTGCTTCGACATGGGATCGGGGAAAACATCCTCCGATCCTGCTTCGATTCCTGCGAGAATATCATCTGCGACACTGCGCGGCGTTGATTTTTCGAATGGAACGTGGATGGCCATATCGGTATCGACAGGACCAGGATAGACGCCGATCACCGTGATGCCCTGTGACGAAAGCGCGAGGCGAGCCGCCTGAGTGAGCGAATGCAGCGCCGCTTTCGACGCGCTGTACGCAATACAAATCGGAAAATTCACAACGGCGGCCAATGAGCTGAGATTGACGACGGTGCCGCCGCCGTTTCGTAGAATCACCGGGACGAATTGCTGAGTCACCGCCATCGTGCCGAAGACATTGACATCCATCTCGCGTCGAGCTGGCTCGGCCGTCGTGTCCATAAACGATGTGCCGAACTGCTCAAGAATTCCGGCGTTGTTGATCAGCAGTGTGACGTCGCCTGCCAGCGCCACGGCGTGAGCAAGTTGCTCAGTATTCGTGATGTCGAGCTGTACGGGCACAACGCGGTCACCACCCAGTTCGGTCAGCGGCCTGAGGCTGCTGATTGA
>JANNWU010000353.1:0-7107 GCA_031408755.1 Gemmatimonadaceae bacterium | reverse complement strand
GTACAGCATTCAGGGCATCTCGCCAGACTTTCGCACGCAGACCGGATTTGTGAATCGTACAGATCTCGTTCGCGCGCAGATTTTTTCGCGCTTCACGCGATTCGGGAAGAAAGGCGGCTGGTGGGATCAACAACAGCAGTTTCTGCAATCCACCGCGAACTGGACCTACGACGGTTTTGCGCGCCGCGCTATTCCGCTGGAGATGCGCGTCAATCTGGATAACTCGTTCGTGCTGCGTGGCGGGTGGCGCGCGAACATTCTTCCAGAGTTTCAATCGATTGCGTTTGACCCGCGGCGCTACGCAAACTACTTCACGTCCGCAGAGTCACTTCCGCTCCCAGAGTTGTTTCGGGTGAACGACCGGCAACAGTTCGCCAGCGTGATCGTGACGGTCAACACGCCGCAATGGCGACGGCTTGGCGCTTCTCTTTCCACAACACTCGGCCGCGAAGCCGAATTTTTCGAAACCGCATCGGTCAATCGTCGCGATTTCGAGGGCACGGTTGATTTGCGTCCGTCGGCGAAGATTCGTATTGGTGCGCTGCTGCGCTACCAGCAGTTCACGCGAGTTCGTGACGGTACGCCGTTCAGCACGCAGCTCGTGCCGCGTATGCGGTTGGAGTATCAGTTCTCGCGCGCGCTCTTCCTGCGGTTCGTGGGGCAAGCGGAGCTGCGACGTCGAGACGCGTTGCGTGATCCGCGCACCGAGCGACCCATTCTGCTGCGTGCCTCCAACGGCACGTATGCGCCAGTTGCCGCGCGTCGCTCGTTACTCGGCCGCGCAGACTGGCTGATTTCGTATTTGCCAAGCCCCGGCACGGTTGTCTATCTGGGCTACGGCAGTGCCGCCGACGCGAGTGAGACGGAGCGACCCGGTGATGCGCGACGCACATCGGATGGCTTGTTCTTGAAGCTCAGTTACCTGTTTCGTGCCGGCGGCCGATCGGCGCAGAAAAGAGACGCTGCAGCGCGCTGAGTTTATTTGGTGAACGCGCGCTCACAGAATCGCGCACGGCAATTGCTTTTTTGAGAAGGCACGAGCGGCTGAAGAATGGTCGCTTATGCGGTGCAGTTTCACTTTGGCGCCTTCTCTCCCCACACGATGACCATTTTTACATCCGCGCGCCGATTGCGCGATGTGATCGCCCGGCAATTTCTGTCGGCACTCCTTGCCGCGTGTGCAATTTCTGCCGGCGTTGGTTGCTCTAAAAAATCACCGTCACGCGTCACCGAACCGGCGGCTGGAACGGTTTCGATGACGGTCAGCGGCAGCGGCGCAGGCAGTGGTCGCGTGGTCTCAAGGCCAGCAGGAATTGACTGTACGCTATCCGCAGGCGCAGTCACCGGCAGCTGCCTCGCAAAGTTTTCGCTCGGCAGCACGGTCACGCTGAGCACAGAACCGAGCACGACATCGGTCTTTCTCGCATGCGGCGGCGACTGTGCAACGTCGCTCTGTCAAACGACGATGGAGACACCTCGCGCAATCACGGCCACCTTTGTGCCAAATTTTCTGTCGGTGATCGCCAACGCAACATCCGTAGGCGGTGGCCGCATTGTGAGCGCACCAGCGGGCATTGATTGCGCATTAAACGGTACCGCACCGGGCAGTGGAGCGTGCAGTGCGAGCTTTCCCATTGGGACAACCGTCACGCTGACACAAACACCCACATCAGCGTCAGTATTCAGTACGTGGGGCGCCGTCTGCAACGGCAATCCGTGCACCGTCGCGATGAGCGGGCAGCGCACCGTCGAAGTCACGTATCGTGTGCCGATGCCACCCGGCAGCATCGCGATTTCAGGATTTGGAACCGGAGCTGGAAGCATCACGAGTGTACCGGAGGGAATCACGTGCACTGTCAATGCCGGAGTTCTCAGCGGGGTGTGCTCGTCGGCATTTGCAGCAGGTGTTTCTGTGATGCTGCAAGCGGTGGTCGCCGATGGATCGATATTCAGCGGGTTTAATGGAGCGTGCGCCGGAAGTACGTGTAACGCAACAACTCTTTCGGGCGTGATCACAACAGTCGGTGCAGGTTTTGCTAGCGCACCGAGCGCCGCAATACTCACGTTGGTCGCAGGCCCAGGCTCGCGCGGCAGCGGAATTGTTATGAGTACGCCGAGTGGTGTGAATTGCACGGTCACTAACGGCATTGCATCTGGCGTGTGCAGCGCGTCGTTCAGCGCGAACACGGTTGTACAGCTCACGCAAACGCCAAACAGTCCGGCAATTTTTCAGGCGTGGGGTGGTGATTGCACTGGTAATCCGTGTCTGATCACGATGTCGCAAGCGCGCAACGCAGAGATTACGTATCGCCTACCGCCATCGGGCATGATCACAATCAGCGGCGGTGGTACAGGATCGGGAAGCGTGAATAGTTCGCCCGCAGGATTATCGTGTACGATCACCGCCGGCTTGACGAGTGGTATCTGTAGTGCGGCGTTCGACGCTGCATCGACTGTCACACTGAACGCTGCGGGAAGCAATAACGGAAGCTTTGACGGATATGGTGGTGGTTGTAGTGGCAGCGCATGTGTGCTTACCATCAGTAGTGGTATCACAACCGCGGTGATGGCGAACTTTACTGCTGCGCCACAACGACTGACTGTCGCGCCAGGTGCGGGCTCTGGCGGCAGCGGACTTGTGACAAGCACGCCGTCGGGCATCAACTGTGTACTCAATGGTTCGACGAGCAGTGGCACGTGCACAGGATTCTTCGCGGCAGGCACGTTAGTCACGCTCTCGCAATCAACCAGCGGTCACTCTGTGTTCAGAGAATGGGGCGGCGATTGTGCTGGCAATCCGTGCCAGGTTGTGATGACGCAATCACGTACCGCGTTAGTTGTGTATCAGATTCAAGGCGTCACCGTGTCTGGCGGTGGTAGCGGAAATGGTAGCGTGACGAGTATTCCGTCGGGCATCAATTGTGTCGTAACAGCCGGTATCGTCAGCGGCAGTTGCTCGGCAAATTTTCCGGTCAATACCGCGGTCGCGCTGACTGCAACAGCGTCGGGCCTGTCATCGTTCTCTGGATATTCAGGAGCGTGCGCGGGTCTCGCTTGTACAATTACAACAGCACCAGGCGTCACCAGCAGCGTGACTGCAGCGTTTGCAGCGCCGCCGGTGTTGACCGTGTCAGCGGGGACCGGATCCGCCGGTGGTGGAAGCATCACGAGCAGTCCAGACGGCGTTGCATGCACGCTGTCAAACGCCGCGAACAGCGGCACGTGCAACGGCGCGTTCGCCATCAACACCGCAGTGACGCTCACACAAACGCCCACCAACGGCAGCGTGTTTCTGAATTGGCTTGGCGCATGCAGCGGCAGCGGCACCTGTCAACTCACGATGTTGCAGTCGCGGAATGTGCAGGCGTTGTACCGTCTTGCGGTGCCGGGTTCAGTCACGATCATGGCCGGCAGCGGCGCTGGCAACGGTTCGGTTTCGAGCACACCGGGCGGCGTCGCCTGCTCGATTGTGAATCGCGTGAAGAGCGGCATTTGTCGAGCAGTATTCCCGGTTGGCTCAACCGTGCGCTTAATCGCAACGCCAAGTGCGGGATTCACGTTTACTGGATTCAGCGGCTCGTGCAGCGGAATGACGTGTACGCTGACAGTGCCAGAGAATGGGGATTTGGTGGTGGAGGCGAATTTTACGCCGTAACCGGAGCGGCTTGTCAGGCGCGCGTGCTGGACGGTCATGATCAGATCAACGATGTTGTTGCCGAGCGGAATTTTAACGAAAGACTGGAAACCCTTGCTATGAATGGGTAGTGCTTGAAACGAGTCGGGTTCGGTAGCAAATCGTTTTTTCAAGATCTCTGACCCCTTGATCTTGATTCCGTCAGGTTCGCTAGCAAATCGTTTTTTTCAAGATCTCTGACCCTTTGATGACAGTTCTTTTCAAGATCTCTGACCCCTTGAAGAACCCCCTTGAAGACAGCCCCCTGGCAATCCGGATGAGCAGTAGTGCGCGGCATTGGATGCGGACGTGGTGCGATCAGTTTGCACATGACGCGCAGACCGCAGGCGCATTAGTCGCCATGGCTGCCGCGCTCACGGTGTCGTTGACAGCGCAGACGCCAATGGTGTCCGATGCCGTGATCATGGACAGCGGGCGCGGACCCGTGACCTACGTGCTCCTTAGCGGAATGATGGGCGGCGTGAGCGGCTACGACAGAGTCCGTTCTCGCCTGCTTGCGAGCGGCGCCAGAGTCGTGATCATCGATCCATACGGCCTCTCGATGGACTCCACTGACGTCACGTTCGCCGCGCTCGCACGCCGAGTCAGTGCGGTTCTTGAACGGCGCAAGGTTGGTCCGGCTGTGGTGGTTGGTCATGCGCATGGCGCGGGGGTGGCGCTGCGTCTCGCCGCCGCGGCGCCGGGTCGCGTCACTGCGCTGTACCTGCTCGATGCTGGTGCACTGCCGGACAATCGGACCGCAGTCTTCTCGACGTCGCTCAGGCTCGCGCCGATGATCGCTCGCCTGCCGGGTGGGCGCGGATTCGTTCGCCGACGCATCCTCAAAGGGATCGAGCAGAATACCGGTAGCGCCACGTGGCTCGACGCAGCGACGCGTCCGAAATACACAGATCGTCTTCTCGAGCGGCTGCCGGCTGTTGTGGCTATGGCGAGGCGCCTCGCCGACGCGCGCGAACCGGAGTCGGTCGCTGCGGTCGTCTCGCGCATTCACGTTCCGGTCACCTCCCTGCTCGGTGACGCACCGCATCCGTCAGCGCCTGATGTGGCCGAGATTCAGGCGCTTGCTCCACTCGGTCCACTCCTGCGCGTGGATCACTTCAGTGGCGTCGGCCACTTTCCGCATGAGGAGACGCCCGACGCGGTGGTTTCCCGCCTCCTCGATGGGCCGTCATCTGTTCAGAGTCGCGAGGCAGTGCGTCGCTCTGATCAGCGATGGCGCGGTTCGTCGTCTGGGCGCAGCGCGCCGTCGTCGGCCGGAACCGGCGCGCTGACCGGGACGGGTGTGCACTGAGATGCGAGCCCGTCTCATGGCGTCCAATTCGCTCCGCAACGTTGGCGATGGATGCTGGACGGAACGCGCTATAACGCGAGGTCTGCTCGTGTCAGGCAATCTGTGATTGCTTGCCAAAAAATCCCGACGGCACCTAGCTGCGGGCACCACCGGGGTTTTCGTATTGCCCCTCATAAGCTCAAACCAAGACTCTTCTGATCCGGAATTTTGCTGGCCGGAAGAAATTGTGACTGGCGCGACATCCTTCGATGTGCTTGGGAGCGGACGACGTCGACCATAGTGTGCCGCCGACTGTCATCGTCACCCGAGCGCTGTGAGCGCGGAGCGCACAGCGACCAGCGTTGCCGGCACACTTCGTTGCACCGCATCCCACACGATCCGGTCATCCAGTGCGTCGTATGCGTGGGCAAGGCGATCCCTGAAACCGGCCAAGTCTCGCCAAGGTACTCCCGGGAACTGCTCGCGAACGGCATCGGAAACACGCTTCGCGGCCTCACCCATGATCTCGAGGTTGCGGAGTATTGCGTCGTAGCGGAGCCCATCGGCGATGAACTCGTCGAACGTCAGTGCACTTGCGTACTCGGTCACCTTGTCGGCACAAATGATGATGCGTTCGAGATCAATTCGCGGATCACGCAATGCGGAAAGCCTCAGCTTCGACCTGCGCTCGCAGCCTTGGGGACAACTTCTTCAGCGAGACAACACCGACGCGACGCCCGAGAAGGGCCTCGAGGTCGTCCGCGAAGTCGAGGAACGTGGGCAGGGTGATTCGGTCGGAGTCGAATTCCACCACGAGATCGACGTCGCTGGCAGGGGTCGATTCACCACGCGCCACTGAGCCGAACAGCAATAGATCTCGGACACCGTACATGGTCCCGAGTCGCCTGCGGTTAGCCTGCAGAGTCGCGAAGATCTGGTCGCGTACTGAATCGGGTGCCGGATCTACGGCGGCAGGCGGCTTCATGCCGTAAAGCTGACGCCGGCGAGCCACTAGTGAAAGCCGCGCAGCCAAGAACAATGAAGGCCCAGCCGCCAGTTCAGCAGCCGGGCCCTCATCTATTGCCCCTCCTGGGCTCGAACCAGGACTCTTCTGATCCAGAATGTGGCTGACCAGACCGCACAGATGTCCGGCACGTAGCGCTCAAACGGGCGCGTGGCGCCGCGGCGTCCGGGTAGGCGGCGGCGCGCTGGGGCGCGGGATCGCGGGCGACAGGCCGGGATGGGCGGGAATTTCACCGCCCAGCAGCGATTGGCTCTCTCAGGCGGGCGCCGCCATTCCCGGTAAGGCGGCATCCCGGCCAGCGATCCTGCCTCCGCCTTCCACGACCGCCGTGTACACCATCTCGCTCACCTTCTCGAGGAACCGCTGCGTATGCTCGTTCATAATCTCGCTAGGGATCGGCGCCCCCAGACCTGAGACAGGTATGGTTCGGTTGTAGCTTTGCGGAATGACCCTTCCCAGCGATGATCTAAGCGACGACATCAACGCCGATCTGCCGGAGCCCCCGGCGACCGGCGAGGCACCGTTGACGGTTCGCCTGTATGAGATAGATCCAGATCTCTCCGCCCTCTGCCGGGAGATTGAGACGCGGATCGCCGAGGGCAATATCAGTTCGCGCGCGACGTGCTGTGACATCGATGTCCACCTCGTGCAGGAGTTCGCCGACCATCCCGCTATGAAAGGGCACGCCGCGTACGCTTCCCAGCCTGCTGTACACGTTCGGCCGCAGCAGTCCGGCGAGCGTCCACTTGTCCTCGTGAACGGGCCGGTCTTCGCGGGCCAGACGGCGGTTGCGCAGCGGGCGATTCTCGCGCACGAGATCGCCCACGGCGTGCGCGCCGTCGCTGGACCGTCTCTGCCGCTCCTGCAAGAGGAGTTTGAGGTGGACTGCCTCGCCTGCCAATGGGGCTTCGACAAAGAGCTGCTTGCGTCGCGAGCCGAGGACTACGGGCGCGAGTACGTTGAGACGTTACGTCGATTGATCGCGGCGAAGAACGCTGTGGCCGCGTGGGGCAATCAGTACCAGATCCGAAAGATCGTGACGACGAGGCAGATCACGTGAGCAACGATTGGGGCACGGGCGCACCCTCATATCGGTGGCAGTGCACTCATTGCAGTGAG
>JANNWU010000352.1:0-1907 GCA_031408755.1 Gemmatimonadaceae bacterium | reverse complement strand
CCAGCACCGAATCACAGGTGCGAACAAACTCGCTGATATCACGCGCTGCAATTCCTGACATGCGCTCCGCATCGGGTAGCGACGGACGTGGCCCTGTCCACACCTCTTGCGATGCATTACGCTCGGCGATGAATAACATCTCACGCTGCACGCCGCCGTTGCGAATCACCAACAGCGCGCCATTGGGCTCGTCCCAACCGGTGAGGTAGCGCAAATGCGGCGACTGCGAAAATCCCTCGTAGTCGTTGAGCGGTTCAGCCGAGCCAAGTACGATGATGGCGCCATCGCCGGCGAGCGCGCCGAGTGCTGCGCGTCGTGCCGCGAACTCCTCGCGAGGAATCTGCGCCTGGCTCACCGCGGTCGTGATCGCGACCGCGCACAGGACGACGCCCAATTGACCAACGAGACGAACAGCAGCGCGACGTGCGTGCATTATCGGGCGCCACCCGCGATGAACATCCATCGGCCTATGACCTGCGCCGACACCGTTTGTTCAGTTGGCGCGACCACCGGTGTCTCCTGCTCATCGGCTGCTTTACCGCGCATCTGTGCCATCGCCATCACCTGCATTGGCTGCGGTTGGTCGCGCATTTGGCTCGTGACGGAGATCATTGTCCCCAGAGTCCCGCCCAACGCTTTGGCCATCGCCTCGGCGCTCAATCGTGCGTCGCTCGTCGCGCTCGCCAATGCTTCGCGTCGCGTCGCGTCAAACATTGACGCGTAGAACGACATGCCGCTGATCGTGGTAGCGCCAGCGGCGAGTGCGGCGTCAATGACCTTGCCCACCAAGTCAAGCGAGCGCACATCCACCCGCACCGTGTTGCTCGCATCGTAACCCGTCAGCTCAGGCTTCCGACCGTCAGGGTAGTAGCGATACGATGGCGCGACCGTGTAGTCGCTGGTGCCAAGCTGTTCGCGCGCGACACCTGCGCCACGAATCGCGTCGATGATGGCGGTGGCTTTTCGCGCATTTTCGGCGCCCGCCAGCGCGGCCGTCCGCGCCTTGTTCTGCACGCTGATCGAAATCATGGCGCGATCGGGCGTCACCTTCGCTTCGCCTACGCCGCGTACCTCGATCGTTGGCTGCACCATTGGTGTGCCGGCAACGCCTTGCGCAGCGAGTGGACCCGCAACTAGCGCGCTGAGCAAAAGGGAGCTGGCGTTGGAAGAACGACGTGGGTGGCGCATGAGATATGGCTCCGAAGCAAGGGAGAGGTGCTGTGTAGCTGTGAAGCGCAGATGGCGCAGATGGCGCAGATGGCGCAGTGACCGAAGATACCCCGCGCCCCTACCAGCGTGCCGACGTCGTGACGACGCGTCAAAATCCACAAACGGCGGAACGTGTTTCGGCCCCAATTGAGGGATTCTATGGGTTTTTTACGTATCGCGCGCCCGGCGATGCAGCCGTCGCATCACACAATATTCAAAGAAACCCTTGCCCCGCTTGCAGAAAGCTGGTGTCGATATCAGTTTCCTGTCGCGCCATTGGCGCGGAATCACGTGTCAACAGTCCTCAGGAGATGTTGCGATGAATCGAATTGAGATGGTAAATGCACTGGTCGAGAAGGTTGGCCTGTCAAAGAAGCATGCAAGCGCAGTAATGGCGGCACTGTTTGACGCTACGGAAGGGATGATTGCGAAGTCGATGAAGAAGGGTGAGAAGGTCGGCATCACTGGCTTCGGCACGTTCAGCGTTGGCAAGCGCAATGCGCGCGTCGGTCGCAATCCACAGACGGGCGAGAAGGTGAAGATCGCCGCCAGCAAGGCTCCGAAGTTCAAGGCTGGCGTGAGCTTGAAGGGCTTTGTGAACGGTAAAGTTGCTGCACCAAAGGTGAAGAAGGCTGGCAAGAAGGCCGCGAAGAAGGTCGTGAAGAAGGCCACCAAGAAGGCCGCCAAGAAGGGCAAGA
>JANNWU010000351.1:0-6698 GCA_031408755.1 Gemmatimonadaceae bacterium | reverse complement strand
TCGCGTGGCCATTTGCACCGGCTACACTATCGACGGTGAGACGCACGTGGAGTTCCCGGCAGATCTCGCTTTACTAGAGCACGCGGAACCGGTGTACGAGTGGTTCGATGGTTGGCGGCACTCAACAGCCGATGTGCGCTCGTTAGACGGGCTGCCACGGAATGCGCGTCTGTACTTAGACCGCATCGAAGAACTGTGCGAAACGCGGATCACGTATGTGAGCGTGGGCACGCGACGCGACCAGATGATTGGGATGGAAGTGGGGGTGGTGTAATGGAGAGTGCTGTCAACGCGGTGGTAATTGGCGCTGGTCCGTGTGGCTTGGCTGCTGCGATCGCGATGCAGCGAGTTGGTCTCTCGAATGTCATCATCGAACGGGAATGTTTGGTGAGCGGCATTGCAGCGTATCCCACCGAAATGAGCTTCTTCTCGACGGCTGAGAAGATCGCGATTGGTGGTGTTCCGTTTTCGATCAGTACCCCCAAACCGCTGCGTCGCGATGCGTTGGCGTATTACAGAACGGTCGCGCGCCACTACGGTATTCTGATACGGCAGTACGAAACGGTGTCATCACTTGAACGCACGGCCAACGGTCTGTGGCGAGTCAAATCGACAACGCGCGCTGGCGCTGACCGTGTTACCAATGCGAATGCAGTGGTGATTGCAACCGGGTATTTCGGCCAACCCAATCGGCTGAATGTACCTGGCGAGTCGCTACTGCATGTAACTCATCGATTTGTTGAGGGCCATGTTGCATATGATCAGGATGTTGTCGTGGTTGGCGGTGGGAACTCGGCCGTTGATGCGGCGCTGGAGTTGTACCGCGCCGGCGCCCGTGTCACGCTCGTGCACTTCGCTGCGTCAATCGACCCGAATGTAAAGCCGTGGGTGCGTCCCGATTTTGATGGACGCGTGAAGGATGGTTCGATCACCGTGCAATTCAATTCGCGCGTGGTGTCAATAGATGGCGCGGCGGTAACGATTGTTGCGGATGGCGTTGAGCGCCGCATCGCTGCGCAGCATGTGTACACAATGCTGGGATACATGCCAGAGACGACCCTTCTGCAACAAGTTGGTGCGCCAATTGATGCGGTGACCGGCATTCCGTCGCACAACCCAGCCACGATGGAGACACCGCTTCCTGGGTTGTTCATTGCGGGTGTGCTGGTTGCCGGATTTGATGCGAACAAAACGTTCATCGAGAACGGGCGTTTTCACGGCGACTTAATCGCGGCGCGCATTGTAGGACGTCGTGGGGCAGAAGTTGGTGCTTGATCCAGAGGCATTGGCCCGGCGCCATGAGCGTTCCGGCACGAACGTCACAACGCGTCGCGAGTTTGTCGGAGCCGTCGGTAGCTGTGCGGCGCACATTGCACTCGCTGCGACAATCGCGCCACTCGGGTTGCGCACCGCGTGGGCGTCGTCGCCACAGCATCGCGTAGTCGCGCGCGAGCCATGGGGGCAACTTGAACGCATCGCTGACGGCGTGTGGGCACTGATCTCCGCGCCATTGAGCGGCGATCGTACGACGCTGTCAAATGGTGGCATCATTGCCGGCCGTCACGGTGTGATGGCAATTGAAGGCTTCTTCACACCGCAGGGTGCGCGGTGGCTCGCGTCGCAGGCGCGGCAGCTGACCGGTCGTTGGCCAACACATGTAGTGTTGACGCATCATCACGCCGATCATGCTAATGGTGTAGAGGGTTACATCGCCGATGGATTCTCGACCAGCGTTATCGGCACGGCAGCAATGCGAGAGTTAGTGCTCACGAAGAACACGCCGCTCACCGCTGGTCGCGTGCAAGCGCTGCAAGTGATGAGCGTGCTGCCGGCAAATGCACCGACGACTATTGATCTGGGTGGACGACGCGTTTCGATTGTGCCGCGCGCAGGGCATACGGTGAGCGACGTGACGATCGAACTCGACGATCCGAGTATCGTCTTCGGCGGCGACTTGATCTGGAACGGAATGATTCCGAACTTTGTCGATGCGTTGCCGTCGGTACTGACGACACAAGTGAAATCGCTGCAACGCGATAGGCAGACAGTGTATGTGCCGGGACATGGCGCGGTTGCGGACAATGCGGCAATGGATCGGTATCGCGCCGTGCTCGGTGAGCTCGACCGGGCCGCACGTGCGGCGTTTGCGGCGGGTACGCCCGCGACTGCAGCGGCTGCGGTATTCACGCTACCGCGCGCGCTGGGCGAGTGGGCACTGTTCGGTCCGACGTTCTACGAGCGCGCGTTTACCGCGTGGAATCGCGAACTGAGCGTGGGACGCTAGTCGCGACCGATTCTCTGTCGCCGATTCCGTGCGATCGATTCCGTGCGACCAATTCCGTGCGACCGATTCCGTGTGACTGATTCCGTGCGACGGACTATGGAACGTACGATCGGGTCCACACGAGAATAACAGCGCAGCTTCCAACACCGCGGAACTGTGCTGGTGCCTCCATCGGGCTCGGGTAGACTTCAACTCCACCAACGCGTCGGATCGTGAGCACATCGTCAATGCCGCCGAGCCCGTCGCGAAGTAATTGACCATCGAGATATGCACTTGGCGTGCAGTTGTTACGTCCCGAAATGATTGGACGCGATGGGTTTTGTGTATCAAAACCATTACCGCGTAACGTTGGCGCCGCGGTGAGTGCTTGCGCGACATTCTGCGCGCCGCGCCTCTCCATTGTATTCGCGTCAAGGAAGAAGCCAAGCCCCTGCGCGCGACGCTTTGTGAATCCGCTTCTGTCAGTAGGTGCGCCAACAACTTCAACGCCCGTGAGGGTGTTTACTTTAGCACCAACAGACAAGCTGATCGTGCTTTCCCGATTTGGTCGAAGGTCAACGCTGCTGCGGATTGGTGCATAGCCAAGTGCCATGACTTCGAGCGCTCGTGTACCAGCCGGAAGTCCGTTTGCGCGGAAGGCGCCCGTGCTATCGCTCGTCACCGCAACGTCGGTGCCGTGGATGGTGATCCGCGCGTTGTTGACTGGCGTTCCGTCGCTGGCCGTCACGCGCCCTGCGATGCGCGCAGTACCTTGACGTGGGATTACGCGTGCCGCGCCAGGCGCGTTCGCGGGCGTCTCTTGGCTTGCAATGAGCAGATCACGATGCAGCAGCGGCACGTTGCTGGCGAACGACAACTCAATTTCGCCGCTGGCACCGGGAGCTTGTGTGGTATCAGCGTTGCGCGAACGCGCTTGCACCAGCAACGGTGCATCTGTTGGAACGCCGCAGGCGACATAACGACCATCGGTCCCAACTGCTGCAGCAACCTGCACTGGTACGCGTCGAACGCCGCTGGTGCCAACACGAAGATCCGTCCAACGCACCACAACTTGCCCTGCCGTAACTGTCGCTTGATCGTCGGCGTTGAACACGCGGCCGATAATCGCGCCGCTGCTGTCAGTTCGTTCGCCACAAAGCGATGTGACAAACGTGCGGCCGCTGGGTAGTGCAAGGTCGGCGCGTAGGATGCGAATGCCACGATCAATGCTGATTGTGCGGCTTACCGCATCTAGGCCAAGCGAGTCAAGTCGTGGGTGCTGGAATCCGATCAGGTACATACCCGCGGCGACCGTGTCGACTGCGTATCGACCGATGCTATCACTCCGCACCGTGCGACCGGCGGCCCACGGCGTCGCGCTCGGCACAAGTTGAATTACAGCGCCGGCAAGTGGTTTGCCTGAGAGGCTATCGCGAACAAATCCGCTGACATTCGTCTGGGCGATGAGCACGCTCGGAATCGTGCAAATAAGCAATGTTGCGAACGATAGAAGTACGCAAAATTTTGTCGCATGGTTCAATGCGCCGACACATCGAGTGATCTGGCCGATTGCTTCCGACTTTGCCACTGCCATCACGACGCAGAATCCTTGGAGTTATGGAAATATTTCGCCGGGCACAGTCATCTCACGCCGAGGTGCGGACTGTTTAGCCGGATGAACGTCGAAAGGTACATTTGGTGCGCAGGCGAACAACAGCGCCTCTCCGTTGTTGCGGGCGTGGGAGCGTTTGCTCGGCGCGGTGCCGCCGGCGTCGTTATCTTTATAGAGCATCGGTGCCCCACCCAGTCGCGACGAATGTTCGCGGCATCCAGAGGCGCCCGACAACCTGAGGCTGCATCATGACTGCCAGCGCCCATCCAGATGTGATGGACAAACTCGTCTCGCTCTGCAAGCGACGCGGTTTCATTTTCCAAAGTTCAGAGATTTACGGCGGCACCGGCAGCGTGTGGGATTACGGGCCGCTTGGCGTTGAGCTGAAGAAGAATCTGAAAGAGTTGTGGTGGAATAGCATGGTCCGTATGCGCGACGATGTGGAAGGTCTGGACGCCGCGATTCTGATGCATCCACGCACGTGGGAAGCGAGTGGCCACGTCTCTGGCTTCACCGATCCGTTGGTCGATTGTAAAGTGTGCAAAGGCCGCTTCCGCGCCGACAAATTGGAAGACGCGCGCTGTCCGCAGAAGCCGAGCAAGCAGCCCGGCCAACACGATGCCTGTCAGCTCACGGAGCCACGCAACTTTAACTTGATGTTTAAGACATTCATGGGCCCGCTCGAAGAGAGTGCGAGCACCGTGTATCTGCGCCCTGAAACAGCGCAGGGCATCTTCGTAAATTTCTTGAACGTGCAGCAAAGCTGCCGTCAGAAAGTCCCGTTCGGTATTGCGCAGATTGGTAAGGCGTTCCGGAACGAAATCACACCGGGGAATTTCATTTTTCGAACCCGCGAGTTCGAGCAGATGGAGATGCAGTTCTTTGTTGAGCCGGGAACCGACATGGAGTGGTTCGAGAAGTGGATGGCGGATCGCATGTCGTGGCATACAGGGTTGGGATTGTCAGCGGATCGGTTGATGTACCATCAACATCTTGACAAAGAATTGGCGCATTACGCGCGCGCGGCATTCGATATCAACTTCGATTTTGGTGGCACACTTGGTTTCCAGGAAATTGAGGGGATTCACAACCGTGGCGATTTCGACTTGTCACAGCATCAGCAGTTCAGCGGCAAGAAGCTTGAGTATTTTGATCAGCAGGCCAATAAGCGCTACTTGCCATACGTGATTGAAACGAGCGTTGGCGCTGATCGCACGACTCTCGCGTTACTTGTGAATGGCTATCGCGAAGAGTCGGTCGCGGGCGAAGATGAGGGTCGCGTGGTGCTTGGCTTGCATCCATCGCTGGCGCCGATCAAAGCAGCCGTCTTTCCGCTCACGAAGAAGGAAGGACAGCCAGAGATGGCGACCAAGTTGGCGGATGAACTGCGCCGCGCATTCGCAACCGATTACGACGAAACCGGCAGCATCGGCAAGCGATATCGTCGACAGGACGAAGTTGGTACGCCGTTTTGCGTCACGATTGATAGTGAGTCAGGGAACGATCAGAGTGTGACCATTCGTGAGCGCGATTCACTGGCGCAGGTGCGCGTTGCCGCGGATCAGGTGCGCGCTTGGGTGCAGGATCGTTTGGCCAGCTGACCGTAAGTAAAAGGAGAAAAGCGGCACCCGATGTATTGGGTGCCGCTTTTTGTATTGCCGCTTTTGCATTGCCACGAACTTGTCGCGACGTTACGCCACGCGCCTTTACGGATTTGGTGACGCGACCGTGCTTGCTGCGCTCAGCGCGGAGAAATACGTGAGCTGCGCACGCTGATCTGCAGTGAGCGGCTGCACTATGCGACTGACATTGCCGTACAGCGTCGCAACGCGATCTCGAAGTTCACCGGCGGTCAGTCTCGTTTCGTCTGTGGCGGGCCGCGATGCGAGTTGCGCGACGGTCGCAGATACGCGCCGGTACATCACTGCGATCGCATCAACGTCACGTTCCCATGCGCGCCGCACCGCTGGGGATGTGTTCAGACGCGCATCGTCTCGCACGAGCACAACTTGATCCATCACCTTGCCCGCTGCTTCAAGCCGCACCGTGTAACGGCCGGGTGCGACCCAACGTCCGGGAATTGCGGTGCGCGGAGCTGCGTCATCATCCTCATCGCCGCTTCCACCACGTGCGGGCAACGGAGCCGTGCGCAGGTTCCACGTAACGCGATTAATGCCCGCTGCGGTCGCGGTCACCGGCACCGTGGTCACAGTCGCCCCGGCACTGTCACGTACCGTGATGCTGACGCCGCCCGACTTCTGCAGCCAGTAATCGATGATTGCACCATTTGGTGGGTTCTGCCCACGAAAGTAGAGATCGCCGGCGTGTCCGCGCGTACCAGCCACGCGCTTCATCTCTGCTGGATCAATATTGAACAGATGCGCTGCGCTGGACTGTACCGCTGGTGTGAGTTCGCGCAACGCTGCGATGTTGTCGAGAATCCAGATGCCACGCGCGTGTGATGCGAGCACGATGTCATTGTCTCGCGCGTGGATTGTGAAATCGTTGATCGGCATGCGCGGCAGGCCGTGTGTCAGCTCCGTCCATGTCGTGCCGCTGTCCCACGACGCGTAGAAGCCAAACTCTGTGCCGATGTACAGCATCGACGGGTTTACCGGATCCTCGTGCAGTGCATGAATCACACGATCGGCGGGTAGGTTGCCAGCAATAGACGTCCATGTATTGCCGTAATCGGTGCTCCGATAGAGATAGTTGCGGAAATCATTTGACTGATGCCCATCGAATGCGGCGTAGACTGTTCCTCGTGCGTGTCGCGATGCTTCAACGTGCGATACCCATGTGTTGGGTGGCACGCCAGACACG
>JANNWU010000350.1:0-1937 GCA_031408755.1 Gemmatimonadaceae bacterium | reverse complement strand
GTGCGATCCCCGCGCGCTCTGGCCTTGCTCAGTGCTTGTTCTTTGAACTCTGGGGTGTGTTGATTTCTTTGCATTTTGTGTCGCTCCGGCGCGGATCATCCGCTTGAAAGGGGAGGCGACAACTAGTCTGACGCAGGGGGGTTGCCTGATCGGACACAGGTCCATGGCCAGCAGCACGGCGCGCACATTGGGGCTTGAGCTGAGCGTCGTCGCCACGGACGGCCCCGCCGACTTTGATGCCGCCTTCGCGGACCAGTCGCGCAACCGGCCTGATGATGAAGCCTACGCTGCCTGCGGATGGGGGGCTGTCAACCGCATGTCGATGTGCACGGCCTCAAAAGGGCACTCGACCCCACCCCTGTCGGTACGCTCGAAAAGGCCCAGTTCGGTCAACACTTCCACATCATCATGAACGCGCCGGATATCGCGTGTCACCCGGCGCGCCAGTTCCCGCACCGAAATTGCGCCTTGACCTTGCAGCGCATGCACCAGAGCCCAACGACGCTCGGTGAGCTTGCCGAAGAAACTTCCCGCAGTTTCGAAATTCAGCATCTCGCCCTGGTAGTTGCGGGCGGTGGCTCGCTTGCCCGCGCCGCGTAACGCGGCCCGCCAGTCGGTGTTCAGTGTGATCATCAACATTCGCTTGGTCATGGTTTGCTCCTGGCTGCATCGACGGCGGCAATGAAGTCCTCGATCAGTTGTTCAACCGACACAAAGGTGTACCTTTGCTCGGTCCCTCGCACGTGGCAGTGATCGCCTTTGCCGCTACGCGGATTCAAGGGGATCGAGCAAGTTGGATGGCGAAGCACCCCGGGTCAGTTGCAGACCTGCCTTGGGCTTTCCTCGAAACGGTCCGTCGCGACGCTCGAGTTCGCCAGCATGGCGGAGAGCTCGGCGTAGGTTCGCACCCTCAGCTTCTGCCTGATGCTGCGCAGCTGGTGGTCGACCGTCGAAAACGACTTGTTCAAGCGATCAGCAATCACCTTGTACGGTAGGCCGGAGGCAGCCAGCCATGCGACCTTGAGCTCGGCAGGCGTGAGCAAGACCAGGCCGCGGCTCTCCTCTCCCTCAGCGCAGTCGCCTGCATCTGGCTGTGCCTGTCTGGCCGAGGCTCGCATGGCCGCCAGTTCATGCGATGCCAGCAGGACCGGCCCCAGCACATCAGCCACCACAGACTCAAAGCGCTCGTGCAGCGCAGAACTGTTCGGGATCGGGCGGCCCACCCAATCGGCACAGATCAATCCGACCGAGCGACCTCGATAGCCCACCGGCGCAGCCATCTTGGAGGTGGTGCCAGCGTTCACGAGCATCTCGTGAAGCTTGGCGTCAAAGCGGCCATCCGTGGCGACTTCTCTGAAGACGATCGGTCGCTCCGTCCTCCACATCAGCTGCATGGCCTCTGCCGCGTTATTGACCCGGGCGCCGGCATAGGTGAGCACCTCGGCTTGCGGGTCGCGCGATTCCGCAAAACCCGGGTGATACGTTGCGCCATTGGACGCCCCCAGGCCGGTGTCCACGCGTGAGCAGCCAAGGTCGCCGCGAATCCACTCCACTGCGATGGCAGAGCAGCGCTTGGAGTCGTCCACGAACAACAGCATGTGCGCCGCCAAATCCCGAGCGGGTGCCCACCGGATGCGCCGGGGCGAGCCGAAAAGATCGTCGCGCAGACGCACCTGCGTGGACTGAACCACCTCGAGGTAGGTCGGGAACCCGGGCTGGCCGAGCGTGGGTCGGTCTGGACTCATTGGAGAAGTATGCGCCGCGACGTCACGCCGCACGAAGCGGGACTTCCCTGCGCGACTTTTCGCGATACGACTATTCGCAATGTTCAGACGCGCCCGATTCGAGAACGATCACGCCCCATGCAGCGACCTCTGCCGTCTTGAAAGGGCCTCGGTGTGATCGACAACGACTTCTACTCCCCCGCGAATCAAGGG
>JANNWU010000349.1:0-15977 GCA_031408755.1 Gemmatimonadaceae bacterium | reverse complement strand
CAACACCCCGCGTACGCGCTGGATGTCGATGTCGATCGCAAAGTCGATCACGTCGACGCTGATCGGAGCCGCCATTCATGACAGTTCTATCACGAGTCTCGATGATCCGGCATCGAAGTATCTCATCTCGTTGAGCGGTACGGCGTACGACAGTGTGACTGTGCGCCAGATCCTCACCATGACGTCGGGCGTGAAGTGGAATGAAACCTACACAGATCCAACATCGGATCGACGCCAATTGCTGGCGGCACAAATCGCGCAGCTTCCCGGCGCTGCACTGGCTGCGATGACACGTCTGCCACGCGTTGCTGAACCGGGCACCCGCTTCAACTACAGTACCGGCGAAACGTTGATTGCTGGCTATCTCTTGCGTGAAGCGGTTGGGATGTCACTTTCCGAGTATTTGAGCGCAAAGATCTGGAAGCCACTCGGCATGGAGAGTGTTGCAACGTGGTGGCTCGATATGGACGCGCGGTATGATGGTCGAGAGATTGGCGGAAGCGGCTTCAGCGCGACCCTTCGTGACTACGCGCGATTTGGCCAATTCTTTATGAGCGGTGGTCGCATTCGCGGCGAGTCAATCTTGCCACCAGGCTGGATGGAAGAGGCGGGCTCGCAACGTCTTACCCGTCCCGCGGCAGGCCAACAGTACGGCTATATGTGGTGGCCAATGGATTCAACCGCGCACGCAGTACACGGCGGCGCATTTGCTGCCGAGGGCATTTTTGGGCAGTGGATCTACATCAATCCGCGCGAACAACTTGTCGTTGTGCAGCTCAGCGCACTCACGCAACCAAGTGGGGGCGAGAAGGTTACCAGTGAGGATTGCTTTGCGGCGATCGCCAACGCATTGCACGAGCAGTGAAGGACACGCGGGTTTCCTCAGCGAACAGCCCGCTATCTTAAAAAATCGTCAACGTCCGGCGCGCGCAACGCGTAACGAATACAGGAGAGTAACTGATATGACACTTCGATTTGTGCGCACATTCTTGGCTATGGCAGGCTCCGTCAGCCTCGCCGCATGCAGCGCTCCGTTGCGCACGCCGCCGAACACGTCGCCATCACCTGCGTCGAACATTCCTGTTCAGGGTCAAGCGGCCGCGATTCTCCGCGCCCGTGCGGACAGCGCGCGGTATCCTTACACGCAGGCCGATGTCAGTTTTATGGCCGACATGATTGGACACCACGCGCAAGCCGTCGTGATGTCGAAGTGGGCGCCGACTCATGGTGCGGATGCGGCGGTGCAACGGCTCGCAGAGCGCATCATCAACGCACAGGATGATGAGATTGCGACGATGCAACGCTGGTTGGCTGATCGTGAGAAGCCGGTTCCTGCGGCGAAGCCCATGTCGCACAACATGGCGGGCATGGACGGCATGGATCATAGTGCGATGATGATGCCCGGCATGCTTACTGACGCACAAATGCAGCAGCTAGACTCGGCGCGAGGCGCTGAGTTTGATCGCCTGTTCCTGATGTTCATGATCCAACACCACAAAGGCGCAACAGCGATGGTGACCAAGTTGTTTGGCACGCCGGGCGCTGGCCAAGATGAGACGGTGTTCAAGTTCGCGTCTGACGTAAACGTTGACCAGACTACCGAGATCGCGCGCATGCAACGCATGCTGTTTGAATTCGAGATAAAACGTGCAGGCGCACCCGATTAGTTGTGTTGTTGCCGTGAGCTCCTGCCACTTCCCCGTTCCGCATAAGGACATACCCATGTTACCGCACACCGTCTTCCCGAACGCGCGATCACCGCACGCACATTGGCGGGGTGTCGCACTTTTACCGGCTGCCGCGTCGCTACTGCTTGTGAGCGCGTGCACACCGTCAACATTGGCGACGGGTGGAATGTCGCCAAGCGCGATGCCTGCATCGAGCATGTCACGCGAAGCACCAATGCCCGATCCACGCGTGGGGTTGCGCGCTGGGCTGCACGATGCCGCCGAAGCGGTATGGAACATGCGCGTGGTTTCGCGGTCGCAGCCGCCAGCCAAATTCGCGCCGTCGACCAACTCTGATCTCGCGTTCACCGGGAAGTACGCAATTCAGGGCAACTACAACGGTTATCAAATCTGGGATATCTCGAATCCCGCGAAGCCTGTCTTGAGTACAGAGTATTACTGCCCAGCGTCGCAGAGCGATGTGTCGGTGTACAAGAACTTACTCTTTATCTCTGGCGAAGGACTCACCGGCCGACTCGATTGCGGTGATCAAGGTGTGCGCGATACCGTCAGCACTGAACGGCTGCGTGGGCTGCGCATCTTCGACATTTCTGACATTACGAAGCCGCGTAATGTTGGTAATGTGCAGACCTGTCGCGGATCGCACACACACACCGTACTTGTTGATCCGAAAGACACTGAGAATGTTTACGTTTACATCTCTGGATCAGCCGGCGTGCGCTCGCCGAGCGAGCTTGCAGGGTGCGTTAGTGCAACGCCGGATCAGAATCCGAACTCTGCACTCTTCCGCATCGAAGTGATAAAAGTGCCAGTCGCGCACCCGGAGCGCGCTGCAATCGTGAGTTCACCGCGCATCTTCAATGATCTGACCGCGCCACCGCGGCACGGCGATGCCGCGGAAGATGTTGCCAACGCCGCGCAGAACCTCGCGGCAGCAAAAGCGCGCGGACAATTCACCGCCGTCATGTTCGGCACCGAACGCGTCGTGCCAAACAACATGATTCGGCCCATTCTGGATAGCGTTGTGCGTGCACGTGGTGGCTCGGCTACGGCCACCGCTGCCGACAGCGCGGCGCTGCGTGCCGCGTTGCCAGCGATCATGGCAGCACGCACCGGCGAACGTCCCGGCGGTAATAGAAACGCCGGACCAACGCAGTGTCACGACATCACCGTGTATCCAGCAATTGGGCTGGCTGGTGGCGCGTGCGGTGGTTACGGCTTGTTGCTCGATATTCGCAATCCCGAAGCACCTGTGCGCATCGCGGCAGTCGCTGATTCCAACTTCTCATTCTGGCATTCCGCCACCTTCAACAACGACGGCACCAAGGTGCTGTTTACCGATGAATGGGGCGGCGGTTCTCAGCCAAAGTGTCGTGCCAGTGACAAGAAAGAGTGGGGTGCCGACGCGCTCTTCACATTGAAGGATGGCAAGATGGAGTTCATGTCGTACTTCAAAATGCCGGCAGCACAAACATCAAACGAGAATTGCGTTGCGCACAACGGGTCGCTGATTCCGATTCCCGGCCGCGATGTGTTTGTGCAGGCGTGGTATCAGGGTGGCATCTCGATCTTTGACTGGACCGACATCCGCAAGCCTACCGAAATTGCGTACCACGATCGCGGCCCAGTCGATTCGACGCGCATGGGCAATGGCGGCAGTTGGTCGGTGTATTGGTACAACGGCGTGATCGTGAGTTCTGAAATCTCGCGCGGTCTGGACATTTTCGAGCTCACGGCGAGTGCGCACATCACGCAAAACGAAATCGATGCGGCGAAGACGGTCGTGTTTGAGTATCTGAATGCGCAGGGCCAGCCGAAGTTGATTTGGCCACCAAGTTTCGCGATGGCGCGCGCCTACGTCGATCAACTGGAGCGATCAAATGGCCTGTCCACCACTCGACTCGCGTCACTGCGAGAGTCGCTGAAGAGTGCTGAGCGCGCCTCGGGCGGCGCACGTGGGCTCGCGCTCACGCAACTCGCGAGTCAGTTGAGTGGCGAGGCGACGAGCTCATCTGATGCGGCAAAGGTTCGTATGTTGGCGAGCGCCGTGACTGATCTCGCTGGACCAGCTCGCTGATCGCGGGACCGTAGCTAAATCGTTCGCGCGGCAAGACGCGTCGCGCTGAAACTCGGAGTTGAAGGAACCCGTCCTAGCCCCAAGATTGTTTGGCAGCAGGACGGGTTTCGCGTTTCTCCACTCTCCAAATCTGGCATATCTCTATGGCAGCAGTTGCACCTCATCGTCGCCCGACGATCGGTCGCGGGACCACTGGGCATTTTGGATTAGCGCTGTCGACTGCGCTCCTTCTGCTCTCGGCCTGTGCACCATCCACCGTGCCGCGCGGCAGCATGGCACAAGCGAGCATGAGCGGTGCCGCACCATCGCCTGACCCGCGCGTGGGGCTGCGAGCCGGTCAGTATGACGCCGCAGAAGCAACGTGGAACATGCGCGTGCTCTCGCGCTCAAAACCACCGGAAAAGTTCGTGACGTCCACGAACTCTGATCTCGCATTCAGCGGGAACTACGCAATTCAGGGTAGCTACAATGGCTTCCAAGTTTGGGATATCACGAATCCCGCTGCACCTGCGTTGACGATTGCGTATTTCTGTCCGGCATCGCAGAGCGACGTCTCTGTCTACAAAAATTTGCTGTTTGTATCGGGCGAAGGGAACAGCGGTCGTTTGGATTGCACCGCATCCGGTGTGCGCGACACGGTGAGCAAGGATCGTTTGCGTGGCATTCGAATCTTTGATATCACCGACATCAAAGCGCCGCGCTACATCGCCAATGTGCAGACCTGTCGTGGGTCGCACACGCACACGGTGCTCGAAGATCCGAAGGACAAGGAGAACGTGTACATCTACGTCTCCGGTTCTGCTGGTATTCGCTCGCCAACAGAATTGCCGGGCTGCGTTCGCGCGGCGCCCGACAAAGATCCAAACTCGGCACTCTTCCGCATAGAAGTAATCAAGGTGCCAGTTGCGCATCCGGAGCAAGCGGCGATTGTCAGTTCACCGCGCATCTTCAATGATCTCACGCGTCCAGCGGAACATGCGGAAGCCGCAGAAGATATTGCTGAAGCGGCCGAAGCAGCCAAAGCGGCACGCGCACGAGGCATGTTCACCGCAGTGGTCTTTGGAGTTGAGCGGCCACTGCCGCCACAGATGACAAAGGGATGGCTCGACAGCATCGTTGCGAAGCGTGGCGGTACCGGACCCGCAACTGCGGCCGATAGCACGGCGCTGCGCGCAGGTCTGCCTGCAATCATCGCGAAGCTGATTGGCGACGACGCGCCAGCTGGAAGTGGCCCGCGTCCCGGACCAACGCAGTGTCACGACATCACCGTCTTTCCTGGCATTGGTCTCGCTGGTGGCGCGTGCGAAGGTTACGGTCTGCTGCTCGACATTCGCAATCCGACCAACCCAGTGCGCATTGACGCGGTGGCTGACTCCAACTTCTCATACTGGCACTCCGCAACGTTCAACAACGATGGAACCAAGGTGTTGTTCAGCGATGAGTGGGGCGGTGGCGGTCAAGCAAAGTGTCGCGCGACGGACAAGCCGCAGTGGGGTGCGGATGCAATTTTCTCACTCGTGAATGGCAAGATGCAGTTTCAGGGCTATTACAAAATGATGGCTGCGCAAACGATTCACGAGAACTGTGTCGCGCACAACGGCTCACTGATTCCGATCCCGGGCCGTGACGTGATGGTGCAGTCATGGTATCAGGGCGGCATCTCGATCTTCGATTGGACCGACGCAAAGAAGCCGATGGAGATTGCGTACTACGATCGTGGACCGGTTGATTCAACGCGCATGGGCAATGGCGGAACCTGGTCGGTGTATTGGTACAACGGCGTGATGGTGAGCTCTGAGATTTCGCGTGGCCTCGACATCATGGAACTGACGCCGAGCGCACACATTTCGCAGAATGAAATCGACGCGGCGAAGACAGTGAAGTTTGAGTATCTGAACGCGCAAGGTCAGCCGAAGCTGGTGTGGCCGCCAAGTTTTGCGCTGGCGCGGTCATATGTCGATCAGCTTGAACGATCAAATGGAATGGCTAGCGCACGTGTGTCTGCGGTGCGGAGTGCGCTGCAGAATGCTGAGCGTGCAAATGGCGGTGCACGCGCGACGGCGCTGACGTTGTTGGCAACACAGATCAGTGCTGATGCAGCCGGTTCGTCGGATGCAGCGAAGGTGCGGATGTTGGCTGGCGCAGTGACGGAGCTCGGTCGCTGAGTTTGTCAGGCTGAGATTCTTGACAATGTTGAAACAGCGCGACGGGGTGTTTTCTCCGTCGCGCTGTTTTTTGTACTCGTTATTCTGGTTGAAACTGACTGACGCAAGCGCGCTTCGTGAGGCAGTGTGTTGGAGGGAGTTGGTATGAACTGATTGGCGCAAGGGCGCTTCGTGGCGTTTTCTGCGTGGCGCAGTGTGTTGGTGGGAGTTGGTTTGAACTGATTGACGCAAGGGCGCTTCGCGCCCCGCAAAATCGCGAAACTGCTTGAAACGCAAAACTGCAAAATTAAAAAAGAGTACAGAGATCAAAAAACAGAAAACAAAAACAGAAAACAGAAAACAGAAAACAGCGAACAGCGAACAGCGAACAGCGAACAGTGAACAGCGAACAGCGAAGTGCAAATCTAAAAAATAGCCGAGCATCGAATTAGACCGCTTGTTCCGTCGCTGTTGCCGTTTTGCGAGCGGCGAAGCCGCTTTGCGCGCTGCAGCGCAGCGGTTGCGGGCGGCAACGCCGCCTTGCGATAAGGCTGTTTCCGAGCGTCACCCCCACGAACGATAGCAACGCCTCGCGATAAGGCTGTTTCCGAGCGTCACCTCCACGAACAATAGCACCGACTTGAGATGACGCTGTTTCCAAATGCGATCGCAACAATCGGCCACAACGGTTTGCGACGATTAACCCTTGCCCACAAACGAAAACCAACACTTCACGCCTGAATTCCCTGCTTTCCCCCGACATTCGACCACATCGCGCGTTCCACATTCACGGCCGACCAATCAGCCCCAATCTCAGCGGCACGCACACACAAAAACTCAGCGTACTTCGCGTAATACCCGAGCGTCCACGCAACCGGACCCAGTTCCGGAATCTGCGCCGCAACCAATTCGTCAAAAAACGGATACCGGTTCGGAAACACTGTTGCCAACACTGCGGATGCTGTCGCCGGACCAACACCGTCCAATGTCGCAATCGCTTTGATTGGCTTCGTCGGGTGCGGGCAGAGCGTAAATGCACGCGTAGTGACATCGATCACCAGCGATTCTGCGTTACTCCTGACTCGCACCAGATTCGGTGCGCGCCACACCCCGCGGTGCATCTTCCACTCCGTCAGCCGCACCAGTTCCGGCTGCGTTACATGCGGACTGGCGCGCTGCGCGACTAGGCTGGGTAGTTCGTTGCAATACCACGTGTCCAGCTCAGGCAACTTGGCTACGTTTTGCCGCAGAATCACATCCGGATACGCATCCAACGCACGACGCCACTGCGCCGTGTCACTGGACCGCCACAGATCGGCAGCCGCCCCGCTCATTGCTGAACAACCGATCGGCAGCGAAACAACGCACGCATTACACGCGTCGTGCACAAAGCATGCATCGCTGGTGGCCATTGCGACGCACGAACCACGCGTCTCAGACGCATATCTCACACAGCGCAAGACTCACACACAGCGCAAGACTCACACGCATCGCAAAACTCACGCGCATCGCAAAGCTCACACGCATCGCAAGACTCACACGCATCACGGCGTTGCGCTGCACCCCTCGGCCTTCGTGCAATTCGGATCGATCGGCACCAAGCGAAGGCGCGCCAATTCACGATTCACGCTTGCCAAATCGTTCGACCAAATTTGCGTCAGCCGAGTAGTGTAGCGACCAAGTTCAGTGTTCAGGATCCCGAAAATTTCCGGCATGTTCGTTGTCGGGCGACCATCGCCACGCTCCGACATCGCAAGCAGCGTCGCCAGCCGATTGTTCACGCGAATCGGAAAGTTCAGAGGGTCTTGCCCACTCTGATTTCGCACTTGATAGACGCTGTCTTCCACCACCGACGCGTTTGCAATCAACGTTGCGCCGGTTGTCTTCAGCGCAGCATCATCGGCCGCCTTCTTCTGTCGATCGGCGAGCTGAACTTTCACATTCCGAATTGCGATCACCGCGCGATTGGCTTCCGTCGCCTTGTCGCGCACGCGTCGTCCGAACGCATACTGCGCGTTCAGATCCGCGTCAGTCACGTCGGTAATCCACGGATTCCGCTTCACAATCAGCGGTGCGACCGTGCTTCGATTGTCGGCCGTTAAGCGCGCCGTGTAGCGACCAGGCGGCACGGCGGGGCCTGCAGTTCCAGCACCCCACAAAATCATTCCGGGGAAGGACACAATGCCCTGTGAGCGCAAATCCCACTCAAACCGATTCAGTCCAGCGCGCGCTGGAATCGACGCATCGCCACCGCGACGACGACCACGCGGCGCGGCGGCACCGGCTCTTGCCGTATCCGCCTCAATGCTGCGCACAACGACTCCAACCGAATCAAGGATTTCGAGCGTGGCGCGCGTTGTTGCATTCTTGAGCATGTAGCTGATCTGCAAGCCTGCGCCTGAGCGAAACGCCGGTGGTGGCGTGAACAGGTGCACATCATTCGCCAGAATCGCACGTGTTGCCTGTCGCAATGGCGTGATGTTATCCAGCACCCAAAACCCGCGTCCGTGCGTTGCAATCACCAGCTCGTTGGCCTCAACAATGACATCAGAGATCGGTACGTCGGGCATGTTGAGCATCAGCGACTCCCAACTCGCGCCGTCATCGTACGACAGATACACGCCATGCTGTGTGCCGGCATACAGCATACCCTTCCGCGTTGGATCTTCACGTACGGCATGCACATACGCATCGGCGCGAATCCCGTTCACGATCTTGAGCCAAGTTTTGCCGAAATCGGTGGTCTTCCAGATGTACGGCGTGAAGTCATTCAATAACGGCTTGCGCACCGACATGTACGCGGTGCCCGGCGCAAAATTTGACGCATCGATCTGGCTCACACGACCGAAGTCTGGCATATCGGGTGGCGTGATGTTCACCCACGTTTTCCCGCCGTCGCGCGTCACATGTACTAATCCATCATCTGAACCGGTCCAGATCACATTGATATCGCGCTTACCGGGTGCCACAGAAAAGATCGTACCGTACACCTCTGGTCCGTTCATGTCACCCGTAATCGGACCACCAGATTTTTCTTGCGTGATGGGATCGTGTCGCGTCAGATCACCACTCAATGCGGCCCATGTTTTTCCACCGTCCATCGTACGCCAAAGCCGTTGTGACGATACATACAACGACTTCTTGTCGATCGGCGAGAAGATGATCGGGTACGTCCACTGCCAGCGCTCACGTATCGCCTTCGATGGCTCGCCCGAATAGAACCACGGATATGGATTCACTTCGCGCTGCTGACCAGTCCGACGATTGAACTTGTCAAGATACGCGCCGTTGTTTGTGCCAGAGTAGAACAGATCTGGATCGCGCGGATCGGGTGCGATGTAACCAGGCTCACCGCCACCGGCGACATACGACACCGCCATACCACCCGATGTGATGTCGGTAACGGGACGCGGCGGTGCAGTGTCGGGACGCGGCGGTGCAGTGTCGGTGCGCGGTGCATTTGCAGCAGTGAACGCGCCGAGATTCCAGTTGTACGGCGTACACAGCGTGCTGTTATCCTGCTGCGATCCGCACACATGAAACGGAATGTGTGTAGTCGTAATTACATGGTACCACTGCTCGGTGGGATAGTCCTGAGCCGTCCATTTGCCACCGGTATTGAGCGATACTGCGCCGCCTCCGTCATTCGCGACAACAAGGTGCGCGGGATTTTCAGGATCCACCCACAGATCGTGAAAGTCTCCGTGCGTACCATTATCGATCGTCGCCAATGTCTTGCCACCGTCCGTACTGCGGAAGAGCGAGGTGTTTTGCGCATACACAACATCGGCGTTCTTGTGATCAGCAAAGAGATGCGTGTAGTAGAACGCGCGCTGACGAATGCTGCGGCTGTAGTTCATCGCCGTCCACGTAGCACCGGCATCATCGCTCTTAAAGAGCCCGCCGCTGTCGTTCTCAACCAGCGCATACACACGGTTGGAATTCGCTGCCGTCGTTGCGACACCAATGCGTCCAATCATACCAGGTGGCAGGCCCGGATTGCGCGTGATCTCAGTCCACGTTTCGCCACCGTCAACACTCTTAAACAGACCACTCCCCGGTCCGCCGCTCGACATCTGATACTCTTTGCGATACGCCTCCCACATCGCAGCATACATCACCAACGGGTTCGCACGATCAAAGGCAATGTCAATCGCGCCAGTCTTATCGTCGCGAAACAGCACCTTGCGCCAAGTACTTCCACCGTCCGTGCTCTTGAACACACCACGCTCGGCACTCGGCACACTGTACTTGCCGAACGACGCCACGAAAACAATCAAAGGATTGGTTGGATGAATACGAATTTTTGAGATACCGTGCGACTCGCGGAACCCAACGTGCGTCCAATTCTTACCAGCGTCAGTGCTGCGGTAGACGCCATCACCGGGCATGATGTTGCCGCGGATTGCGGTCTCTCCCATGCCGATGAACACAAGATCCGGATTCGACTCACTGACCACGACTGCGCCAACTGACGCACTCTTCACTTGTCCGTCTGTGACAGGCATCCACGTGTCACCGCCGTCGATCGTCTTCCACAAGCCGCCGCCAGTCGCACCGAAGTACGCTTCGTTCGGACGCCCTTTCACGCCGCTCGCCGCAATCGATCGGCCACCACGATCCGGGCCGATGTTTCGCCATCGATACCCGGACATCAGCGTGGTGTCCAGCGCCGAAGTATGCGACGCCGATGGCGCGAGCACGCGCTCGTTCGGCCACAGGTTGAGCACACCGGCGTAGGTGGCAGCGAGTGTTGGCAATGCCAACAAGAACAGCGGGCGCGGCGAGAACATACGCGGGCTCTGGTAGTGAGGCGACCGGGGGAGAGGGCGCTATGGGATACCGTCGCAACGCAGCGCGACACTGCAACGTTGAATCGTGTTCCGGCCCGCGCAAGTGCGACCTCGGTTCTGCTGCGCACAACGCACGAACGTCGTGCGTTTTAAATCGCTCGCGAAACCTGACCGCGCGTGGTATCGAGCGTCAACGGATCGCCTGTGCGCACATCTGACAACACGCCGCGCACATTGGTCACCGACGGCACACCGAGCTCGCGCAAGATGATGGAAGCGTGTGATAGCTCGCCGCCAGTTTCCACGACCACGCCGGACACGCGGCGAAAGAGTAAAGCCCACGCCGCGTCAACCGCAGGCGCAACGAGAATTGTCTCATCAGGGGTCCAGCCGAGTGGTGGCGACGACGTCGGGCCCTCAGCGCACCACGCACGACCACTCACCCGCCCCGGCGCGAGCCCAATACCCTGCCACGAATCACGCAGTGGTGATGGCGATTTCCGCGGATCGCGACGGAACGATTCAAACCGACGAAACATCAACGGAATGGTGATTGCCGCTTGCAAGCGACGTTCATGTTCTCGCGCGTCGAAGAACTTCGCATCGTACGACGCTCCGCCGTCTAGCGCCACCGCTTCATCAACCGAGAGGAGCCAGATATCGTCACGCTTGCGCATCGCGCCGCGCTCCACGGCTTTATCTGCCGCCGTGTGTACCAACTCGCGAATCATTGCGAACGCAACCATCGCATCATCACGTAATTCTTCGCGCGCGCGCAACGGCCGCTGCGCAAGCCACCACAGTGGCAGCGTGACGAACTCGGTGATGCTACGCCGTGGCAACGGTCGCGGCTCGATGGGATACGCAAGCTCATGGCGCAGAAGCGCCAGTACAGCCGCAGGTTGTTCGCGCCACCGCGCTTGCGCCAAGTCACTCTCATACGGCCCGCGATGTCCGTGCCGCTCTAGCCACTGCTTCCACTCAAATGCGCCGGCTTCACCAATCGGTGCTTCACCAACAGCAATTCGCGCAATGTCATCAGGAAAATCGCGCACCGATGGCACAACATCTCGCCGCAGTGCCTCAACCACATCGCTGCCAGGCGTTCGTTGACGTGAGAGATGCGCCGAGAGTGTGCCAGTTCTGCGAAGAAGTGCGAGTGGTGTGCTCATCGCTGCCGTCAGCGCAAACATCGACTGCACCAGCATCACGTATCGACGCTGCGCCGCTTGCACCAGTGGACCAACTTCGCCTTCTGATTCCAGCAGATCGCGCGACAAAATCGTCAGCCGCGCACGTCGCGTAGAACCAACGGATGTCAGTTGTGCCCACAACATGCGCAGTAGCGCTGGTGCCGCACGCAACATTCGCGTTGGGCGCCATCCAACTGGGCGCACATCGCGTCCACCAATTGCTTCAGTGACATAGCGCGTGGGCAATCCCCACGATCGCAGCATGTCAGTAAGCAATGACAAATTGATCACCGGACGCCCTTCAAACACTTCGATGAAGGGGCGTGTTGCCGGCAGCGCCGCATCTGCGCGACGATACCACGCGAACAACCCACCGGCGCATGATGCGATCAACGTCGCCATGAATCGACTGGGTAACGGCGGCAGAATTTCGCGATGATTTGCCAACGTAAACCACTCGTTGCGCACGGTCGCGCGCGTGACGTGACGTAACTGCACCACCCAACACGCCACGCCGTCGTCGGCCCACTCGACATCCCAATCGCCACTGCCCCAGCGATTGACGCTCGCCAATTCACGCACATTCTGCAAAATACGCTGCAGCCGTTGCGCCCACGATGGCAACACAACGTCGGTGGGTTCGCCACGACGACATCGCGCCATCTCCAGCGTCGATCCGCTCACGTGCCCCGCCAACAGCGCTTCAGCGGTACCGGGCACCACGTTTACGAGATCATCTTCGTGTTCGCGCTCTGTAAATGCGACGCCAGCGTGATGCGCATTCACCAACTGCATGATGATCAGATCGCGCGTCTGTGAAATGCCCGCACCCGATGCACGCACACGTTCGGCAGCGGTGCGAATTGCGTCGCGATTATTAGAGGGAACGCGCAACACACTGGCAAACTCACCGGCGTGACTTTCGCGCGTGAGATCTTCAGATGAAAATGCCGATCGAATTGCGAGCAAAGTCGATGCGAGCGCGGACGGCAGCGGATACCCAGCAGCGCACCACGCGTCGTAATTTGCATCTGGAATGACAATGCCAACGGGAATCGCGAGCCCGGCCATCGCTGCGCGGTGCAACATTGCGGCCTTCGGCGCCACTGCATGCGCGCGCCGATCGCCACTTCCCAAAATCACGTACGGAGCATTCACACCAAGTCGTGGGCGAGGTCCGCAATCCGCGTCGCATACGACGCTGGCGCATCCATCATCGGAAAGTGATCCCACTCCGGCTCAATCACCACGTCGGCCTGCGGCAGCACGCGTTGATAGAGCGCCGCATGTGACGGTGACAGCACGCGCTCACGTGCGCCCCACAGCAGCGTCGCTGGAACGTGCACTGGCGCTAACGAGTCGAACCAGCGCGGCGTGATCATGTCGAACATCGGGCTAAACGCGGCGCAATGACGATAGTTCGTGAAGAACGTGTCTACGGCGTGCATCGGCACCGGAGCGCGAAAGAATCGCCGCTCCCACATTGGCCGGAGCAGTCTGGCGGCCAGCGCCTGCTGCACCATCCACCGCACCGGACGTGGCTTCATCAACACAGGAAATGCGCGCGAACCGAGTTTCGCACCAACAGGCGCGTGCAGAATGACGCCGCTCACGAGATGCGAATACCGTTGCAACAGCTCGAGCACAAATGCTCCACCAATGCCATGACCCAGCAAAACACGCGGCGCCGGCGTGGCCTCAATGATGTCTACCAACCACTCCGCGTATGCGCGCAGCGTCGGAAGTGGCGTAGGACGACTCGCCCCGCCAAAACCGGGGAGATCGGGCGCAATGAACCGAACGTCTCGGGGAACGCGTTCGGCCACCATAGAAAAGCGGAAACTGCCACCACCATTCCCGTGCACGGCGATGACCGTGACCGGAGGAGCATCTGGTGTGGTGTCGAGAACGATCTGTGGCATGAGCCCGGGAAAACTACTCGCGGATTACGTGACGGCACTCACCGACCGGTCGGTGCCTGTCCAAGGATACCGTACTCATGCAAATCCGCGGCCAATTGTCACGCCTATGGTAGAGCTCGTCAAGTTGACCAGCGGCGGCTCCTAGCCGAACGACGGAGCCCGCTTCTCCATGAAAGCTCGCAGCGCCTCGCGAAACTCCGGCCCCTGAAGCTGCGACACAAAGTGAACAGACTCCTCGGCCATCCGCGCAGAGAGCCCGCCGGTTTCGGATTTCAGCAGCGCCTTGGTCAGACGCATCGCGACGGGTGCCTTTGCCGCGAGAGTCGTAGCCCACGCCATCGCCTCAACGTCTGCCGCGCCGGGCGCGCTGAGCTTATTGACGATGCCAAACCGTTCCGCGCTGGACGCGTCAAACACGTCGCCAAGAAGCAACAGTTCGCTCGCTTTCGCATGGCCGAGCATGCGGGACAGAATTAAGCTCGACCCCGCTTCTGGTACTAAGCCGAGGTTGATAAACGGTAAGGAGAAACGCGCGTTCGGATCTGCGACGACCAGATCGCAGTGCAGAAGCATCGTCGTCCCAATGCCGATCGCTAGGCCGCTCACCGCCGCAACGATGGGTTTCGGGCAGGTGGAGATCGTTTGGAGAAATTGGAAAACAGGGCTATCCGCATTTACCGGCGGAGAGTCACCGAAGTCGCGCAGATCATTGCCGCTGGTAAACACGCCGCCAGCACCAGCGAGCATGATTGCGCGGACAGAGTCATCAAGGATGCTGCTTCGCGTCGCCTCTGTCATTCGAGTGTACATCGCGCCGGTCAGCGCATTTTTCTTGTCCGGTCGTGACATCCGGATTGTCACCACGTGATCGGCCCGCTCGATGCTGATGTTTTCACTCATGCGGAAGCATCACGCGCAAATCATCGAACCGCCAGTCGTGACGCGGTTTCTTCTCTTCGCGCGCGTGGATGCGTGTCGATGCAGTTACCGCCCGCCGTAGGCTCGCTTGGGCAGCGACTGCAGATATAGCCAGAGGGCGTCAAGTTCCACGTCGGTCATTTCCTTGTACGCGTTGATTGGCATTGGCTGGCGAATGGCGCTGCCTCCTGGTCGCGTGCCAGTGCGCAGGGCGTGCACAAAGCTCTCGCGAGTGTACGCCACCAATCCGGACGGCGTGATGTTCGCTGCCGCCGGCCAGCTTGGCGGTGCACCCGGAATAACGCCGCCAGAGTAGTTCACGCCATGGCAACCTTTGCAGCCGGTGCCCAAGTAGCGACCGAATGCGATTGTTCGTTCGGCTGGCATTGTTTGTGGCGCAATGCTTTGGTGGTCTACCTTTTCCGCCGGAAGCAGCGTGACATCACCAGTCAGGAACAGGACGCGCGCGAGTGGACCCGCATAACTGCGACTCACGCTCGATTGCGACGCGGGAATTGAGCGTGCGTAGGCGATAATCGCGGCCAGATGTTCATCAGCGATCCTCGACAATTCGTGCGCGGGCATGAACAGCAGTGGCGTGCTATCTGCGCGTAGACCATGCCGAACGGCGCGCACCCAATCGCGCGCGTCCAACACGGCGCCGCGGCCACCGTTTGTCAGATTGGAGCCGGTCATTCGGCCAAGCGCGAAGTTTTCGACTTCAATTTTCCCTTCAAGCTGATTCCCGTGGCAACTTGTGCAGCCGTTGATGACAGCTTGATGCCGACCAACTGTTAGCGCTAACGAATCGCTTCGTACAACCAGGGTTGGATCCGGCACGCTGAACTTCCGCTGCATCCTTGAACCGGTGCATGTGTTGGCGCGGTGGCTGCCATGGTTGCGCTGCATTGCCTTTAGGTTGTTACAAACTGCCACTTCGGCCAATATATTCTTCCCGAGGTTGAAATTAAGCTGGGTGACGTAGCGTAATGCAGCATTGCCAGCCAACGGTGTGCTTATTCCCCAGGCGGGGTGAATTCGGAATTGGTTCCAATCACAAAACAGTGTTGTTCCTGATCGTGACCGGGGAGCCATCTTTTCGTCACCTTCTTCGGGTTGAGCGCCGAACCAGTCGGCGGTTCCGTGCGGCATTGTTTCGATTGGGCCGCGGGGGCTGACGGGCGCTAACAAGCGACTCAGCCGGTGATCAGGAAAATGGCCCGGGGAGGTAGCCCGGGCGGG
>JANNWU010000348.1:0-14931 GCA_031408755.1 Gemmatimonadaceae bacterium | reverse complement strand
TCAAGTTTGGTCACCGCTAAATCCGTCAGTCCGTTCACGCGCGCTGCAAAGCGCACGACAACGCCGTCAAACCAACCACAGCGACGCGGGCGACCGGTGGTTGCACCAAACTCATTGCCCAGTGTGCGCATCTGTGTCTGCATCGGCTCGGTGAATTCCGTTGGAAGCGGACCAGCGCCAACTCGCGTCGTATACGCCTTTACAACACCCAGAATTCCGTGCAACGCAGTTGGCGCAATGCCAACACCAATTGCAGCACCGCCAGAGGTTGTGCTGCTGCTCGTAACGTAGGGATACGTGCCGTGATCAATGTCCAACATCGAGCCCTGCGCGCCTTCCAGCAGCACCGCCGCACCACTCTTGAGCGCACGATGAATCTGCAGACCAACATCATCGGCCAACGCGAGCAGTCGCGGTGCAACCTGCTCTAACGTGCGCATCGTCTCACCAACATCCGCGCGCAGGTCAGACTGCATCTGTGCCAGTCGTCCGTTGGCGTTCGCAACGCCCGCCTCAACCAGCGCCAACAGGCGGGTCGGATTGCGCAGATCGAGCACACGTACACCGCGTCGCGCAACCTTGTCTTCGTAAGTCGGACCAATACCGCGGCCCGTCGTACCAATCGCTTTGCTCGATGCGCTCGCGCCGTCCATCACCTTGTGATACGGCATCACTAAGTGCGCGCGCTCGCTCACATACAAACGCCCGCTTACGTCAATACCGTCAGCGACAAGACCGTCGATTTCAGCGAAAAGCTTCTCCGGATCAAGCACCACACCGTTGCCAATTGCACATCGGACACCGGGGTGCATGATGCCGCTCGGAACTTGATGCAAGACAACTTTTTTGTCGCCGATATGCACCGTGTGACCGGCATTCGCGCCGCCCTGATATCGCACCACCCAATCGGCGCGCTCAGCGAGCACATCTACCAATTTGCCTTTGCCTTCATCGCCCCATTGGGCGCCAACTACCACCAGCGTGCGTCGCGACGCGTCGAACATCGGAGAAATCTTCCTTGGCGCACCACAGCATTAAGCGCGCAACAGAATCGCTACAAGGGCGTCCGAATGGCGACCATCCGACGCAAAACGCCACGCGCAATGCTGGCGCGTGGCAATGGCGAAAACTACGGCAGCCGCACCACGCGGCTACCCCTGATCACGCTCAGGCGTCTTTCTTATCCCGCAGCGCGATAAACGGAAAAACAACGCAGAACAACAACGCAAGCGCTGGCGCAATGACCGGGCCCATCGCGAAGACGCCATCCATCAGCAATGATGGAATCACCAAGAAAATCTTCACCAGGCCGAGCAGGGCTGCGTCCATCAAAAGCTCCAGAATACGAGTGCGGGCGACGGGCGAAGAGTGCCGCCCTCACGGGAGAACGTAATCGGTCTAAGCGCGCTCGCCGACCCCCAAACCTGTCGAAGCTCAGCGCCAGGCGGCCGCCAGCAACCAGCCGCCAATCACACACCCAGCCACGCTCTTCAATGCAGTCGCCACTGCCCTTCCGATCAGCGCCCCGGTCGCCGCACGCGTCGCCTTGCCGTGATCCTTCGCCACCGAGTACTCGCCGATGAGCGCGCCGGCAAAGGCACCGGCAAAGGCGCCGATGACCGAGCCAATCACCGGAATCGGGATGCCAACAAACGCTCCCACCAGACCGCCGCCAATCGCTCCCCACGCCGCGCGCTTCGACCCGCCGTACTTCTGGGTGTAACGGCCAGAGACGCTGAACTCGAGCCATTCCGCGCCAACGCCAATCGCAGCGACCGCCACCAACGTCAGCCAGCTCAGCGTTGGTGGAGTCACGAGCAGTCGGTGCCCCACTCCCGCGAGGACCATCAGCCAGATCCCGGGCAGGCCCAGCGGAATCATGAGCAGCCCCGCGAATACCGCGAGCAACAGCAAAATCAGTTCGATAGGCATGACCAATACTACGCAATCCTGTAGACGCGGTTTCTGATCTCGACTGCAGCGCTCCGTACATCTACGAATGTCGCGCGTTGCGTTTCCGCGCAGGTTCAGACCATGTCATTCGCACCTCGCACATCCGCCGGCACCGGCGTCGTCATGCTCAACCTCGGCGGACCAGAGACGCTGGCCGATGTACGACCGTTTCTGCAACGCCTCTTTGCCGATCGCGAATTGCTGAAGTTGCCGATGCAACGCGTACTCGGCGACGTCATTGCAAAGCGCCGGTCACCAAAAGTTGAGAAACTCTACGCTGCGATTGGTGGTGGCTCGCCTATCAAGCGATGGACAGAGGCGCAAGGTCGCGGTATGTGCGAACGATTGGATACGTTGTCACCAGAGACGGCGCCGCATCGTTTCTACATTGCGTTTCGGTACACCGCGCCGTTCGCGGATGACGCAGTCAGAGCAATGGCGACGGATGGCGTTACGCGCGCAATCGCGTTTACACAGTATCCGCAGTGGTCGTGCAGTACAACCGGCTCGTCGTTGAACGAACTTAATCGCGCGCTGGTACGCACCGGCCTGCGAGATCGTTTCGATTGGAGCTTGATCGACAGATGGCATCTGCACGACGGTTTTATCGACAGCATGGCGACGGTTACCCGTGACGCACTACATTCGTTGCCTGACGCAGAACGTGACGCTGCGTTGATTCTTTTTAGCGCGCATTCGTTGCCGCTAAGCGTGATTGACCGTGGCGAT
Source organism: Gemmatimonadaceae bacterium (assembly GCA_031408755.1). Classification (GTDB taxonomy): domain Bacteria; phylum Gemmatimonadota; class Gemmatimonadetes; order Gemmatimonadales; family Gemmatimonadaceae; genus JACMLX01. The sequence continues at coordinate 12,249 of JANNWU010000348.1, read as the reverse complement.
TCGTACCCATCCGAAGTGGCAGCCAGCGTAGCGGCGGTTATGCAGCGATTGCATGTTCCGAACGCACACCAGTTGAGTTTCCAGTCTGATGTTGGACCGGTGCGATGGCTTGGCCCAAGCACGGAGTTCGTGTTGCGCCAGCTTGGCGCGCAATCGCAGCGCTCGGTCATTGTCGTGCCGATCGCGTTTACCAGCGATCACATCGAAACACTATCCGAGTTGGATATTGAGTACGGCCATGTGGCGCGCGGCGCAGGAATCACAAATTACATTCGCGCCGCAGCACTCAATGATCATCCGGTTTTCCTTGATGCTATTGGGCGCTTGGTCTCGGGGCATCTGCGCGGCGACGCGCCGACCTCGGCGAACTATGCACAAAAGTGCCCGGGATGTACGAATGTGGCGTGTCGACCAAATTTTTCGCGGACGACGAGACCGCGTGGTGAAAGTGAGCCGGCACAATTGTCACCGCGGCTTGCGAACTTGCCGGTTCTGCAGGCAACGATGTAAGCGCCGACTCGAATCAAAGACATGCTGGATTCATCGCACGAGTTCGTCACCAAGTACCGCGGCTGCGCATTCACTGAGGCGCCGCGTACGATGTGCACCTTGACCCGCTTCCAATTGCCACTAGACTCTTGAGAACAACTGTTTGACCGTGGTCATTTGCCGCCCCTTGCCGCCACGTAAAAGAAAGAGCTAAAACGCGAGTGCCCGGCGGCGTCATGCTTGCCGGGCCTTGTTGTATGCGGAATCGTCGCGCTGCGTGCGCGTCACTCCGCATTGCAGCACGCTGACCGCGCGGAAGCACTTATTCGCCGAGGAGGCGAAGATGACGACAAACGCGACCGGACACACCCAAGCTCCACTTGGTATTGGCACTCGTGCCGTTCACACGGGCCAAGAGCATGCCGATGCCACCACCAACGCGCGTGCCGTGCCAATTTACTTGACCACGTCCTACGTATTCGATGATCCAAACCACGCCGCAGATTTGTTTGGACTGCGCGCGTTTGGGAACATTTATACACGAATCATGAATCCCACCACCGACGTGTTCGAGCGACGCATTGCGTCACTTGAAGGTGGTGTGGCGGCAGTGGCTACCGCGAGCGGACAGGCAGCGCAGACTCTCGCGCTGCTCAATCTCGCGCAGGCAGGTGATGAGATTGTTGCCTCCACTTCGCTGTATGGCGGCACCCACGCGCTCCTTGCACACACGCTACCTCGGCTCGGGATAAACACAAAATTCGTCGATCTAGCTCACGGCCCCGACGCTTTCGCAAAAGCCATCACCGAGCGCACGCGTGCAGTGTATGTCGAGACAATTGGTAATCCGAAACTCGATGTGCCGGATTTCGAGGCCCTCGCGGCCGTCGCGCATCGCGCAGGTGTGCCATTGGTTGTCGATAACACCTTCGGCACGCCAATACTCTGCCGTCCACTCGAGCATGGCGCCGACATCGTGGTGCATTCAGCCACAAAATGGATCGGCGGGCACGGACTCGCGATCGGTGGTGTGGTGGTGGATGGCGGACAATTCGATTGGAAGAATTCACCGCGCTTTGCATCGCTGTACACAACGCCGGAAGCCGCGTATCACGGCCTTGTATTCGCTGACGCATTCGGTGCGGTGGATCTTGGCAATGGTCCCATCAATGCAGCGTTTGCGCTACGGCTTCGTGTGCTGCTCCTGCGCGACGTGGGCGCGGCGCTGTCACCCTTCAATGCGTTCCAGCTGCTGCAAGGGCTGGAAACACTGCATCTGCGCATGCAACGCCACGTCGAAAATGCACTGACTGTTGCACAGTTTCTGGAGGGCCATCCATCAGTGTCGTGGGTCCAGTATCCTGGTCTCGCGTCACACCCCACGCACGCGCTCGCGACGAAATACCTCACCGGCGGTTTTGGCGGCGTACTCACATTCGGAGTCAATGCTGGAGACGATGCAACCGTGGATGAACAGCAAGCTGCCGCGCACACGGTCATCAAGCAGTTGCAGCTCTTCTCACTCGTAGCCAACGTGGGCGATGCGAAGAGTCTCGTTATTCATCCGTGGTCAACGACACACGAACAGCTCTCAGAAGGTGAGCGGCTGGCTGCCGGTGTCACGCCTGATCTCATCCGGCTGTCGGTGGGAATCGAGGACGTGAAGGATCTGGTGGCAGACTTGGATCGCGCACTTGGATTCAGCGCGATTTGATTACGCAGTGCATGTAGCCCCCTCGATATAGCTGCTGCCGATGCCGTCTGTACAGCGGGATGACGCGTGTGATCAGCGTCGCGTCATTCCGCAGTATCTGGAACGAAGTTTTTCGGCTACCGTACGCGCATGCTGTCGCGCGGCGCCGCGAGCAATGCTCGAATCCGCGCAATTACCGCCGCCGTATCCCACCGCGCTGCGCCGCGATGTCGCCAAATAATCCGTCCGGTGCGATCGAGAATCCAGGTTGTGGGCACAGCCTCAAACCGGAACGCTGCTGGCGGAGGCGCAGCTTCGAGATACACCGGCAATGTGAGTCCGCGACGACGAACAAACTGCGCCACTGGTTCCCTGCTCTGAGGTGCAATGAGTGCGAACGCGAGATCCGGATCAGGAATTGAGTCGCGCAAGTTCTGCAATGTGCGAAGCTCCGCCACACACGGTTCGCACCACGTTGTCCAACTATTCACCACAACCACACGCCCGCGCAGCATGTCGAGTGAACGACGTTCGCCCTGCAGCGTGAACACCAGCCACGCGAGGTTCGCCGTGTCATGCGGTGCCGATTGCGCGAACGCACGAGTCGCGGGTTCCGGTGTCGGTATCAATGTCGGTGTTGACGTACCTGTCGGTGTCGGTGTCGGTGTCGGTGTCGGTGTCGATGCCGTCGCGGTGCGCGTCGGACTCTGGCCAACGAGCGTCGCCGCTGCGCCGAACACGCAGATCAGCGGCCCCACCAGACATCGCATGCGCACCGGCTTAGCGCCCAACCGTCTGCCGAAACCCAAGCAGCAGACGTCGGCCCTGCAGTGGTCCGTACACTCGTGCGGTATCAAACCGATCGCCAAATGGATTAAACGGGTCGATGATGGCGTCACGTTGCACATAATCGAAAATGTTCTTCACCGCGACATACAATTCGCGTCCCGTCGACAGCCGCTGCGTCAACTGAACATGCTGCTCCGTAAGCCACTCGCTGCGCGACGGGAGACCGGCAAACCGTGGCAGTGCGGCCGGCCCTTGTACGCGCCCCGTCCAGTCGATCGTCATCCCAATGTTGGCGAATCGGTAGCCAGCGGTAAATACTGTCTGAACACCCGCTGCAAACGGAAGCGCACGGCGCGCCCCGCCATCAACCAAAAACACATCCTGCAGCGTCAGGCCCACATTGCCAAACAGAGGCTTCCTCAGCGTGGCATAGCCAAACGCAACCGACACGCCCTGCGTCACCGCGTGGCCGTTCAAGTTGCGATACAGAATTGCATTCGGATCGGTATCGAAGTCGCCGGTGATCCGATTGCTGAAGCGCGTGTAAAACGCATCGACGTCAAGGGTCATGGCATCCTCAACACCACCGATATCGAAGACGCTGTTCACGCCCGCCGTCACCGTTGCTGAGCGCTCAGGCTTCAACCGCTCAGCGATGATCACCTGACGCGCGCCGGTGAGCGCGGCGTGATCTTCCGAGAACAGTGAGACCACGCGAAAACCCGTCGCTGCTGACGTGCGAAAGGTCGTGTGCGGCGTCACATCCCACTTCAACGCCAGACGCGGTGACGGAATCACGCCATGCGCACGGTGATGGTCTAGACGAAATCCACCAAGCAGCGTGACGGTACTCCCGATTGCAATCTCGTCTTGCACAAACACACCAGGAATGAAACGCAGCTCACGCGTGCGTTGCGCCTGGGTACTGTCCGCATACGATTGTCGGCGTAACGTGCCGCCGATCACAAACGCATGCGCACCGCGTTGCGGCGACCAGATGCCTTGTGCAAACGTGGTTGTCTGTGTGGCAATGTAGGGTTGATCACCGTACACGCTATTCTGCTTGTGCCAGTTGGCCGAGAAGTCCACACGAAAGGGCGCCATCGCATTGCCAAGCCGATAAGTGCCTAACAATTCAGCCCGGTTGGTACGAATTGATTCCCCATACACCGTTGAAGAGCCGCGGTCAGCCGCCGACCACGCACGCACTCCACCAAATCGATCTTCGGCGTAGTAACGCCCCATCACTTCAAATCGACGTGCCGCGGGCGAACCAACGGCCCACTTGTTCAGCACCGAAATACGCTTCACCAATGGAAGATCAGAAAACCCATCAGCGTTGCCATCAACAAATCGTTGATTCCACGCGCCATTGATGCTCAACAACGTCCGCGCACTTCCAATCTGCGGTGCCGCCGCCAGCGCAACACTCATTTCGCCGTTGCTGGTCGCGAATGCATTTACACTCGACTTCGGAGCAAGCCGCGCATCTTTGGTGACAATGTTGATCACACCGCCCATCGCTTCGGCACCGTAAAGGGTCGAGTTCGGGCCTTTAGTGATTTCGATCTGCTCAATCAGACTCGGATCAATCGAATTCAAACCGTACACCGTTGCCAGCGCGCTCATCATCGGCGTGCCGTCTATAAGCACAGCCGTGTACGGCCCCTCCATGCCATTGATGCGGATATTATTTGTAAAACACACACCGCAGTCCACCTGCTGCGACAGCCCCGGCAAGAAAGACACGTTGTCCATCACGTTGTTGCCCGCATTGCGCCGCAAAAAAGCGGGCGTCACAACGTCAACCTTCACCGGCGCATCAGAAACGAAACGCTCTTGCATCGTCGCCGTCGTGACAATCGTGTTGAGCATCGACGCACTCGGCGCGAGCGCTACGTTGAGCGAATCCGTGACGCCAGCACGGAGCGTGATCGCGCGAACCACCGGCGAATGACCAATTGCACGAAATCGTAACGTCACTGCGCCCGCGTCGCGCGAGATAAGTGTGAAGCGACCCACGCTGTCCGTCCGCACCCTCGCCTGCGTTCCAACGATTTCTATCGTCGCCGACGCGATCGGTGCGCCGCTGCCGGAGACTCTACCGGTCAAGATCGCCGCAGGCCGCACGTGGGCGGGAACCTGCGATTCAGCGAATTCGGCAAAAAGCAGCGAGCCCGCGATGGAGACAGCAGCGAGCCGGAGTTGGTGTAAAGAAATAGAGGTCATCAGAATTCATTGTTTCGGATATACGAAATTCAGAATACTGACGACCATCGTCCCCGTCAATCACACAAGAGCGACCCCGACTTTAACCTTTGGCCACTGAAAGCAAGCTCGTCACGATCGCATGGACCGTCGCGCGAGCGTCCTCACCCAGTGGCAAGAGGGGCGAACGCGGTGCACCACCCACCATCCCCGCCGCATCTACACCCGCCTTGAGCCCCGGCACGCCGTACTTGGCCGCCACTTCTACCGTCAACCGCCGCAATCCCTCCTGCGCGATCGCCGCATCTTCCGGATGCCCGAGCCCAATCCCCCGCGACACCGCCAACGCCAGCTCCGGCGCGATACATGCCGCCGCTAACACCGCGCCGGCACACCCCTCGCCAAGCGCCTGCGTCAGCGACGGCGAATGCCCGGTCATCACCGCAAACGTCGCACTCCGCGCCCGCAAGTACCCACCACGCCACTCAGCATTGCCGCTGGAATCCTTGATCCCGATGATGTTCTGGTGCAGCGCGAGTTCGCACACCACATCCGCATCCAGATGGTAGTGCATGAACGCCGGCACTGAGTACAACACAACTGGCACCGGTGACGCGTCGGCAACGACGACGTAATGCGCGTGCTGCGCCGCAGGTGTCATCAGCGTTGTGAAGTAGTGCGGTGCGACCACCAGCACCGCATCAGCCCCCAACGTGGCAGCATGCTTCGCACGCGCAATCGTTTGCCGAGTGCTCTCGGCGCCCACGCCCATCAACAAGAATCGCGAGGACGGTATCTCATCGCGCACTGTTTGCAACAACCCATCGCGCTCCGTTTGATCCAACAGCGCCGCCTCGCCCGTTGAACCCGCGAGCAACACACCATGCAGCCCAGCATCAAGCAACGACCGCACATTGCGACGCGCCGCATCACGATCCAGTGCACCATTCGCATCAAATGGCGTAACCGTCGCCGCCAACACACCACCCAACACTGCGCGCGAATTTGGCATCAGTCTGTCAGCCCCATGCGCTCATACACTTGGCGCATTGTTTCCTGTGCTATCGTACGCGCGCGTTGTGCGCCGTCTTCCAACACATCGGTCACAAATGACGGTCGTTCGCTGATCGCTGCGGCGCGCCCGCGAATTGGTACCAGCACCTCTTCCATTCCAGTTGCCAGCACCTTCTTGCAGTCAATACATCCCCACGCGGCAGTCCGACAATTGTTCGCGACCAGCGCTTGCGTGTCTAACGAATTAAATGCTTTATGCATCGAATAAATGTTACACACATCTGGGTTGCCCGGATCTGTTTTGCGAACGCGTGCCGGATCAGTCATGGCCGGCCGCAGCTTCTCCCAAATGGACTCGCGCGATTCCAGTAGATCAATCGTGTTACCAAGCGATTTCGACATCTTCGCTTGTCCATCCAATCCCAGCAACCGACGCGTTGGCGTGAGTAGCGGTTTCGGCTCCGGAAAGTACGCAACATCCGCGGCAAACCGAGCATTCCACCGCCGCGAAATTTCTCGACTCAGTTCCAGATGCTGCACCTGATCTTCACCAACTGGCACGCGCTCGCCGTGGTACAGCAGAATGTCAGCGGCCTGCAACACCGGATACGTCAGCAGCCCGGTGACCACGCTCTCTTGACGGCCGCTCTTGTCCTTGTATTGCGTCTGACGTTCCAGTTCGCCTAGGGGCGTGACCGTGTTGAAGATCCAGGCCAATTCGGTATGCTGCGGCACCGCACTCTGGAAGAACAAGGTGCAGCGTTCCGGGTCTAGTCCGGCAGCCAGCAACGACAACGCCATCTGGTGCCGACGTCGCCGAAGATCGTCCGGCTCGTAGTTTCCTGTGAGCGCGTGCAGATCGACCACACAGAAGAACGTGCTGTCACGCCCCTCCTGTAATTGGACCCAATTCTGCACCGCGCCAAGGTAGTTGCCAATGTGCAGTTCGCCCGACGGCTGAATGCCGCTGAAGATTCGTGACATTCCGCCAAACTAATGCCCACACTAGCACCGAGCGCCCCCTGCACGAAGAATCGTTAGAACAGCCCTCCCACTCAGACCGTGCATTGCTTCACGAAATCAAGAGCGCGGCGCGTGCCGCCGCCGATTTCATTCGCAGCCACGACGCGCAACGCGAGTCGCTTACATGGGAGCGCAAGGCAGAGAGCGATTTCGTATCGGTCGTTGATCGCGGCGCCGAGGCGCTGATCCGCGCCCAGCTCGCACCTGCAGGTCGCGACGTCACGTTCGTAGGCGAAGAGAGCGCGCCCGACGCCGCCACTGGTCATGGAATCACGTTCATCGTTGATCCACTCGACGGGACCACCAACTACCTGCACGGCTTTCCAGCATACGCGGTCTCAATCGCCGCGCTCGTTGACGGTGAACTCGCGGCCGGCGTTGTGCTCGACGTGCCACGTAACGACTGCTTCACCGCAATCCGAAATGGCGGAGCCTTCCGTGATGGACAGCGCCTCCAAGTGAGCACGATCGCTGATCCAACACTCGCGCTCATTGGCACCGGCGTGCCGTTTCGCAATCCGGACCTGATCGAACGCTACTTGCAGCAACTGCCAAAGGTGATGGCCACCACCAGCGGAATTCGGCGCGCTGGCTCGGCAGCTCTTGATCTCGCGCACGTTGCGGCGGGCCGTTTCGACGCGTTCTGGGAGCTTCGACTTGCGCCATGGGACGTGGCAGCGGGTATTCTGCTCGTGCGTGAAGCTGGCGGCGTTGTGACTGACTTCGACGGTGTCGCATCAAGCCCAGCGTTTGGTGGATATGTCGCCGGCAATCCTGCAATGCACGCATGGTTGCTCGCGACAATCGCGTAGAGCAATCATCGGACAGCGCCTTTCACGACGAACACGATCTTCGCGCAACGCCTGCACATCGCTGCCACACAAATCATTGATATGCCGCTCATCGAATGTGTTCCAAATTTCTCCGAAGGTCGCGATCCACGGGTGATTGACGCAATCGCCGACGCGATTAGCGCCGCCCACGGGCGTGTGCTCGATAGTTCACTTGATGCGTGGCACCATCGCGCGGTGATCACGTTCGTTGCCGAGCCGCGCCACATCGTGAATGCAGCTTTCGCGGCGATCCGTACAGCACGTGACCGCATCGACCTTCGCGAGCACGCTGGTGTGCATCCGCGCATCGGCGCGGCAGACGTTGTACCGTTCATTCCACTGGATGGCACCACGATGGACGAGTGCGTGCAGCTCGCACGCTCGCTTGCGGAGCGTGTTGGTACGGAGCTGCAGATCCCCGCTTACTTGTACGAACACGCTGCAACGCACGCTGAGTATCGCAACTTGGCCGATGTTCGACAGGGTGGCACTGAGGCGCTCGCGCGAGAGATCAGCACAACACGCACTCCAGACTTCGGTCCGCACACACTGCATCCAACCGCCGGCGCAGTGGCAATCGGCGCACGAGCGTTTCTCGGTGCGTTCAACATCTTCGTCGGCGACGCGTCAAAGCTACCGCAAGCGAAAGCAATCGCTCGTGACATTCGTGCAGCATCTGGTGGGCTTCCGGGCATCAAAGCACTTGGGCTGATCGTGAATGGACAGGCCCAAGTGTCAATAAATGTGACTGATCTCAACGCGGTGCCACTCCACATGGCATTTGATGCGGTCGTAGAGTCCGCGGGCATACATGGCGTGAGCGTTACGCACAGTGAGCTGATTGGCTTGCTTCCACAGCGAAGTATTGAGGCAGCGTTTGCATCGCGCGTCATGCTGCGAGACGCACGCGATACCATCTCGCTTGAGCAGCGCATCGCACAGACGGTTCCCATCGATAATCTCGCGCGCACTGCAAATGCGATTGCATCACTCAGCCATCCAGAAGCCAGCGGCACCGCGGCAGCGCTAGCGACGGTACTCGCAGCAGCAACGGTCAGACTCGCCGCAGGTGTGCATGTGGCACGCGCGAAAGGCGAGCACGTCGCGGCGATACAACGCGTGCTTGACTCCACCATGCAGATGGAGCACGAACTGCACGTTGCGGCACGCGACGATGCGCATGCGTGGCACCAAGTGATTGTCGCCCGACGACTTCCGCGCACCACCGATGGCGAGCTCGCAATTCGTGCAGATGCGGTTGACGCGGCACTGATTGGCGCCAGCAACGTACCGTTACGAATTGCTCGTCTGGCGCTGCAGGTGCTCGCATTGGCTGCGGATGCCGCAACATACGGCGATCATGTCACCGCTCCCGACGCGTGGACCGGTGCCACGCTCGCGCACGCCGCCGTCTGCGCGTCGCTTGGGCTGCTCCGCGGAAACGTCGCGATGCTGCACGATGCAACAGCGGGCGTCGCGACACTCAACGAAGCGCGCACAATCTTGACCAATGCCGATGCGCAACGCAGTCGCGCGAGCGATGCCGTAGCGCACGTCGCTACTTAGCAGACTGCACGTCAAAAAGCAGCAAATCAAGCGTAACTGAAAGCAAATCGCGCGGTTAGTCGGCGCACACGACGTCGCGCAAGTACACCCAGAACTGCGCCAGTCAGCTATCGATCAGCGTCAAAATACGCGGGCCATCCGCCGTAATCGCCACGGTATGCTCAAAGTGCGCCGACCACTTCGCATCGGCCGAGACAATCGTCCACTTGTCGCTCAATGTGCGTGTTGCTGCGACGCCCATGTTGACCATTGGCTCAATTGCCAACGTCATCCCAGCCATCAGCTTTGTCCCGCGCTTTGGCTTGCCATGATTGGGCACCTGCAGCTCCTCGTGCAGCACAAAGCCAACTCCATGCCCCACCAATTCGCGCACCACCGAGAAGCCCGCCGCCTCAACCACCGTCTGCACGGCGTGGCCAATATCTCCAATGTGATTGCCAAGCACACACACAGCGATCGCTGCGCGCAACGACGCCTCAGTCACAGTTAACAATCGCTGATGCTCAGCAGAGATAACGCCAACGGCATGTGTCTGCGCAGCATCAGTGTACATCCCCTCGAACTTCACACCGATATCAACCGAGAGAATATCACCCTCTTTCAGCACGCGCTTCGGCGACGGAATGCCGTGCACAATTTCTTCGTTGATGCTCAGACACACGGAGCCTTTGAATCCGTACAGTCCTTTGAAAGCCGGCACCGCACCGGCGTGACTGCGAATGAAATCTTCGGCGATCGTGTCGAGCTGTGCAGTTGTCACACCCGCTTTCACAGCGGCGCGCACCACGTTGTGCGTTGCTGCGAGAATTCTCCCGCCACGCGCCATCGTGTCCAACTCGCGCGCCGACTTAAGCTGAATCACAAGCCGAGTGCGAGGCGTGCGCGAGTGGTGATCTCGTCGACTGCGCCAACCGCGTCGATTGTTGCGATACGCGCGCCGTTCTGCTGATACCACAGCATCACCGGCTCCGTCGACTTGTGATACGCAATCAGTCGCGTCTTCACCGCGTCGGGCTCATCGTCTTTACGGCGGACGAGCGTGCCGCCGCCCTGCCCACTCGTGCAGCCAACACTTTCGCACGATGCGCCTGGCTCAACACCAGTATACGGCGCGCTGCATTTGTCGCACGTAAGACGACTGCTGATGCGATTCACAATTTCATCATCAGGAATATCGAACACCAACACCGCGCCCAATGACCGACCAAGGTCTGCGAGTACAGTCTCAAGACCCTGCGCTTGCGGCACGGTGCGCACGACGCCGTCCAGCACAGCGCCATTGGCATACGCCGGCTGTGACAACGCTTCTTTGATGATTCCGAGGATTACGGTGTCTGCAACAAGATCACCGCGATCCATGAAAGCTTTTGCTGCCATGCCCATTGGCGTGCCAGCGCGCAACGCAGCACGAAGCGCTTCGCCGGTCGCGAGGATCGGAACGCCAAGCGCCGCGGCAAGCCGCGGCGCCTGAGTGCCCTTCCCCGCTCCGGGCTTACCGAAGAGGACGATAACCATGTGCGAGCGGGGTGTCGGTGAATTGGGCCAGAGGACCGCGAATTAAGCGAACCGAGAAACCACCAGCGATCAACCGCCGGTGGCCTGACGTCCGCGGTAACGAACCTTGCCCTTCTTCATGAAACCATCGTACTGCCGGAGCAACAAGTGCTGCTGCATCTGCGCCATCGTGTCTAAAGCGACACCAACCACGATTAACAGGCTGGTTCCGCCGAAGCTGAACGGCACGTTGATCCACTTTGCAATCAACTGCGGGAGCAGCGCAATCACGGTTAAGAAAATTGCACCTGGCAACGTAATCCGCGTGACAACCTGGTCGATATACTCTGCGGTCTTTGCACCCGGCTTGATGCCAGGCACAAATCCACCCTGCTTCTTCAGATTTTCAGAGAGGTCGATCGGATTGAAAATAATCGACGTGTAAAAATACGTGAAGAACAGAATCAGGATCGCGCTCACCAAGAAGTACAACCACGTTCCCGGTGCGAAGAGCTCAGAGAATCCCTTGAAGCTCTCGTTGCCACTGAACTGCGCGATCGCACTCGGAACCACGATCACCGATTGCGCGAAGATGATCGGCATCACGCCCGCCGAGTTCAGCCGCAACGGAATGAAATTGCGCGCTTCCTGCCGCATCCGACCACGACTCACTGTGCGCTGCGGAATCTGAATCAGAATCCGACGTGCCGCCATCGTGATCGCGACTACACCAGCAACAACCGCCAACATCACGATCGCCAGCACCAATACTTGCAGCGGGCCCACCGCGTTCGTCGTCATGTACTTGAACGTGGCGAAAATACTCGGCCAGAATCCTTCGACGATCGAGAAGAAGATGATCAATGATGCGCCGTTACCCAAACCGCGCTCCGTGATCTGCTCACCCAACCACATCACGAACATGGCGCCAGTGGTCAGGAACAGCGTCATCTGCATCTTGAACCAGAAACCTGGTGATGCCACAGCGCCGGGAAGCGCTTCGGTGAACAACGCGAAGCCGTATCCCTGAATCAGCGCCAACGCGACGGTCGCATAGCGCGTCCACTGCGTGATCTGTTTCCGACCCTCTTCATCTTGCTGCATCTTCGTCGCGCGCGGCCAAACCACGCCGGCGATTTG
>JANNWU010000347.1:0-10090 GCA_031408755.1 Gemmatimonadaceae bacterium | reverse complement strand
GTTTGCCGTTCCAGGTGTTATTCAGTTGCACTTCTCTGCGGCTCTGCGACCTCTGCGTGAAAATTTTCGCAGATACTGACTCCGAAGCAGCCTAATACCCTCTCGCCTTCAAAAATACTTCCCACAACGGCGCGTCACTTTTCACGCCGAGTAGCAAGTACTCGACCGACGCGAGCGCAACGAGCATCGCCAGTAGTGCTCTGCTCTGACGTAGAAATCCGTCTGCAGACTGTGAGCCGCGCCACCACAAGACGAGTGCCACACCAGTTGCCGCAAACACCGACACAGGCAGCCACCCTGAATTTTCGGGCGGTCCGTAGTACGTCAGCAAAAATTGCAGATGCTTCGGGAGAAAGCGTGCACCAGGATTCGCGACGCCAAGAAAAATGTTCAACTTTGCGACTTGCAACACGACCCAATACGTCGCGAGTCCGTGAAACGCGACTTTATTGGGAGCGAGGCGCACTTGCAGCCATGTGCCAAACAGCAGCAAGACACACAGCAGCTCGTGCCATAAGAGCGATGCAATGGCCTCCGTCGCCCGAAAAACGCTCGCTGAACCAGCGGTTGTTGCTGCATGTGACGGTCCAACAATCCAGCCGCCGTACAGCCCCACGTTGATCCACATCCAGATCGCGGTTGCCGCCAAGAATGTCTTTCGCGCTGACGCCGCCGTGCGCACTGAGCGCTCGGCATGAATGACGTAACTCGCGTAGCCGGCCAACAATGTGGCAAGCGCCCAAGCAATGAGTCGGGTCACTTCATTGCGCTGAAGTGCAACCACTACGCCAGTGACAAACCACCAGAAGCCAACAACGGCGACCGTACCCTTGCCAACTGCGGTCCAGTGTTCGTACAGCCACCGGCTCAACAAGCCGCGCGAACGAGCGGTGTCTGTCATCACATCCGCTGCGTTCGTCAGACTCGCTCGGGCGTCACCCGGCGGTGTCATGCGCTCTCCCGCGCCAGCGCTACCGCACCTGCAATTGCGCGAGCATCAATCACTGGCAGTGGCACATAGCGAGCGTGCAACGCATCAGCAACTTTGCGCGCCATGGGCTCCGGCCGCGGCGACGTATCAATCAGCACCGCGGAGAGATTGTTGGCGCAAAACTCTTGCGCAGCAGCCATCACATCGCGCATCGACTCGCTGCGCCCACCCTTCCCATCACGCGCAACATTCGCCCGCCCATCCGTGAGAAACACAACCACTGGCAGGGTGCCGGCACGTCGAGCCGATACCGCCGCGACTGTCGCAACATCAATGGCCGTCGCCAGCGGAGTACCGCCACCACCTGGAAGATTGGCAAGCAGCTTTCGTGCGCGAGCCAGTGCGCGCGTAGGCGGTAATAACACATCCGCCGTCGATCCGCGGAATGCAATCAACGACACACGATCACGACGCGCGTAACTCTCAGCCAGCAACGCTTCTACGGCGCCCTTTGCCTCGCCTAAGCGTTGCGCGGCCGCAGAGCCAGACGCATCAACAACAAAAATTACCGATGTGCCTGCACGTTCAACGTATCGACGTAAACGAAAATCATCGCGCTCAACAATCAGCGAACGCACCGCATCACCACGCGCCGTGCGCACACGCGCCCGAGCACGCTGCCACGGCGCCGCAGCACGCAGTGTTTCCAGCACATGCAAGCGACGCACGCCATCCGGCTTTCCCCGTCGCGCGCTGACCTGTCGACCGCGTATCCAACTCTCTTTTTCGGCACCCGCCCGTCCCATCTCCTGACTTGGCCGCTGAGCACGTGCGAGCAGCTCTGCCAGCAACGCTGGAGGAATCGATGCGGTCACCGCATCAACCAAACGATCTTCCATTTGGCGATCATCCGGCTGATCCGGCGGCGTTTGCTGCGACGGCGCATCCGGTGGCGACGCGGGTGGCGGCGGCGGTGGTTGTTCCGAATCCTGCTCCTCTGCCGGCGGCGCGGGCACACGCGTTGCGCGCGGAACCAGCACCAATTGCGCAGCCAGTGTAACGTCGGACTCCTCAACCGCGGATCGTCCGTCGAGCGCTGCAAGCGCGCGCGCCGTCCAAAGTGCGAACGTCGAAGCGCGCTCCGATGCAATACCGAACGCCACGCATAACGATCCAATGCCGATCATCACGTCGTCCGACGCATGCGTGTTTTCTACCATCGCACGCGCCGTCGCGATCACATGTGCCGGCGGCAGTGACTCGTTATCCACGCGAACGTCACCGTCTAGCACCAGGGCCAATCGATCGCGCAACGGCGCCGCGACACCCCACTCATCTTCCTCGCTTTCATCAATCGCGACCAGTGCGAACTGCGCGTCAAATTCCGCGCGCACGCCATCGCGCAACACCTGCACAACGCCGGTGTCCAACACGGAACCAATGCGCGCTTGCGTCGACACTGGCATCCGTTCAATCAGCGGAATCACCACGACACCACCGTCCGCATCCGCAACTACACCGCGCTCGGCTGTCGGCATTCCAGTGGCGATGGTGGCCGCCAGATCAAGTCCACCGAAAATACGATCATCAGTTGCTGATGATGGCAACCGCACCACCCGAACCGACGGCGGGAGCAGGGCGCGCAACGCTGCCAACCACTGCTGCGCCCCCGCCGCTGAGTCGCGCAACACGATGCCGCCAACTCGGTGACCGGCAATTGCAAATACACACAGCGCCGCCGCTGCTTTGGCTCGCATCGCGCTCACGTCGACGCCAGCGTTCGCTTGTGCAGCCAGCTGCATCAGGCAGCGCCGTAAATGATCGCAATCCCGCGCGCTACGCGTGTACCACTACCACTATCATCAAGAACATTGCGACGTAAGCGATGCCGCAGCGCCATTGGTGCAACCGATTGCACGTGCGCGTCGGTCACAGACTTTGCACCCTCGAGTGCAGCGGCGGCGCGTGCAGCACGGAGTAACGTGAGTTCCCCGCGTACGCCATCGGTTCCAAGTTCCACACACAGTTGCACCGCACGATGCAGTACCGCGTCGGGCACCTGAACGGAGGGCAGTCGTTTACGCGCCGCAAGAATTCGCGCGCGCACGGCGGAATCTTCCAGATCCCATGCAGTGAGAAATGCAACCGCATCACGTTCATACGCATCACGACGCCGAATCACTTCAACGCGTTGCGAAACGTCGTTGCTGGTGCGCACTTCAACGCTCAGTCCAAATCGATCTAAGAGCTGTGGTCGCAGATCGCCTTCTTCCGGATTGCCGCTGCCCACCAACACGAATCGCGCCGGATGTCGCACGCTCACACCGTCGCGTTCTACAACATTCTCGCCCGTCTGCGCTACATCAAGCAGCAGATCAACAAGATGATCTTCAAGCAGATTCACTTCATCAACATAGAGAAAACCACGGTGCGCTCTCGCGAGTAGCCCTGGCTCGAATGCTTTCTCACCGTTGCGTAGTGCCTTCTCAATGTCTAACGCGCCTACGACGCGATCTTCGGTAGCGCCCAGCGGTAAATCGATCACCGGCACCGGCTTGTCGGTGACTGGCAATTTGCCGCGCGTCAGTTTTGCAGCACGCACTTGACACTCGTCGCAGCGCGCGCCGTTCGCCGCAGGATCACAACCGTAACGACAACCCTCTACCGCCTTCATACTCGGCAGCAGCCCGGGCAGGGCGCGCACGACGGTGGACTTGCCGGTCCCACGGTCACCTAATACGAGCACGCCACCCACCGACGGATCGACCGTCGCGATGAGCAGCGCGAGCTTCATTTGCTCCTGCCCCACAATTGCACTAAACGGGAAAGCAACGCGCACGCGGTCCTCTGAAAACGGTGAAAAAGTCCCAAGCTATGGAGAAGCTGCCCCCAGCCGCATCGTCCAGCAAGCTTGACAGAGTAGGCGTTTGGCTTGCATGACAGTGGAGAATCGCGGCGTCAATTTTCTCCGGACCCGCGCCGCCCCTCTGCACCGGACCGGATCGCCTCTTCATGTCTGACCGTCTTAAGCCATCGTCCTCCGCCGCCGCAGCCTCCGCGCGACCGCTTGGCGCTATCGCGCGCACCGAAACCGCCGCTCCAGCTCGGCTTTCAATCTCCGACCGAATTGCCGACTGGCGAAATCGGATGGCCGCTTCACCGGGCTTTCAACGTTGGGCAGGCAGCTTCTTTCTAACGCGCTTCATCGCGCGCCGCCATGCAAGCGAACTGTTCGATTTGTGTAGCGGTTTCGTGTATTCACAGGTGCTCTACGCCGGTATCCAGGTCAATCTCTTCGGCAAGCTCAGCAATGGCCCACTAACGCTAGCCGAGATTGCGACGGCGGTAGGGTTGCCGCTTGAGGGCACCGAACGATTGGTGAACGCTGCCAATGCACTCAATCTCTTGGAAGCCACGCAGGACGGACGCTGGCGCCTTACGGTGAACGGCGCTTCGATCGCTCCGAACACCGGCTTGGAGAAGCTGATCGAGCATAACCAGTTGCTGTATCGAGACTTACTCGATCCCGTCGCGATGCTCCGAGACCCACATCGCAGTCAGACCGCTATTGCCGCGTACTTCCCGTATGGCGAAGCGGGTCGACCAGAGGACGTGGATCCGGTCGCCGCTGCGCGGTACAGCGACCTGATGGCGTGCACGGTACCGCCGCTGGCACAGGAAGTGGTGGATGCGTACCCTGTCGCCCAGCACAAACGCCTTCTCGACGTTGGCGGCGGAATCGGCGTGTTCTTGACGTTGATGGGTGAGCGTGCGCCAGCATTAGAGCTCATGCTCTTCGATCTCCCCGCCGTGGCAGTCCACGCCCGGGCCGCGCTCGCCGCCAACGGACTCAGCACGAGGACATCCGTGCACGCCGGAAACTTCCAGACGGACGCACTGCCGACCGGCGCAGATCTGGTCACGCTCGTTCGAGTGCTGCTGGATCATGGCGACGACGTCGCGCTGGCGGTGCTCCGTCGTGCACGCGAAGCGCTTGAGCCCGGTGGCACCCTCCTCGTTGTCGAACCTTTCTCAGGCATAAAGGGAGCGGAGCGCGTCGGCGACGCCTACTTCGGGCTCTATCTGTTCGCGATGGGTCGTGGCCGCACGCGCACGATCGCCCAGCATCAGGCGCTACTCCGCGCAGCAGGCTTCAGTCGGACGAGGGTCGTCCCGACACGGTACGCCGTGCAAACGGGGATTATTGCGGCGCAGGTCTGATGGGCAAAACAAAGCAGCAACGGTTGCCCGCCATGCGGACCGTTTGGAGGTTACCCAAGCCTCCCTCTACGGGCCAAGCTTGGCTTTGCGGAAAAGTGTCAAGTTTTATTGACGGTTCCCGTTGTACGGGTAGGTTGGCTGATGTACCCGCTGGTCCCACCCCGTTGGTTGGAGACGATTGGTGCATTCGCTGGCTGTAGTGTTTGATGAACCGCAATCGCTCGCACTGCGCGCGCTCCCGCTCGATGAGCCGGGAGAAGCCGATGTGGTGATTGCTGTGCACTACACCGGCATCAGCACGGGCACAGAGCGGCTGCTCTACACTGGCACAATGCCGCCATTCCCTGGACTCGCCTATCCGCTTGTGCCTGGATACGAATCGGTTGGGACAATCGTGCACGCTGGTCCGTTAGCAAATCGCAGCGTTGGCGATGAAGTGTTTGTGGCCGGTGCGCGTTGCTTTGGTGAAACGCGCGGGCTCTTTGGTGGTGCTGCCGAGCGACTGGTTGTTGCGGCGGAGAAGACGCAAATAGTTTCGCGTGAGCTCGGTGATTCCGCCGTTTTGCTATCACTCGCTGCGACTGCACTGCATGCGCTGCGCACGCACACCGCTGGTGCGCTACCTGAATTGATTGTTGGACACGGTTCGCTCGCTCGACTGGCTGCGCGACTCGTGCTTGCATTGAGTGGTATTCCGCCGACGGTATGGGAGATCAATCCTGCACGTGTGAGCGGCGCGAACGGCTACACCGTTGTGCATCCCGATCACGACGCACGGCGCGACTATCGCACCATTCTCGAGCTCAGTGGCGCCACAGATATTCTCGATACGCTAACGCCGCGTCTCGCGCGTGGAGGCGAGATTGTGCTTGGTGGCTTCTATCATGAGCCGGTGCGATTTGCATTTCCGATCGCATTTATGCGCGCCATGAATTTGCGCATTGCGGCCGAGTTTACGCCGATGGATCTCGCCGATGTGACGGCGATGGTCACAGACGGAAGATTGTCCCTCGATCACATTATTACGCACCGTGTGCCGGCGACGGACGCCGTGTCCGCGTACGCAACAGCATTCAGCGACCCAACCTGCGTCAAGATGATTCTCAACTGGAGCCACTCGGCATGACCTCTCCGCAGGCGACCACGCCAGACAGCGCGCTGACACAAATGCATTCGCTCCTTCGCGACGAAGCGGAACAGGAAACTGACGCCGTTGAAGTGCGGCCGGTTACCAAGGAAACGCAAATCATTGCGATCTATGGCAAAGGTGGCATCGGCAAGAGCTTCACGCTGGCAAATTTGTCATACATGATGGCGCAGCAAGGAAAGAAGACGCTGCTCATCGGCTGCGATCCAAAGAGCGACACAACGTCTTTGCTCTTTGGTGGCAAGGCGTGTCCGACGATCATTGAAACGTCGTCGAAGAAAAAGTTGGCCGGTGAACAGGTTGCAATTGGCGATGTTTGCTTTAAGCGCGATGGCGTTTTTGCAATGGAGCTCGGCGGTCCGGAAGTCGGTCGCGGTTGTGGCGGACGCGGCATCATTCACGG
This sequence comes from Gemmatimonadaceae bacterium, assembly GCA_031408755.1. Classification (GTDB taxonomy): domain Bacteria; phylum Gemmatimonadota; class Gemmatimonadetes; order Gemmatimonadales; family Gemmatimonadaceae; genus JACMLX01. The sequence goes on along the minus strand of JANNWU010000347.1, from coordinate 3,388 downwards.
CTTCGAAACCCTCGAGAAACTTGGTTTCCACGAGTGGGGCTTTGACTTTGTGCTGCTCGATTTCTTGGGCGATGTGGTGTGCGGTGGCTTTGGCTTGCCGATCGCACGTGACATGTGCCAAAAGGTCATCGTGGTAGCGTCGAATGATTTGCAATCGCTATACGTTGCAAACAACGTCTGCTCGGCAGTTGAGTACTTCCGGAAATTGGGCGGCAACGTCGGTGTCGCTGGCGTCGTGATCAACAAGGATGACGGCACTGGCGAAGCAGAAGCATTTGCGAACAAGGTGGGCATTCCGATTCTCGCAAAAATTCCCGCCAACGATGACATTCGCAAAAAGAGCGCGAATTACGAGATCATCGGTATCCCTGGCGGTTCTTGGGGCGATCTCTTCGCTGAGCTCGCGCAGAATGTCGCCGATGCGCCACCGGTGCGCCCGCATCCGCTCACGCAGGACGAACTGCTGAATCTCTTCTCCGCAGATACTGTCGGACGAAATGTGGTACTGGAGCCGGCGTCATTTATGGACATGTGCGGCCGCGAAGAGCTGAATAAGGCGACGCTCGAAGTTGTCTACGACACTGTCTGAGGACGACGCCACGCATGTCGCCTGACGAGATGATCTCGACACCGCCGCGCGAAGTCGCGTACGACGACGCAGCGCACGCCCCGATGTCGAATGATGGGCAAGAACCGACGGGACTCAATGTGGCCACGTCGAACGCGCGTGCAGCGTTGCCGGTGATGAGTGCGGCGTCCGGTGATGGCGTTGGCTGCCACTCCGGCGCCGAGCAGATGAAGGCCGCTGCGATGGCAAATGGAAAGGATGGTGTCCTTGCGCAGTATGCCGCGGACTATCCGAAAGGGCCGCACGATCAGCCGCAATCCATGTGTCCCGCATTCGGTTCGTTGCGTGTTGGGCTGCGTATGCGGCGCACGGCGACGATTCTCAGCGGTTCGGCATGCTGCGTGTACGGATTGACGTTCACAAGTCATTTCTACGGTGCACGTCGCAGCGTTGGCTACGTCCCGTTCAATTCAGAGACGCTCGTCACCGGCCAGTTGTTTGAGGACATTCGCGAAGCCGTGTTCAAGATGGCTGATCCGGTGTTGTACGACGCGGTGGTGATTACAAATCTGTGCGTACCAACCGCGTCTGGGGTGCCGCTGCAGTTGTTGCCGAAAGAGATTAATGGCGTGCGGATTATCGGGATTGACGTGCCTGGATTTGGTGTGCCAACGCACGCCGAGGCGAAGGATGTGTTGGCCGGCGCAATGTTGCGCTATGCGCGCACTGAGGCAGAACAGGGTCCGGTGGCAGCACCGCGTGGCGGTAAGAGTGACAAGCCGACCGTGACGTTGGTTGGCGAAATGTTTCCCGCTGATCCGGTGGGCATTGGAATGCTGCTGGCGCCACTGGGTTTAGCGGCAGGTCCGGTTGTTCCTACGCGTGAATGGCGTGAACTCTACGCTGCACTTGACTGTGCTGCGGTGGCGGCCATTCATCCATTCTACACGGCGTCATTTCGCGAATTTGAATATGCGGGCCGAAAGATTGTTGGCTCCGCGCCAGTAGGGCATGATGGCACCGCAGAGTGGTTGCGCACTATTGGTGAAGCGTGTGGCGTGAGTGCAGACCAAATTTCTGCCGCGCAGAATGGCGTGCTACCCGCGATCAAAGCAGCACTTGCGGCAAAGCCGATTACCGGTCGCATCACGATGAGTGGCTACGAAGGTTCGGAGCTGTTAGTTGCGCGTTTGTTGATCGAGAGTGGCGCCGACGTGCGCTATGTTGGCACCGCTTGCCCCAAGACACCGTGGAGCGCTTCCGATCGTGAATGGTTGGAAGCGAAGGGTGTGCATGTGCAGTATCGCGCATCACTTGAGCAAGACCTCCATGCCATGGCGGAGTTTCAGCCCGATTTAGCGATTGGAACAACGCCGGTTGTGCAAGAAGCCAAGGAGCGCGGCATCCCGTCGCTGTACTTCACAAACTTGATCTCTGCGCGACCACTGATGGGTCCTGCAGGCGCCGGTTCGTTAGCCACCGTCGTGAATAGCGCGTTGGGCAACAAACATCGCTTCGATGAAATGAAGGCCTTCTTCGATGGTGTTGGTGAAGGGGCAAACGCCGGTGTCTGGGAAACAGTCCCTACTGATCGCCCGGAGTTCCGCGAGCATTACAAGCGCCACCTTGCAAAACTTGCGCGACAGCGGAAAGCGGAGGAGTTGCCCTGATGCTGGTTATTGATCACGACCGCGCGGGCGGATACTGGGGTGCGGTGTACGCGTTTACCGCGATCAAGGGTTTGCAGGTTGTTATCGACGGTCCGGTAGGCTGCGAGAATCTGCCAGTGACGTCAGTGTTGCACTACACGGATGCATTGCCGCCGCACGAGTTACCGGTTGTCGTCACCGGATTGTCGGAAGAAGAGCTCGGGCAACACGGCACCGAAGGCGCAATGCGACGCGCGCACACGACGCTCGATCCCGAACTGCCAGCGGTTGTTGTGACTGGCAGCATTGCGGAGATGATCGGCGGAGGTGTGACGCCTGAAGGCACCAACATCGTACGTTTTCTTCCGCGCACGATTGATGAAGATCAGTGGCAAGCCGCCGACCGCGCGTTGTATTGGCTCTGGACTGAGTATGGGCTGAAGAAAGGCGTAATGCCCAAGCGCAGCGAGCGCGCGCCAGATGCAAAGCCACGCGTGAATCTGATCGGCCCGATGTATGGCTACTTCAACACTTGGTCAGATCTGGCCGAGATCCGGCGCTTGGTAGAAGGCATTGGTGCGGACATCAACATGGTGTTTCCGCTGGGCAGCCATCTCGCCGACGTGCCGCGGTTGATTGACGGCGATGTGAATGTGTGCATGTATCGCGAATTCGGTCGCATGTTGTGCGAGTCACTCGATAAGCCGTATCTGCAAGCACCAATTGGTTTGCACTCAACAACAAAGTTTCTCCGCACGTTAGGACAGTTGCTCGGGCTTGATCCTGAGCCGTTCATTGAGAAAGAGAAGCACACCACCATCAAGCCGTTGTGGGATCTGTGGCGCAGTGTGACGCAAGATTTCTTTGGTACTGCAAGTTTTGCGATTGTCGCGAATGAAACGTATTCGCGTGGCGTGCGGCACTTTCTTGAAACGGAAATGGGCCTGCCGTGCACCTTTGCGTTTGCGCGTCGTCCTGGCGTGAAGCCAGATAACGCTGCGGTGCGTGAAGCGATTCGTACCACGCCGCCGCTAATCATGTTCGGCAGTTATAACGAGCGAATGTACATGGCGGAATTGGGCGCGCGTGCGATGTACATCCCGGCGTCATTTCCTGGTGCGATTATTCGACGGCATCTTGGCACACCGTTTATGGGATATTCGGGCGCCAC
>JANNWU010000346.1:0-10081 GCA_031408755.1 Gemmatimonadaceae bacterium | reverse complement strand
AGCCGGTAAATGCGCCTTTCTCATGGCCAAACAGTTCGTTCTCGAGAATTTCTTTCGGCAATGCCGCGCAATTCAGCGCGTAAAACGGACCTTTGGCGCGATCGCTTTTCTGATGCAACGCGCGCGCGACCAACTCCTTGCCTGTGCCGCTTTCACCCAGCACAAGTACGCTGGCGTTAGTTGGTGCGACGGCTTCGATCAGGCCGTACACTTCGCGCATTGGTTCTGACTGGCCAATTAACTCACCAAAGCTGGTGAGGCCTTCCAGGCGCGACGAGAGCTCGCGGTTTTTACGACGCGTTTCGTACTTCTCGATGGCCTTGGGAATCAGCGCCTTCAGGCGCGTGAGTTTCGGCTTCGTGAGCGGCTTTTCGATGTAATCGTACGCACCAAACCGCATTGCGTCGACCGCTGTATCCACCGACGCTTCGCCGGTAATGATGATGCATTCGGCAAGCAGTTCTCGGCTACGCAGCGCTTCCAGCAGCTCCATGCCGTCGAGGCCGGGCATTTTCAGATCGGTGAGCACCAGCGCGATATCGTCCTGAATCAACCGCTCCAGCGCTGCGGCGCCGTCGCTCACCACAACCACCGTGTAGCCATCGGCAGAAAGCACCGCTTCAAGTGGCGTGGTGACGGCAGGCTCGTCGTCAGCGATCAGAATTGTGGCGTTGGCCATTAGTTCGGTCATAAGTCAGCGAAGCGGCGGAAACTGAAGACGCAGGCCATCGTCGGTCGTATCGATCTGTCCACCAACACTCCGAAACTGCACAACCCATTCCAAAGCTTCGTCGAGCACCAGCGGGCGCGCTGCGTGAACGCTGAGAGTTGAGCCTGCTTCGGTGCTGCCGACAGTAAACGACGGCGCTGCTGGTGATCCCAAAGCCATAACCAGTACTTCCAGCGCGATTGCACGCGTCAACATGGGATTTAGCCCGACGGCTGCCAACGACGGCATGCTGACTGTGACACGCCGAAGCGGAACGAGCGCCGCGGCTTCGGCAACGATGACCGACAGATCAGACGACGTCCGCCCGCGCGCAAATGCGATCAGCGCGTTGGTCATGTCAGCCAGCCGCTCAATGTGCTCCGATGCGGCATCGGCGTGGCCTTTGATCGCGCTCAAATCTGGCGTTGCTGCAGCTGCACGCACCGCGATTGCTTCAACTTGCATCGACACGACGCCAAGCGAGTTGCGAAGATCATGCGCAAGCGTGGCAATCGTATGCGCGACCGCAGCGTCAAGCAGCTGCCGCGCCGCACGAGACGACGCAGCGGCCGCATCCTCCATTGGAGGTGCGACCGCTGCACTCAGCTCAGTACTGATCTCAGTCACTCAGATCCGCATCATCGGGCGCCGCCACAACACCCGGCGCTCCAAAGATTTTGTGCAGGCGCGGCGCCTTCACAAACTGCTTCACTGCCGACTTGGTCCCGTTGACCTTCAACTGTTCAAACAGGAAAGTAAATTTCGCATCGTATGCCGTTGCGAGCGTCGCCTTCACGTCTGCCGGCAATGCCCACATCTGCTTCTTGAACGGACCGATCGCCTTTTTGCGCGTCTTGTAGAAAAACTGCTCATCGGTATCAGTCGCCTTGCGCTCATCTTTCGCGTTCTCCAACAACCACGCGTAGATCTCTGCACGCAACGCGCTGGGCAAGTGATCAAACATCATGTTCTGGAAATTCGTCGCGAGATGAATTTCGGCAGTTTCTGATGTGGGGAATGAGTTGAATTTGCTGTCCGGCAGCGTGCTTGCACCGTGTTGCACCGCGCCTGACATGCCGTAGCTGTCGCGCGCGAGTTCGCCGAGCACACGCAGAGTATCGAGATCCAGCGCAACGTCAGCAATGCTACCGTCAGGCAAGACTGTACCGCCGTGACTTGTGCCACTCTGCACACTGATCTTTGACAGGCCAGCCATACCAGGTGCCTGCTCAGCCAACGTGCGATTGAAGCCAGTCATAAATGCGTGCAGCTCATCCGGCGTTGAGTTTTCTGTACCCACTTCACCAATTTCGCCGCCGAGTGAAATCGTCACGCCTTCCGGTTCAGCGGCGCGCACGAATCGACAGATATCGACGGCGGTCATGTAGTTCGGTACCTGCTGCTCATCGTGCGTCGGCTTCGATAGATCAACGAGCGTCGAGGTATCAACATCAATGTTGTAGAAACCGGCGGCGACCGCTTCGGTGACCAATTGCTTCACCGAATCCACTTCCAGCACCGGATTGACGGCGAACTTCTTGTGATTCACTTGGAAGTGATCGCCCTGCACAAAGAGTGGCCCGCGATATCCTTCGCGCAACGCGGCCGCAATGATGACGGCGACATACTCCGTAGGACGTTGATCGGTGTACGCGATCTCGGAGCGCGCAATTTCAAGAATGAACGCACCAGCGTCGAGCTTGATCGCGGTGCGAAAGATCGAACGCATCGTGTCGTACGACGCGGCGCGAATGTTCATGGCTGGCACGGTGTATCCACCCGTTTTACCTGCACCGCGCGCCATGTACAGCTCATGGATTGATGCTGGCCGCACACCCACGTGCTGCCCAACCTCCCAGAGCAACCACCGCGCATACTCCTTCTCTTCATCGCTACCGAAAACGGCGGCATGAATCACCGCATCCATGCGGTCGGTCGCGAGCAACTCCGGATGCGTAACGGTCACAGTTGAACCAGCGACGGTAACGCAGTCGGCGAGCAGCGACGACGAGATAGCGGGAGCGGACATCAACACCTCAAAAAGAGAAAGGAGAGCAGTCAGCGAACGCGACTACAACCGCAGAGCTCACGCAAGGAAAGCTCCCTAGGGCTGAGTCGAGGCACAAGTGACTTGATTCGCCAACCAGCGCGACCGTCGCGCGAAAGTAATGGCGGGCGGAAGAATCGGTTATACAATGCAGCGAGGATCAGGCTTGGCGAGGGCATCAAAGCGAGCACGGTCCGCCTCGAATCCCGGGCGACCAAAGATGCCATACGTAAACTGCTTTCCCAGCTCCACACCGGGCTGGTTGTACGCATCGATGCCATAGAGCGCGCCCGCGAATGCGGTGGCAAACTCAAACAGCATGATCAACCCGCCAAGGTGGTGAGCGTCAACAGTCGGGATCGTGATCACACCATTTGGCCGACCGCTACTCGCCAGCGCACCAGCCGTTGCGCGACGCTCGGCATCTAAGAGTGCACCGATTGTGTTCCCGCCGAGATATGCCAAATCGGGGAAATTTGAATGCAGCGATGGAATCGTGATGTCGCGCGCAAACTTTTCGACGGCGATAAACGTGACGGTCTTGTCATGCGGTCCTTCCATGAAGTTCTGCACCTGCGCGTGCTGATCAGTGGCACCGAGCGCTGGAAGCGGCGTCGGACCAACATGACCACCACTCGGGAGCACTTTGCCGAGACTCTCTGCCCACAGTTGAACAAACCAGTTTGCCACATCGCGTAACGCATCCGCGTAGGGCATCAACACGTGAATCTGGCGACCATTGGTGCGATCGTGCGCATGCTGCAACACTGCGAATACGCCGGCCGGGTTCTTTGCCAGCTCCGTGCTCTCGCAGCGAACGCGCATCGCCGCCGCACCGCTGCACAATGCATCGATATCAATTCCAATGAACGCCGCCGGTGCCAAGCCAACTGCAGTCAGCACGCTAAACCGTCCACCAACACTCGGCGGAATATCATAAGTGACGATACCGTCGGTTTTCGCGATCGCACGCAAGACGCCCTTCTCAGGATCGGTGATGAAGCGCAGAGCTTTTTTCGGCCAATCACTTCCGAGTTTCTCAAGCATCTCTCGCACCACGAGATACTGTGACATGGTCTCTGCGGTGCCGCCGGACTTTGAGATGACGAGCACGCGACAGCGTTTTAGATCGACGCGGTCAAACAGCGCGCCCATCGAGACAGGGTCGACATTGTCCATTACGTGCAGGCGTGGCCAGCCCCCGCGCGCCGCCACGTCCAACTCGTTCCAGCGAGGCGGGCAGAGTGCGCTGCGCAGCATGTTGGGGCCTAAGGCACTACCACCAATTCCGCAGAGAATCACGTCGTCAATTTCGTCGCGTGAGGTGAGTGCATCGGCGCGGAGCGCAGTGCGCAACGCCGCGTTCTCTGGCAACTCAGGAAAACCAAGCGTTCCCGCCGCGCGACGCGTGCTCACATCCGCAACCGCGCTCGCAAATGCATCTGCTGAAGCCGCGAGGCTGTCTGCAGCAAGCCCACCAGGGCATGCTGGGGCCAGCATATTCGTAAAATCGTATTGAAGCGCCATCGTCAGAAACTGGTTGAAGTCAAATGATTTTTCTGCATGAGGTCTGTTGCAGTACTGTGTGCAATGCAACCACGCGATTCGTGCCCTTAGGGCATCGTGAGCATTACGACTCCACGCGAACAGTCAATCCATCAAAGGCCGGCGCGATCCCACGTGGCAATTCTGCTTCCAGATCAGCGTGGAAGTTATCGTGCGTGAGATGCGTGAGATATGTGCGTTCGGCACCGATTTCACGCGCCACAGCGATCGCCTCTGGAATACTCAAGTGCGTCGGGTGCGGTGTCCGGAACAACGCATTGAGCACCAGCACTTTCACACCGCGCAGTACATCAATCGCTTCGGTGGGTAGTGACTTCGCATCCGTGACGTAGCCAAGTGGTCCAATCCGAAACGCTGTCACATCGAAACGCCCGTGCGGCACGGTGAACGGCTGCACAAGCATATCGCCAATGGTGAGCGGCACATTCGGTTCGATGACGTAGGGCGCGCCCTCCGGCTTCATCGTGCCAGGCATTGGGCGCATCGTGTCGTCAAAGACGTAGCGAAACTTCTCGCGCAAGCTCTGCATCGTGATCGCCGATCCGTACATCGGTAGCGGACCATCTCGGCGCATGGAGATCGCGCGAATGTCGTCGAGCCCATGCGTGTGATCGGCGTGATCGTGCGTGAAAAGCACCGCATCAACACGATCAATACTGTTTGCAATGAGTTGCACGCGCAGCTCGGGCGGCGTGTCGAGCAACAATCGTGTGCCTGACTCTGATTCAACGACCGCACCAACCCGCGTTCTGGTGTCGCGCGGGTCGGGCGAATGACAGACAGCGCAATGACAACCAACCTGCGGCACGCCGAAGCTTGTTCCCGTGCCGAGGAAGGTCAGTCTCACACCGTCTCCACACGGAGAAAGTTTGTTGTACCGGGCGTATCGAACGGGACACCTGCAGTCACGACAATGTGATCGCCCGGATCAGCGAGGTTCAAGCGACGCACAGCAGCCAAGCCTTCAATGATCAGCGCTTCATACGAATCGTGGCGCTGCACAAGTGTGGGTACCACACCCCATACCAGCGCGAGCTGTCGATACGTCTTTTTCAGATCGGTGCACGCGACAACTGCAACTGCTGGGCGCATGCTTGAGACGACGCGGGCCGTAGAACCACTCTTCGTAAAGCAGACGATCGCCGGTGCATGCAACATCTTGACGGCTGCGCTCACGGCAGACGCAATCGCTTCTGCAACTTCATGCTTGTGCTCTGGCGTACGGCGCTGATCGCGATTGTTCATTTCGAGCTTTGATCGCGTTTCAATTTCGGCAATGATGCGCGCCATCGCTTCCACAGCCAGACGTGGGTACGCGCCCGCGGCTGTTTCGGCCGAGAGCATCACCGCATCCGTACCATCCAAAATTGCGTTGGCAACGTCACTCGCTTCGGCGCGCGTTGGGCGCGGGTGTGTAATCATCGATTCCAGCATCTGCGTTGCCGTGATCACCGGACGACCCATCCGATTGCAGAGCGCGATGATCTGCTTCTGCGCCACAGGCACACGCTCAAACGGCAACTCAACGCCCAAGTCACCGCGCGCCACCATGATGGCGTCAGAGGCTTCAACAATCGACTCGATGTTGTTCAGCGCGACGTCCTTTTCAACCTTTGCGATGATCATCATGTCGCGCGGCACCAGGCCACGCAGCTGCCAGATGTCTTCCGCTTTCCGCACAAAGCTCAGCGCGATATAGTCCAGCTCCTGCTCAACGGCAAAGGCGACGTCGGCGCGATCCTTGTCGGTAATAGACGGCGCGGAGACGGCGATACCAGGCAGGTTGATGCCCTTGTTGCTCTTCAGCGGACCACCGAACACCACTTCGCACTTCACGCGCTTGTTCATGACTTGCAACACGCGGAGTTCGAGCAAGCCATCGTTGATCAGAATGCGACTACCGGTGATTACGTCGTGCGCGAGTTGCGTATACGTCACGGGAATGTCGCCCGGTTCCTCTTCGCCTTCGTGCGCGAGAATCACTTCGCGGCCAGGGATCAACTCAATCGTCTCAGAGAGCACGCCGATGCGGATGCGCGGTCCTTGCAGGTCACCAAGGATGGCGACGGGGCGCTGCATTTCATCGCTCAGTTCTCGCACGATCGCGATGGTCGCGGCGTGCTGCTGATGCGTGCCGTGCGAGAAGTTGATGCGGGCGACGTTGAGCCCGGCTTCGATCAGGCTTCCAATGCTCTCGCGGGTGGCGGAGGCGGGGCCCAACGTGCAGACAATTTTGGTTTTCGCGGCAGTAACAGACACGGGATCGGCGACGAGTGGAAACGGCGCCGGACGCTGCCGGGCCGTGTGGGCGCGGCCGACACAACCGCGTGTCGGCTCCCGTGGCGCAACTTAGCGATTTTGACCCCGATGTGCGCTTACGAGACCGTTGGCGTGCTGGGAGACATCCGAAGCGGGCGCACGGCCGTCCCGAGCCGCGCGGCCGGACCGGCGAGAAGCGCGGGCAGTGCCGTGATCGCGGTCAGCAGATAGCCCGGCTTGAGCTTCATACTCACCGCCAACGCGTCCAAGAAGGTCGGCAGACTGCCCTGCGTTGCGCTCCATGCGAACAGGAGCGTCCACGAGAGCACCGCGGCGGCGGCGATCTGCGCCACGACCGCCGATCGACGGGCACCGACTATGCCAAGGATCAGTCCAACAACGGGAAGTGCCCACCAGCCAATCACGAATTCGGCGGCGACAAAGAGGATCGTAGCGGCGGCAAAGAACATGTCAGTAAATCCGGCGAGAAAATTGAACGAAGCGCGCAGGGCGAAGGATCGCTGTCTCTGGCGTGTTGTCCTGGTCGCGTGCAATTGCGTCAGCGCGAACCCGGCTCACGGTCGGAACTCCAGCGTCGATAGCACACGGCCAGGCGCAAAGGCCTGTTCGCTTGGCGGAACGATTAACGAATCCAACTGGCCCGTCCTCCACTTCTCCAATCGATCCGTGTAGCGCGCACTGGCCGGATTGCCGCTCTGTCCACCGGGATAAATAGCCCACGCGGTGCGCCGGTCCTTCGTCAGTTCTACCACCATGCGCCAACTCGCGCCGTGGCTGCCCTCGCCGGTACCAGACGCCGGCGCCACTGTACCCGGACCCGATGTGACCGGCAGGTGCAGTCGCGAAAACCCGCCCAGTCGTACCAAATGATTCACATTGATTCCACCCGTCTTACTCCACTCCCACGTTACACCAACTGGACCAAGTGTCGTTGCGAGCGAATCGAAGGCGGATTGCAGCGCGCTGGCGAGAATTCCGTCGCGCGTTTCTGCCGAGCCTGTCGTGCGGCGGTCGTCCCACCACACGCTGTTGGACTCGCGAAGCAGGGAGAGCAAAATAGAACCAGACGGAACACCAACTGGCGGCTTGCCTTCACCGGGAATGAGTTCGTCCCACGTGTTGCGCGTCACGCGTCGCATTGCTGCCTCAAACAACACCGGCACCTGCGATGTCAATTCGTAGCGATAGTCCCAATCACGGACCATTTTGGCGGCCGTCGCGAGCTTCGCATTGCCGCTGCGTTCGGCGGCGCGCACAAGATACGGTGCGAATAAACGTGCACGCACGTTGAGAGGGTCCATCTGCATCTTACGAAAGGTGTCTGGCGTGAGCTTCGCATCAGCGCGCAGAATTTCATTGATGCGCATCGCGCGCCACGGATCGGGCCAGTTGCCACCGATGTAGCGCGGTTCGGCACTTGGATCAAGCGGTTGTTGATTGGCGCTCGCGATAAATCCTTGCGACGGATTGGTGACCTGCGGCATCTGAGCCACTGCGAGTTCACCGGTCCAATCGCTGCGGCGCGTCCGACCATCGCGCACATACAATCCACTGGTATCTGGTCGCAATGGATAGGTGCCTTGCGAGCGAAGTGCGATCGTGCCAGAGCGATCTGCCACCAGCATATTCTGCGTGGGCGTTTTGTACGACAACATCGCGGCCTGCCATTCACCCACCGTTGTCGCGCGCGCCGCATTTAAGAAACCCTCCATCTCGTTCGATGGATCGTGCGATGTCCAACGGAAGCTCATGAAACGTCCGTTCTCACGACGCATTGGTCCACGATGCGTGTGATACACAGTGTCAACGCGGATCACCGCACCGGAGGGGTCACGAAATGTTTCGACGCGCAACGTCAGCTTCTGCCACTGCCCGTCCAACTTGTACTGCGTTGGCGCTTTGACGTTGTCCACTTCTTCTGCAAATAGATCCGAAACGTCGCCGCCGGTGTTCGTAAACGTCCATGCGACGTTCTGATTGAATCCGATCACGATGCCTGGTGCACCGGGGAAGGTGACACCATATACGTCGATCGAATCTTTCACGACGATGTGCGCTTCGTACCAGATGGACGGCAGCGAGAGATCCAGATGTGGATCACCTGACAACAGCGCGCCGCCGCTCGCAGTGCGCGATGGTGCGGCCGCCCAGTTATTGCTGCCGAGTGCATCGCCGGTCTGCTCTTGCGTGGGCATGGCGAGTGCAATATCTGCAATGTCGCTGGCAGTGTTGGCCGGACCGAGAAGCGACGTGTCTGGCGCTCCCGGCTTGGGAATTGTCGTCCACGATTCACGCGGCGCTGTCCGTCCTGCAACCGGCTGAATTGGTTCTTGAATTGGCATGTTGCGCGGGAAGAGTGCATCCGCCGCCTGCCGTCCTACGAGCGACGCCACACGTGTGCGGCGCAAGTCTTCGGGATCAAGCGCAAGCGTCAACGCCATTCGCATGAGGAGATACACCGCGTTCTTCCCTTCCCACTTCGCGATTGGCGACGCGCCGAGCAGCTTGTACTCGACCGGTGTTGTCGCCGGTGTGAGTGTCGCGCGATACGCGTTGACGCCCTCGGCGAATGCGTCCATTGCGCGGCGCGAAAGATTTGACGAATCCATCGCCGCCCACTTCCGCTCTGCAGCCCAATTCAGTCCAAGAGCACGCGCTTCACGATCAAGCGGCAGCGCTTTCGCACCTGCAAGTTCGCTGAGGGTTCCCGCAGCGGCGCGATACGACAACTCCATTTGGAAGAGACGATCGCGCGCGACTGCGAATCCAAGCGCACGATACGCGTCCATAGAATTATCGGCGTAAATATGCGGAACTCCACGTGGATCAAATAACACGCGAGTCGTTTTATCCAGACCAGGCAACTGCAACTTTTCTTGTCGCGGCAAGTCAGCGTTTCGCACACTCGCGACCGCACCAACAATTGGATCCAGCAACGGACCGATTGGCGGGATTCCCGCGCTGCTCACGCCACGCGCGGCAACAAAGAGAGTCCCTGCGAGAACTGCGGCGCTGGCAATTGTTCCGACGAGACCGCGTTGCATACATGTCTGGGCTGAAAGCAGTGGAGGCTGTCCGCACCGTGCAGACAGCCTCCGTTATACCGGAGCGAACGTGACGACCGACAACGTACCGACGAAATCAAACGCGAGACAACGTGTGCGCGAAATCTTACAAGCGAGCAACGGTGCGCTGCGACGTACGAGCAACATCGCGCTACCGACAAGATCCGAACGACAACCTGCGTGCCACGCAGCCCAGACTACACCGTCGCAACAGGCGCTCGACCAAGCGAACGGAGTTTGGTCTCGAGACCTGTCAGCAGCGTATCGAAGGACTTCTGGAAGCTGGCCAATCCCTCGCTCAACAGTTTGTCAGTGACCGACGTCATGCTGATCCCTTCACTGGCGAGCGCTTGCAGCAGTTCGCGCGCTTCATCTACGCCCGCATCGACAGTGCGCGCCGCTTCACCGTGATCC
>JANNWU010000345.1:0-2241 GCA_031408755.1 Gemmatimonadaceae bacterium | reverse complement strand
AACGACGGTGTGAGCTGCAATATCGGACATGTGGTGACGGGCACGAATGGCACATGCGCAAACCAGCGCCCACTGAACTGGTTGCCGTTCACTGGTCCCACTCCAACGCATTTTTTGAGCAACGGCAACAGCGGCACGCCGTTCTTGTTCGCTGCCGGCACGTATGTGTTCAAGCAGACGCCGGGCTTGGGTGGCGATATCGCCGGTGACAATACGCCGTGGGGTTTCTTCACCGCAGACGCGAATGGTCTCGCGGTTATGAACATGCCGCCGATCAGCGGAAACGCCGGTGTGCAGACGGTGACGTTCAGCAGCGCGTGGGGGTTCTTCATGGACATGTCGTTGGTTGGCAGCACCGCTGGCGTGAATGTTCGCAGCAATGACTTTGCGTTTGCACGTCAATTCGCGCTGTTCTCTGTGGGCAACGGCTCATCATTGAGCGCCTTAGGTGGCAGCACGTTGGTGACCGCGGGTGGCGACGACTCCTTCGTGGTTGGCTTTGAAGACATCGCTTGCGATGCGCAGGGTTTCTGTAACCAGACGGCTGACTTCGACAACAACGATGCAATCCTGAGCTTTGCCCCGGTGCCAGAGCCGTCGACCTACGCGCTGCTCTTGACCGGTCTGGCTGGAATTGGCGCGATGGCGCGCCGCAAGCGAGCGCGTGCCTAAGCGATCCCGAGCGCTTTGCCGCGTGCAGTGCGGGTCGTCTCCCTTCGGGGAGGCGGCCCGTTCTGCGTTTCGGGACTGCGCACTACGTGCTGATCTATCCCTCTCAGTAACGTGTGGTCTGCGGACTTCGTAATTCTGTTCAGGTCCGTCAGTCCTTTTCACTTCCTGAGCCATCCATGTCCCTCGTTGTCCGTCGTTTGTGCGCCGCCATTGCTGCGGTGCTTCCGGCGCTGCTCATCGCGCAGCCGCCAGCTGCTACTCCCGTCGCGCCAAACGCCATGGCGCGCCCGATTGCCGAGAGTGATTGGCCCGCCCATGTACGCCGCACGCCGGTCACCGATCCGGTGTTGCTTCGCATTATGGAAGAGGGGATGCAGCGCTCGCAGGCCGGTTCGCTGGCGCAGGTTTTGATGGACTCCATTGGTCCACGGCTGACCGGTTCGCCTGGGTTCAAGTCAGCAGGTGAATGGTTGATGAAGAAGTACGCTGAGTGGGGCATTACCGCGCGACAGGAGCAGTACGGCACATTTAATAGTTTCCGACGCGGCGTGACGCACGTTGATCTGGTTGCACCGCGCACACGTTCGCTTGAAGCGACGATGTTGTCGTGGAGTCCGGCAACGCCAAGTGCTGTGACCGGTGCGGTGGTGGTGCTGCCGCAGTTCGAATCGGCCGATGCAGCGCACACTTGGTTGATGGCGTCGCGCGGCAAGTTTGTCATGATCAATGCGCCGCTGTTGTCATGCCGTACGCCGCAGCAGATGGCTGAGTTTGCGACACCTGCGACGATGGAATCGATGCGCGCGAAGCAGGATTCATTGCGCGTTTCGTTCAACAATCGCAACGTCACGGCGGTGGGTTTGCAGGACAGTCTGAAGGCGTACGGCGCCGCCGGAGTGGTGACATTCGGCTGGTCAAATTATCCTGGCATCAACAAGGTCTTCGGCTCACCGCGCCAGCAGGTGCCGACGTTCGATCTGAGCTGTGAAGACTACGGCTTGGTGTACCGACTGGCTGCGAATAATCAGGGTCCGCAGTTGCGTGTGCAGATTGAAAGCGAAATGCTCGGCGAGCAGACCGTCGCCAACACGGTTGCCGAAGTGCGCGGCACGGGTAAGAAAGCCAACGAGTACGTGATGCTCTCCGCACACATGGACTCGTGGGAGGCCGCGAGCGGTGCAACAGACAACGGCACTGGCACCGTCACCATGCTTGAGGCGATGCGCATTTTGCGCACGATTGGATACAAGCCGAAGCGTACGATTCTCGCTGGCCACTGGGGCGGTGAAGAACAGGGTCTGAATGGATCGCGCTCGTTTGTGAAAGATCATCCCGATGTTGTCACGGGATTACACGCGTTGTTCAATCAGGACAATGGTACCGGTCGCATCGTGAACATGAATGCGAGTGGCTTGGTGGGCGCTGACACGGTGCTTCGCAGTTATCTCGCTGCGCTGCCAAGCGAGCTGACGAGCAGTATTCGTTACACCGGCGTAGGAATGCCAGGTTCTGGCGGAACCGATCACGTGAGTTTCGTGTGCGCTGGCGCGCCGGGCTTTAATCTTGGCG
>JANNWU010000344.1:0-3919 GCA_031408755.1 Gemmatimonadaceae bacterium | reverse complement strand
CCGGCACGCGCAGCCCGCTCGCGGCACGTGCGGCAGTACCTCGACGCACGACATCGCGCAGCATGTCTGTCATCAACCACGCTTCGCCATTTGACATGACAGCCGTGCGCACTGGTGCCGGCTCCCACAGTACTTCGCCTTTGGAATTCTCAACGCGCACGATTCCTGTTGGGCGCGCGCGCACACCACCAGTTGGAAATGCAGTGTAGGCAGCGATCATTTCGAGTGGATACACATCGGCAGCACCCAAATGCAAGCTTGGATACGGCGGCATTGTGGTGCTGAGCCCAAACCGTTTCGCGAGTGCGGCCACCGATTCTTCACCGAGCGACATGCCAAGTCGCACCGTCGCTTGGTTGCGCGACATGTAGAGCGCGCGACGTAATGGGATAGGGCCCATACTGCGCCCATCGAAGTTTTGCGGCGACCAGTTACCGCCACCGGCCTGCGGCACGCTCAGTGGACTGTCATCCAATGATTCGGCGGTGGTATGTCCATTCTGGATTGCATCCGCGTACACAATTGGCTTAAACGTGGAGCCAGGCTGCCGCAGCGCTTGCGTCGCACGATTGAATTTAGAATCACCGTAATCGCGACCGCCGATCATTGCGCGGACGTTGCCTGTTTTTGCCTCAAGCGCAACGAATGCACCCTGAAGATATGGCGTTACTCCGCTGGTGTTGCGCTCTTCATCAGCCGAACGGGCGAGGTATTGCCCGTATGTCATGTGCGAGTATTTGCCGAGCTTTCCGCCTTCAATGGAGCGCAGTTGCTGTTCCATCGCGCGTTCAGCGGCGAGCTGCATATCGATGTCGAGCGTGGTGTATACTCGAAGGCCTTGTTCGTACAACTGTCGACCGAATTGCTCGTCCAGTTGCTTACGCACCCACTCCACAAAGTACGGTGCAACGTCGCCAGTCTCTGTACGCTGCGCGAGTTGTAGCGGATAGGCTTTCGCGAGCGACGCGTCGGCATCGTTGATAATATTCTGCGAACGCAGCAGTTCCAGCACGGTGTTGCGACGCTGGACCGCGCGATCGGGTTCAACACGCGGATTGTACCGATTGGGCGCCTTCGGCAACGCGGCCAACAGCGCCGCCTCCGCCAGATTGATCTCGCGAATATTCTTGCCGAAGTAGCGCTGCGCCGCTGATTCTACGCCGTAGGCAGCGTTACCAAGGTAGATCTGATTCAGGTACAACTCGAGGATCTTTTGCTTCGAGTATTTCCGCTCGATTGCAAGTGCGACTTTTCCTTCGCGGAGTTTGCGCACGAGTGATTTCGCGCGCTCCAGGCGCTCGGGAAAAATATTGCGCGCCAACTGCATGGTGATGGTGGAAAACCCTTGCGAGTATCCGCCCTTGAGCACATTGACGGCAAGTGAGCCAAAGACGCGATAGAAATCGATGCCGCTGTGGGTGTAGAAGCGTTTGTCTTCGGTGTAAACGAAGGCGTCCTGCACCAGCTTGGGGATATCCTGAATTCGCGCGACAGTGCGTCGCTCAAGCCCCAATTCCGCCAGAAACCGTCCATCGGCGGCGTACAGCTTCGACGTTTGCCTCGGCTGATACTGATCAAGGATATCGACGCTCGGACACTGTCCGCCAACGCAGACTAGCGTCCACCCAGCGGTGAACGCGCCGATCACCAGCGAGCTGCCCAGCGTCGCGAGGAGAAGGACAGTGCGGACGAAGCGATTCTGAAGAATTCCCTTCTGAGCCATCATATCTGAGAAGGTACCCTCGAACACCGAGCGCAGCCAACGCGACGCATGGCAGCCGAGCGCGTTTAGTTTGCCGGAATGACTGCTACTGCCTTTCTCGACGAGCTCGCGTGGCGCGGGCTGCTCTTTCAAAACACGGAGGGTGCAGCGGCAGCGCTCGCACATGGTCCCGTGTCCGGCTATTGCGGCTTTGATCCAACGGCGTCCAGCCTGCACGCGGGGAATCTGGTCGCAATGATGTCGCTGGTTCATTTGCAGCGCGCGGGGCACCGTCCGGTCGCGCTGGTTGGCGGCGGAACCGGAATGATCGGCGATCCAAGCGGCAAGGCGACAGAACGCCAACTGCTGACACCAGAGCTGGTGGACGCGAACATTGCCGGAATCAGCGAGCAGCTCGCTCGCGTTCTGGATTTCGATGGGCCGCGCGGCGCGATCATGCGCAACAATGCTGACTGGCTGCGACCGCTCGATCTGATCGGCTTTCTTCGTGATGTGGGGAAGCACTTCACGGTGAACTACATGTTGCAGAAAGACTCGGTGGATTCTCGCATGAGTAGTGAGATGGGAATCAGTTTCACCGAGTTCACGTACATGCTGCTGCAAGCGTACGATTTTGCCGAGCTGTATCGTCGGGACGGTGTGACGTTGCAGGTTGGCGGTAGCGATCAGTGG
This sequence comes from Gemmatimonadaceae bacterium, assembly GCA_031408755.1. Lineage (GTDB taxonomy): Bacteria > Gemmatimonadota > Gemmatimonadetes > Gemmatimonadales > Gemmatimonadaceae > JACMLX01. The sequence goes on along the minus strand of JANNWU010000344.1, from coordinate 1,524 downwards.
GGCAACATCACCGCCGGCACAACGTTAGTGCGCAAAATGCACGGCGTAGATGCGCATGGCGTCACGTTACCGCTGCTGACGACATCGGCGGGTACAAAGTTTGGCAAGAGCGAAGCGGGTGCCGTATGGTTGGACGCGGCGCGTACATCACCGTATCAGTTTTACCAATTCTGGATTGGCGCCGACGATCGCGAAGTAGGAAGATACTTGCGTACGTTTACGCTCATGAGTCGCGCGGAGATTGAAGCGCTGGACGCTGCAACAGTTTCCGCGCCCGAGAAGCGTGAGGCACAACAGGTGTTGGCGCGATCAGTGACCACGATGATTCATGGTGCAGACTCAGCACGAACCGCCGCTGAAGTCTCCACGCTGCTATTCGCGAAAGGTGATCCGAGCTCGTTATCGAGCAGTGCACTAAGTGCATTGGCGCGTGAAGTGCCTACTGTCGACATGGAGCGAGCGGATTCGTTCGACACGCTCGCGCTGTTTGCGTCGGCGGGGCTCGCTGCGAGCAAAAGTGAGGCGCGTCGCTTGCTGCAGCAGGGCGGGCTATCAGTGAACGGAGCAAAACTCACCGCTGACGATGCCACTCTCTCGGCTGATCGGTTGTTGCTTGGTCAGTATTTGCTGCTGCGCAAGGGTGCGCGAGACTACGCACTTGTGATGGTTCGGTAGCGTGGTGTGGCTCTGAATATCCCCGCCGCCGCGTACGCTACCGGCTTACGCTAACATTTCAATCGCGCGCGCCCATTGTTCGCGGGTGGTGTACCAATGCGGCGAAAGTCGAATCGCGTTCTCACGCACCGAATGCACGATCCCCGCGGCCTTCATCCTTGCGGACACCGAATCTAGTGCCGGTGGCTGCACCGCAAAAACTCCCGCTCGATGTGCGCGATCGCGAGGCGTGACTAGGCGCACGGTCGGATGCGCATCACAAAACTCCACCAACGCATCACCAAGCGACTCGATGTGTGCCGCGATCGCGCTGGTGCCCAGTTCCAGAAATAGTTCGATGCTCTTGTTCATGCCTGCAAAGTCTTGCATGGGCAACGTGATTACTTCGAACCGGCGCGCGTCGTTGAAGAAGGCTGGGTTGTACGAGAGCATGTTGAACAGGTCATCTGATCCTTCGGTGGCCATCCATCCAATGGTCGCCGGTTCAAGCTGCTGTACCAGTTCGCGGCGTACGTAGAGAAAGGCAGATCCCCATGGCGACTGCAACCACTTCTGCGCACCACATGCAAGAATATCAATCGGCGTTTTCTGCACATTCAACGGCACGGCGCCCAAACCCTGAATCGCATCCACCACAAAGTAGATGCCGCGCGCTCGACAGGCGTGTCCCACTGCGTCCAGATCGATCCGTGCACCGCTGCAAAACGACACCCAACTGAGCGTCACGATTTTTAATTTTGGCCGCGATGCAATTTCGTGCAATAGTGCGTGCTGATCGGGTACATCATTTACGCACGGCAAGCGCACTAACACCGCACCCTGTCGCTGTGCGCGAATGATCCACGGAAA
>JANNWU010000343.1:0-22351 GCA_031408755.1 Gemmatimonadaceae bacterium | reverse complement strand
CGCCGCGACTCCGTCGCGTTCAGAGAGTACGGTGCCTTCGTACTCAATTCCCACCCACGCATTGAATCGCGCAGCCAAAACAATCTGCATCATGCGACGATAGTCAGTGCGCGTCTCGTTGCCGGCGGCGTCAAAGTCGTGTGACTTCGCGCTCACGGCTTTGGCAAAGGGCATCATGTCAGTCACGCCCTGATAGCGATCGTATTCGTAAAAGTTTCCGAAATCGGGAAGCGTGCCACACCGATCGTGATTCACGCGTCGCATGACGCGCGCAAGCCAGTCGCCGTGTGATGAGAGCCCGCCGTGATTTTCAACGATCACGTTCAATCCCAACGGTGCTGCCAATTCCGTCAAGCGGCGTAGCCCGTCGGCAGCCAATCGCTCCTGCTCTTCAGGTGTGCCGGTACTCTGCGCATTTACACGAATAGTCGCGCAGCCGAGTGTCTTTGCCGCGTCGAGCCACTTCTTGTGATTCTCAACCGCGAGCGTGCGCTTGGCGTCATCTGGATCGCCGAGCGCGCCTTCGCGATCGCACATGATCAGATGCTGGTACACGCCTTCGTCTTTGGCGCGCATGTTCATGTCGGCCAGGTACCGCGCGTCGGTCGCACGATCCATGAAGAAAATGTTGACGTACTCAATTGCTTCAATCCCGAAATCGCGCTTCGCGATGCGCGCAAAATCGAGATGGTCAATCTCTTTTGCAAAGAGTGCCTTGTGGAACGACCATTCGGCCAGCGAGATCTTAAACGGTGGCGCAGCAAATCGCAGGAAAGCCGGTAGCGAAGCCGCAGCGATGCTCGCATTCAAGAGAAACGTGCGCCGTTCCATGCATACCATTCCTGCCGAGGGTAAACTTGTCGTTCATGCTACCGGGGGAACGCTGTGCGTCTGCACACGTCGGCGCAAGCGTGGTGCCTGAGCTGGCAAGTTTCCGCGCACCGCGTGCGTCTCCCGTTGTACGCAGCACGGCGTGTCAATCACGGAGGGCCGTAACTCGCAGAGCATGTCGTGGTACTCACATGTGCGGGCGCGCACCTGTTGCCGAAACGGCGCGGCGTGTCTGCTGTAGCACATCGCGTATGACAGTTGCCAGCTCATGATCGTCTGCGATCTCACGTGCGGAAAGCCGTCGGCCGTTGATTGGCACCAGCACAGGCGCGCCGCTGACCACGTTGGCCGACATTGTGCGCAGCGTCTCTACCAACGCCACCGGTGCAAACTGCGCCGCCGACGATGCGTTCAACAGACAGACCACTTTCCCCGGCATCTCGATACTACTCACCATCCAGTCCAGCAGATTTTTGAATGCACCCGCTGGCCCATGCGCGTACTCCGGACACGAAATGAGCAACGCACTCGCCGCGCCGATCTGGCGTCGCAATCGCAGCACCACCGCTGGCGGTGTCGAACCCTCAACATCTAAATCAGGATTGAAATGCGGAAGCTGACTCAGCTCTGCGTAGGATGTGCACACGACATTCGACGGCGCGAGCAACGTCGCGGCATCAAGCAGTTCAGCGTTGATGGAACGCGCGCGCAAGCTTCCATTAAGGCATAGCAGGTCCACCTGAGCGCTTGTCGGAGTCAGCGGATCGTCCGTATCGGCTGCGTGCGTCAGGAAACCGATCCTGTTACCGCCGCAGGAAATCCACGCGTGAAGCTGATGAAATCCACTGGAGATGGTGTGTAACCCGCCTGCCGCAGCAGCAGATTTACTTTGCCGCGATGGTACTGTCCATGCAGAAAAACGTGATGCAGAATGTCGCGCAGCTGCGATTCAAATGTCACGCCAGCGCTGTTCGTGTACGACACGAGCCGATGCAGATCAGCCTCCGTGAGCGTGTCGAGGTACGTCGCAAAATCAGCATGCACTAGCTCGGCCAGCGCGGTTAGCTCACGAAGTGCGAGCGCAGGCCACACCGGAGCGCGCGGGGCACGCGACGTGATTCGCGCGAGCCAGATTTCGTCTGCACCCAAGACGTGCCCAAACTCAAGCAGTAGTTCGGGCGACACTGCCGGAATTTCGGACAGCGTTTGGAGCAGCCGGTCGTCAGCCCAAACCAAATGCTCATTCAGCCGTCGCAAAACAGTCAGCATTGCAAACGCTCCGTAGTGAATGCCACCAGTCAGGGCGCGCGGCATGCCGCCGCACGCATCAGCGGTGCGCGTGCTCGTCGACCAATCGCGCCTCGAACGCCCGCCGACTCATCTCGACCGTGCGGGCGTTCGTCTCAACCCACGTCCACATGCCGCACACCGCTTCGCTAAGATCGCGACCCATTGCAGTGAGCGTGTAGTCCACGTGCGGAGGAATAACCGGATGCACACGACGCGTGACAAGACCATCGCGCTCAAGCTGCCGAAGCGTTTTGGTGAGCATCTTCTGGCTCACACCTCCGACAACTTCTTTCAGCCTCGTGAACCGCACCGGCTCACCGGGTTCAAGCGCTTCGATGACCAGCAGCGTCCATTTGTCGGCTACGCGATCCAGAAGTTCGCGGACGAGCGCTTCGTTAGTCGCGACAGGTCGGCACATTTCGACGGTATCCATACACAGAGTATAGCGTGATTCGCGGCTTAGGTCTTCTAGGATACCAGACAGGCGACTGACGTCGCAGCCCTTCAAGCGTGCCGGTGAGGCTCGAACGCGTCGAGTGTGGCGCATCCGTGCGGACAACGCGGACTAGAGCGGTACGACCCCGCGCCGGAGCCCGTAGCTGACCGCTTCGCTGCGTGTGCGCACGTCGAGCTTGGCGAAGATTGCTTGCAGATGATATTTCACCGTGCTCGGGCTAATTCCCAGCCGCGCACCGATTTGTTTGTTGCCCATCCCTTCAGCAAGGGCTCGCAGCACTTCCAGTTCGCGATCGGTAAGATGCGGTTCGTCGTCGCTTGTGAGAACGTGCGTCGCACGCTCTTCGCGTCGAGCGGCGCGCGTGCGTGCGGCGTGCGTGCTGGGTGACACGGCCGGAGCAATGACCGTAAGGCCGCGCAAAACCGCTCGCGCCGCGACCACGACATCCTCAGCTTCGGCATCAAGTGGCAGCCACGCAGTGCCACCGCGTACCAATTGCGCCGAGGGTGCCTGCACGCCAGCGTCGAGGAGATAGACCGTTGCTGCGCGATCATCGGCGATGTCATCCAGTTGCGGCCACTCAGTGATCAACACCGTCGGCAGCGCGGGCAACCGTGTAGCACGCTGCGAGCGGCCGTCATCAACAACAACATCGGAATACGTATTCACGCCAGCGCTCAGGCGAGCCCGTACAACCGCGGGCATCGCACCGAGCGTCAGGTGAATCACGTCATCACGCACGCGATTTATCGGGCGCCGCGCGGACGTTCGCCAATGATGACCTGCAACGTCACGATCGCTCCGCCACGGACCACAAGGAGTTGCACCGTCGTGCCGACACGATCGCTGCCGAGGAACGTCATCACGTCATCGTGATGTGCAATGCGCGTATTGTCAATGCGCACCAGCACATCGCCGATCATCACACCGCCATGCGCCGCCGGGCTGTTGTGTTCAACATCCAGCACCACCAGCCCGTCGCGTCCAGCCAAACCAAGCTTGCTGGACGCCGCATCGGAGAAGCGCACCGTTTGCATGCTTGCGCCCAACCATCCGCGCGCCACGTAGCCGCGATTGAGTACAGAATCCAAGACGCGATCAATGGTTGTATCGGGAATGGTGAGACAGAGCGGCTTGCTCATGCCGCCAGAATTAATGCCGACGATGTGGCCGTGCGCGGTAACGAGCGGACCGCCGCCGAAACCGGGATATAGCGCAACGTCGCTCTGCACGCGTTTGTCGAGGGTACCGCCGCGCCATGTGCGCCACGCGTCGCCAACACTGCTCACAACACCAAACGTGGCTTGTGGCCCATCTGCACCAGTGCGCGCGAGTGCAAGCACGAGATGACCTGGGTTGAGATGCGCGGCCGAACCACGCTGCGCGACCTCAAGCAATCCAGTCGGAATGCGCAGGGCGGCCAAATCGGTACCCGGATCGCGACCAGCAAGCGTCGCGGCAACACGCTGACCGTTGGGCAATGTGACGGAGATGTCATCGGAGCGCTTCACCGTCGCATCGGTCGTCACGATCACACCATCACGCCAATGCACGCCAGTGCTAGCGAGGCGCGGGCGCGCGTGCACGGCAACAACGCTGGCAGCGGCAGTGCTTACTGCGTCGGCAAGCTGATCGGAGATTTCGGCGAGTGTAGACATGAGACTGGGGCTAGGATGTGGCGGCTGGTGGAACCGGTGCGCTGTCAAAGATCCCAACGCGTTGCGAGGAAGGCTCGCCTGCTGGCTCCGTGCGCAACATCGGCCGAATGGACAGGGTCTCAACCTTTCTGTTCCATCTGACGTATTCTTTGGCATGCGGACACTTCTTCGCCTCCCCGTACTTTTGTGCGCTGCCGGTGCCGTTTCGGCTCAGCAGCCTCGTGATTCGTCGATCAACAATCGGCTTCCGATTGTTACCGTGACCGCTACGCGTACGGCGACCGCGCTCGCGTCGGCACCCTTTGCAATCTCTCAAATCGGCGTCGATCGCTTACGGAGTGTTGCTGGCGTTGGTCTCACCGATGCGTTGCAAGGTGTTCCCGGTGTACTGGCGCAGTCTCGTGCCGGCGGTGTGGATACTCGGATAACGATTCGCGGATTTGGGTCGCGCGGCGCTGGAGATCGATCCAATGCTGCGACGATGCGCGGGATTCGTGTGATGATCGATGGCATTCCGGAAACGGAACCAGATGGACGCACGAGCCTTGATTTGATCGATCTCGCGGCGGTGTCTGGGGTGGATGTCATTCGCTCGAATGCATCCGCACTGTGGGGCAATGCGGCTGGCGGCATTTTGAGTCTGAGCTCGACGCCACTTTCTGGTGTGCCGTTTGAGCTACGCACGATGACCGGGAGCTTTGGACTTCGCCGCGCCGTGATCAGTACCGGATCGGGCAGCGGCGACTCACGACTGTATGCGACAGTTTCCCGTACAGAGTCCGATGGGTGGCGAGCGAATTCCGCCAGTGAGCGAACATTGTTTTCTACCGGCATGGTTACACCGCTTGGCGATCGAACGCGGCTCGCCGTGCGCTTGATCGCAGCGCAGAACAATTTCGATATTCCCGGGCCACTTACAGAGGCGTTGGCGTTAACACAACCGAGGAGCGCGAATGCGACCTATCTGACGCGTCGTGAGCGCCGCGGAAATCAGGTGGTTCGTGCGGGAGCAACGCTGGAGACTGTTATTGGCACGGCTGGCGTGTTGTCGGTCATGTCATATCTGACGCCGAAGAAATTGATTCGTTCGGAGCGGAACACGTACCGTGAGTTCAATCGTGTGCATGGCGGTGGCGGCGTCAACCTGCGCAACACATTTGGCGCGCACAGTGTCATTGTTGGTGCCGATATTCAGCACCAAGATGGACCGGCGCGATTCTTCGCTCTGACAGCGGCGGGAGAAAAAGGAACGTCTACGCTACAGGACAAAAATGAACGGGCAACCACCGGCGGCATGTTTGTGCAGGATGAGTGGGCGGCGACATCGCGCGTCTCGCTGAATCTTGGCGCGAGGCTGGATGCGATTCGCTACGGTTTGACCGATCGCGTGACACCAAAGATCAGTGGCAGTCGGCAGTTTTCGCAGGTGTCACCAAAGTTCGGCGCCTCCTTTCGCGCCAGTACCAACCAAGTGCTCTACGCAAATCTTAGCGCTGGGCTTGAAGCACCCGCGAACAACGAGACCGATCCTGCCGGAACCTTTGGGCAAGACACGGTGGTGGGGATCAATCCGTTGTTAAAGCCGATTCGTTCGCTGACGTATGAAGTTGGCACTCGGCAGCGATTGACCGGAACACGGCCAGGCGTCAAATCACTGAGCTATGAACTCGCGCTGTTTAACACGGAAGTACGTGACGAGCTGGTTCCATATCGTGGTGGGCGCTTCTACTTCAATGCGGCGCGCGCACGCCGGCAAGGTGCTGAGCTGGCAGGCGAAGTGCAATTTGAGCACGGGATCGCGATCCGGAGTACCGCCACACTGATGCAGACTGAGTATCTGAATTACACCGTGGATTCAGTGCATTACGGGAAGAGCGGCAGGCTCGCGAATTATTCTGGAAATGCCCTTGTTGGCGTACCAAAGTCGATGGGGTCCGCAGGCATCCGCTGGGATGTTGCGCATTCGCCCGTGCGTCTCGATGGCGAGTTTCAGTACACCGGCCGATACATGCTCAACGACGCCAATACCGTTGAGCTGCCAGACGCGTCAGTCTTTAATCTGAGCCTCGCGCTCCGTCGTCCTGCGCGTCTGATCGGACGAATGGCGTTGACGGGTTTCGTGCGCGTCGAGAACCTGCTCGATCGACGCTACATCACGTCGGGCTTTCTGAATCCCGATGTGGTGGCTGGGCAGGCCGTGGCATACGAACCGGGCATGCCGCGCGCATTCACAGTCTCGCTGGGACTGGTGCGGCTGCGATAACTCGTGGTCGCACGATTCGGGAGGCGCCGAACGCGGGCTGTGCGCGATGATTCGTGATCACCCGCGCTAGGAGATCGCCATGTCCGCTATCAGCTTGCAGCAGATGCCAGTGCTTCACACCGTCCCCACCGAACAGACTCGCGCCGAAGCCGCCGTGCTCAAGGCGCGCGCGCTACTTGACGCCGCGGTCGCCACAGGTCGCGAAGGTCGGATCCCATTGCAAGAACTGGCTGATGCGGTCGCGATGAGTGCGGCGCATTTGCAGCGGTTGTTCACCGCGATCGTTGGCTCGTCGCCATCGGCGTATTTGCGCAGCCGTCGTGCGGATGCATTTCGTCGCGCACTGCGACACGGCGGCACGGTGAGCGCCGCCACCTTCGATGCAGGGTACACCGCCGCGAGTCGCGCGTACGCGGATGCGACGCATCACTTAGGTATGACGCCATCAGTGTATCGGCGCGGCGGGGAAGGGGTCACCATTCGGTGGGCCGCGACAGATACGGCGCTTGGTCGACTGGTAATCGGCGCAACCGACGTTGGATTGTGTTGGGTGTCGCTGGCGGCGACTGACGCAACCCTCGTCAGCGAACTGACAGCAGAGTTTCCGCGCGCCACAATCGTGCAGACAACTGACGAGTTGATTGACGCAATGCTTCACGCCGTGGTCGCGCGACTGCGCGGTGATCGCAGCGTGCCCGATGTCGCAATTGACATGCAGGTGACCGCGTTCCAGCAGCGCGTTCTCGATGCGCTGATCGCCATTCCGTTCGGTGAAACGCGCAGTTACTCGCAAATCGCAGCGGCAATCGGCAAGCCGGGAGCGGCGCGCGCAGTTGCGAACGTCTGCGCGACCAACCGAGTCGCGGTCGTGATTCCATGCCATCGCGTAATTCACTCGGATGGCTCAATGAGTGGCTATCGCTGGGGGAACCAGATCAAGAAAGCGCTGTTGCAATTGGAAGGTGCTGACTTACCGCGCGGTGATGGCGCACCACCGGCGGCAGTTCGCCGGCGACAGGCATCGTGACAGCACCAGCCGCATGGTCCCGTCGCGTGCGCGTGGCGTTGCCAGCCGATGTGAATGTGTCGTGGACATTGCGGTACTTAGTGGTGCGCACCGTGGACTCGATGGAACGCGTGCGAGCGCACGGTTACCTGCGCAGCGTTCGAGATTCGGCCACTGGGGAGCATTTTCTGTTGGAGCTGGAGCACGACGTCGCGGCGCATGAGATGGTGGCGCGTACTCGTCCGCCGTTCCCTGCGACGGAAATTCGCAAGCTGGTTGCACGGAGTTTTGATCTTAGTGCAAACCTTGATGAGTTTCGTACGATCGCCAAACGCGACGCGATCCTGAAGCCACTACTAAAAGCGCGACCAGCAATCCGGTTGCCGCAACTTCTCGATCCGTTCGAAGGGCTGATTCGCGCGGTGTTAGGTCAGCAAGTAAGCGTAGTTGGTGCAAGCACGATGACCGATCGATTGGTGCGCGCATTCGGCTCACCGCTTGAAGCGGTCGCGGGCGAAGCAGCGATGTTTGGTTTTCCGGCGCCTGCGACGTTGGCGGACGCAGGGGCAGACCGGTTACGTACCATCGGTCTCACCAATGCAAAAGCTGCCACGCTGCACACTGTCTCGCATGCAGTCGCAACGGGTGTGATCAATCTGGACTCGTTGCGCGGCGCGCCTACCGACGAGGCGGAAGCAACGCTGGTCGCGCTACCCGGCATCGGCCCGTGGACGGCGCAGTACGTACGCATGCGTGCACTGGGCGATCGCGACGCGTTCCCAGCCGCGGATCTTGGTGTCTTGAAAGCGATGGCGAATGCCGGTGTGTCGAAGCGTGATATTGCGGCGCGCGCTGAAGCATGGCGACCGTGGCGAGCGTATGCCACGCTGCATCTGTGGGAGTCGCTGGGCAAGCGCGAATAGCGCGTTCGCGCCCTGCTTTGTGATCGGTGAATCCGTAGTGCGCGCGGTCGCTACGCCGCGACGTTCTGAGACGGCATCACAACCAGCACGACGCCGGCCAGTGTGACTCCCGCCGCAACCAGCATTCCGCGCGTAATCAGCTCGTTTCCAAGCGAGGCGCCGAGCAGCAGGGCGACAATGGGATTGACGTAGGCGTACGTCGCAACGTGCGATGTTTTCGCAACGCGCATGAGCCACACAAACGCGCTGAAACCAAGCAGGCTGCCAAAGAAAATCAGATACCAGAATGCCAGCCACGAGCGACCAGAAAAAGTATCAATGTGTACTGAATTCCATTGGCCAGTCGCAATGCATCCCGCGGTGAGCAGGACTCCGGCGCACAGCATCTGGATCGCGCTCCCCATAAATGCATTCGCCGGACGCGACATGTCGCGCCCAAGCACCGAACCAATAGCCCACGACGTACAACCAATCAGCACCAAACCCGCGCTCAGTGGATCGAACGTGCCTGCCTGACCGCGAATGGTGGCGAGTAAACTCGGACCGGCGAGAAGCATTAATCCCAGCAAGCCAAGTGCGAGCCCCGCCCATTCCTTTCGTACTGGTGCTGAGCCACCGGGCCGAAAACTGGCAGCAGCGACCATCCAAATTGGTGTTGTGGCGACAACCAGACTCGCGACACCGCTCGGCAATTTCTTTGCAGTGAACGCCACCAGTCCGTTGCCGATTACCAGCAGCATGATGCCGCCAAGCGCGCCACCTTTCCAGTGTTCGCGCTGCGGCGCGGGCACTCCCGCGAAGCGAAGCGCCGCGTACAACACAACGCCCGCGATAAGATGTCGAGCTCCGATCATTGGGAATGCGGGCATCGTCTCGACGGCGATTTTGATGCCGAGGTATGTCGAACCCCAGATGATGTAGAGTGCCGCGAACGCTGCGATCAGCAGAAGGCGCGGCGGTGGTGACGGTGTCGCAGAGCTCATGACGCGCAAGGTAACTTGTACAATGCGATGGCGCCGAAGGCCGCGTTAAGCGCCGTCGCGTTTAGCCGATGGCGCGCGGCAGACGTATTGCACGTGCTGGTGCGACTTCGGCGATACGCGTACCGCGCGCGCCATGTTGCACCAGGTATTCCAGCACTTCTCCTGGCGGAAGCGGTCGCGAGAACAGATAGCCTTGCCCAAATTTGCAACCGAGTGCGGTGAGCGCGGCGAATTGTGATTCGTGCTCAATGCCTTCCGCGACCACGCGCAACCCCAGTGAGTTTCCGAGCGCAATCACTGCGCTCGCAAGTGCACTAGCACCAGGGCCATCGTCAACTTCGTCAACAAAGCTCTTGTCAATCTTCAAGACGTCGACCGGAAAACGGCGCAAATAGCTGAGCGACGAGTAGCCGGTGCCGAAATCATCGATTGCAAGGCGGACGCCCAGCTCCTTGAGTGCGGTGAGAATGCCAACCGTTTCTTCGCTGTTTGCGAGGAGCGTGCTCTCGGTCAGTTCTAACACCAGTTGATCGCGGCGCAGCCCCGCAACGCGCAACGCTGTGGTCACATCATCAATCAGATTTGCATCTCCCAGTTGCCGCGCCGACAGATTGACGGTGACGGTGACTGGCGGCAAGTCGGGCATCGCGCGGCTCCAGTGTCTGGCGTGTGCACACGCGTGCAACAGCACCCATCGTCCAATTGGCACGATTAATCCGGATTGTTCGGCAATCGGAATGAACTCTGCGGGAGGGATACGTCCGCGCGTTGGATGCTCCCACCGTACCAATGTTTCTAATCCGCTCACCGTGCGCGTTGCGAGTTCGACGATTGGTTGATACTCAAGCTGCAACTCATCGCGTTCAATCGCGTGGCGAAGTTCGGCCAGCAGATCCAGTCGCTCTACCACTTCCTCGTGCATGTGACGCGCAAACTGTTCGACCCGCGCCTTACCGCGTTTCTTGGCGAGATACATTGCAAGGTCTGCATTGCGCAGCATGTCGGCACCTGATTCGGAGCCGGTCGTGACGGCGATCCCCACGCTTGCAGTAACAAGCGCTTCGCGGCTCTCCAGGCTAAATGGATGGGCGAACGCGCGACTAATCCGTTCCGCAACATGCGTCGCGTCATCGCCGTTGTCGCTACACCGTTCTAGCAAGACAGCAAACTCGTCGCCACCCAAACGCGCCGCAGTATCGCCGGCACGCAAGCACGTACGGAGTCGTTCAGCGGCTTGTATCAACAACGCATCGCCTGCTGCATGGCCAAGCGAATCGTTGATCTCTTTAAAGTCATCAAGATCAAGAAACAACACCGCGGTGCGGCTTGCGTCACGCTGTGCACGGAGGAGCGCCTGCTCCACGCGGTTCGTGAAGAGCGCACGATTGGCCAGACCCGTCAACTCATCGTGGAACGCGCGGTGCACGAGCTGTTCTTCGAACGCCTCTCGACGTGCCGAACGTCGCACGGCAACATCCTGCAGTCCGACCGCAAGCAGACTGACAATGAATGTGCCACCGAGCAGCGGTAGTAAATCCGTATTGCCGGTTGTGGTCGCCCATCGCAGGAGAAAGGCATTGGCCGCGGCTACGGTCAGGTACGGCAGCAGCGAGCTTGGAGAAGCGCCGTGGTCTAACGTCGACCCGCGCAGAGACAGCCACCGGCGCGGTGGCGCGGCGCTAGCGCTTGATGGCGAGTGGCGCTCCAGGCGCGAGGGAGTCCGGTCCATGCCTCTCAAGGATCGACCGGCGCGGCCTCTGGCTGTAGCCGTTTGGTCAGGAAACGCTTGCCCACCTTTTGACGTATTATTACGTGTCGCCGGACCGTTCACCGATGCGACCCGTCGGCCGTCGCCGATGTGCTCCTCTGACTTTTCGCCCTGCGATGAAGAAGTCGGCCAGCATCAAGTTGGTGTTCGTCAACACGATCGTCCTTGGCGTCTCCGGCTGTGACTCGGAGCCGCCGTCAGTGGACCCGTGCAACACCGGCACATTTAACGAACCGAGTTGTGAGGCTGCGGTGCAAAATCGCGGCTATCACTATCATGGCGCGTGGATTCCGATGGTGTATCCCAGCCCGTACTTGTTCTACTACGCTGGATACACGAGACAGCTTTCTGCTGGTCGACCGGTGATCAGTGCACCACGTTCAGTGTACTCGCCGACGTATCGTTCGCTTGACACGCGCGCGGCGAGTTTCGCGGGTCGTGCGGCGCCGCGCGGCACGTCGTTGTCTCAGGCACGGATGTCGTCAATCATTCGTCGACCGGCGTCAATCGCGCGGTCGCGCTCTGGTTCGACGGTTCAGCGCGGCGGCTTTGGATCCATTGGTGCAGGCCGTTCTTCGTTTGGTGGTTAAACGCATGCGTCAACTACTGGCCGCCGTGTTCTTGTTGTCGATTGCCGCGTGTAAGAGTGCCGAGGAGAAGCAACGCGCGTTGGATTCCGCGATGGTTGAGCAAGCGAAGCTCGACGCTGAGGCGGAGCGCGAATTCCTGGAAGATTCCGTGAAGCTTGCGCAATCCATTTCCGCCGACACAGTGGCGGACTTGGTGATCAGCCGTGTGCGCGCGCAGGATGACAACGGCTACGAATATGAAGTAAAGGAGTACCTCGCAGTTGCGCGCTCGCGCACGCGGTGCATTGTCGATTCGCTCAAGTATGTCGCGCTAGTGCGAGGCGATACGCTCTCGTGCCAATGGGGACCGCCTGAGTGAAGCGGATCGCACATGCGGTTCGACCGGACTGGCAGCGCAAAGTTGAAAGCCTTGGGTTGGCGTGGCATTCTGCGAAGGGCGCGTACTGGAACGAGTCCGCGTATTACTCGTTCACGATGGACGAAATACTGAAGCTTGAAGATGCGACCAACAAACTGCACGTGATGTGTTTGGAGGCGGCGCAGTACATCATTGATCGTCGGCTCTTTCTGAAGCTTGGTATTCCGGCGCGTGTCGTCCCGTTGATTGAGGCGGCGTGGGAGCAGGAGCCGCCGTCACTATACGGCCGATTTGACTTGGCCTATGACGGCTTGGGCCCGCCAAAATTGCTGGAGTACAACGCCGACACACCAACATCGCTGGTCGAAGCGAGTGTGGTGCAGTGGTATTGGTTGCAGGAAGTGTTTCCCGACAAAGATCAGTTCAATTCCATGCACGAACGGTTGATTGAACACTGGAAAGGGTTGAAGCTTTTTCTGCAGGGCGATCGCGTGCATTTCGCCGGCATGGAAGACATTGAGGACGGCATGACGCTGGCTTATTTGCGCGATACTGCGCAGCAGGCTGGCATCAGCTGTGATTCGCTGACGATCAATCAGATTGGTGTGACGGAAGATGGTTTTTTTACCGATGCTTCCGATCGCGTGATCGAGTCAATCTTCAAGCTCTATCCGTGGGAATGGATTGTGGCGGAAGATGAGCGATTTGTGACCGCGATGCTGCAGCGTGGCACTGGCATGCAGTGGATCGAACCAATCTGGAAGATGTTGTTGTCGAACAAAGGATTGCTCGCGATTCTGTGGGAGCTCTTTCCCGAAAGCCCGTATTTGCTTCCAGCGTCAATGGATCTTGCGGAAACGTTGACGTGGGACGCGTATGTTCGCAAACCGCTGCTGTCGCGCGAGGGTGCGAATGTGACGGTGACAATGTTTGATCAGACGCTCGTCGAATCGCAGGGTGATTACGGCGAGGAAGGCTACGTGTATCAGGCGATGGCGAGCATTCCGAATTTTGACGGTAAACATCCCGTCATTGGTTCGTGGATCATTGGGCAGGAAGCAGCGGGTATTGGCATTCGTGAATCGAAACGGATCATCACGGACAATTTGTCGCAGTTCGTGCCGCACGTGATCGAGGGCTAGCGCGCGTTAGCGTACGCCGGCGGGAACCTCGCCGAGCACATTCACCAGCCGATTGGCGGCCGCGCGCAATTCATGCGCTGGCGCCACCAGTGACAAGCGAAACCAACGTGCGCCGGCTTCTCCAAATGCGAGACCGGGTGTAATCATGACTTGTCCGTCCATCAACACGCGCTCCACTGCGTCCCATGGCTCAACGCCATCGGGCAACGGCAGCCATGCATACATCGCCGCGGATGGCGCCGTGACTGCCCACCCCGCCTCGTTGAGCGCGCCGTACAGCGCATTACGTCGTGCAGTGTATTCTGCAACGATTGGTGCCACCAAGGCGCGCACGTTGTCCAACGCGAACGCCGCCGCATACTGCACCGGCATCGAAACACCGTAGCCAACGTTGGAGCGATAGGCCAGCAGTGCATCAAGTGCGTCGGCACGCCCTACTGCAAATCCAACGCGCATTCCCGCCATGTTGAATGATTTCGAGCACGAGTGAAACTCCACGGCAACGTCGCGCGCACCAGGTACTTCAAAAATACTCTGCGCGATATGACCATCGAAGGTCAGTTCGGAGTACGCTAAGTCATACATCAACACCAGCTGATGTTTGCGCGCAAACTCCACCAACTTCGTCATCTCGGCGAGCGTGGTGGTGGCGCCGGTGGGATTGTTTGGATAGTTGGCGATGAGCACACGCGCTTTCGTCAACACTTCTGCTGGAATGCTTTCCAGGTCAAGCTGCCACGCGCGGCTGGGGTCCATTGGCACCATGTGCACGTGCGCGCCGTGCATCAGCGGCGAACGCACATACACCGGATAGCTCAGTGACGGCGCGAGCACCACATCACCCGGTCCGCAGAGTGCCGCCAACATCTCCGCGATTCCTTCTTTGGAGCCAGCCAACACGACCGCTTCACGCTCGGGTGCGATGCGCACACCAAACCGCGACGCCATGTAGTTCGCGATCGACGTCAGCAGCCGCTCGCTGCCGCGGAACGGTGGGTACGGATTGAGAGCGCTGCTGCCAGCCGCTTCACGCAACGATTCTACAATCGGCGCCGGCGTTGGCTGATCAGGGCTCCCAATGCCCAGATCCTGAAAAACATGCCCCGACGCGCGCGCTGCAATCTTTCTGCTTTCGAGTGCCGAGAAAACGTACGGCGGTAGTGCGGCCAGCGTCGGAATAGTGTGCAGAGGCACGAAACGAAAATAAAAGGGAATCACCGGCCGGTGGTCACAAACTCGGCAGGCGATTGTTTGGATACACCGTGCGATCACTGAAGGACGATCCGCACTGCAAATCGGTTCCGTGATTCACATGAAAGATATCGAGCGACACCCGCTCGGCGCGGCCAATTGGGCTCGCCACTGGCTGGGCGGGGTAAGTTCCAGCATGCGTGTGATTCAAATTCTGTTCCGCTGCCTGCCGCTGCTCCTCAGTTTCCGCCGCGATCTGAAGCGCTGGCTGTTTTTTGGAGCGAAGACCCCGCGGACGCCAGCGTTTCACGCGATGCGCGCAGAGCGAATGGTCGGAACCCTCGCGTCGCTGGGCCCGACATTTGTGAAGCTGGCGCAACTCTTCGCAGGGCGCGCTGACATTATTCCTGAACCGTACGTCAGTGCGATTGGGACGCTTACAGATCGCGTGCCGACTGTGCCCGCCGATCGTATTCGCGCGAGCCTCATCGACAGTTACGGTGCCCCGCCCGAGACGGTGTTCGAGGAGTTTGATGTGATACCGCTGGCGGCAGCGTCACTGGGGCAGGTGCATCGCGCACGTGTCGACGGGCGCGACGTGGTGGTGAAAGTTTTGCGGCCCGGTGTCGAAAAATTGGTTGCCGGTGATATCAAAGCCGCGCGCCAAATTCTTGAGTTTCTGGCGCCGCGACTCAATCCGCCGCACGTGCAGGGTTTGCGCACTGTGCTCATTGAGTTCGAGAAGCGCGTGGCAGATGAGATGGATTTTCGGCAAGAAGCGCGATGCGCGCAGGCCGTGCGGAAAAACTTTGCTGCAAATCCGTCAATTCGCATTCCAGAAGTACTCGATGCGTACACGCGGCAACGTGCGCTGGTGCTGGAGTTTATCGACGGACGCCGCGTAGATCAGCTTGGCGACTGGATCACAACCGGACGTGTAAAGCCCGATGACGTGCTGCGTTCGGTGATGGAATTGTACGTGAAGATGATGATGATCGACGGACTTTTCCACGCCGATCCACACCCGGGCAACGTTTTTGTGGACACGCAGGGTCGCGTGACGCTGCTCGACTTTGGAATGGTCGTGGAGGTGCCGGTGCACACGCGTCGCACGCTAGTGCAAACGGTGTTTGCCTCAATTCGAGGCGATGTCGAAGCGGTTGTCGATGGCTTCTATGCGTTGGGATTAATTGAGCCAAATGCCGATCGCGCGTCGATCGTAACGCTCGCGGGACAGTTGATCGCGCTGGCCAGTGAACGCACGACCGCAACGGAACGGATGGATCGATTGGCGAAACTGGCCGACGAAGTGATGGCCACTCTGTATGACTTTCCCGTGCTGCTACCGGGAGACATGGTGTACTTCGCGCGGACCGCGGCGCTCATCGAAGGGCTTGGCGTGCGCTACGATTCGCGGTTCAACAGTATCAGTTTTGCGACGCCGATCGTACTGCGATTGCGCCGCGAAATTCTGGCATCACTGGGTGATCAGCTTGGCGCTGAACGCGACGTTGCAACCGTCATTGGTGCGACGCTCGGCTCGTTGGTCGCAATCGCGCGTCGTGCTGGTCGTGACGTTGTGACAACGCTTGCATCGCAGCTGATTCCGGCACTGACTGCACCGGCTAAGAAAGTTGGATAGCAGACATCAGCGCGGGTGTAGTGTGGTGTCCCATAAATACGCGCCAGAAGTCACCGGCCTTTTGCCGCCTGGCCGCGTTGGAAATCCTCGCGATACCGCTGGTATCGCTGTGGTTTCCGCCTCGCCAGCCGTCAAAATTCCTGGTGACTCTTTATGTCCCGTATTTAAGGGACGCCACACTAGTGACAGCACCGCGCTGACGTTGCATCACACCGTTGGTGCTGCTTTTACCACAGTGGGTCGTTCAACCGCGATGAAGCCGGGAATATCTGGCTTGACTGCATCGAGCGCTGTGCCACTGCTTTGCATGATGCTCGCCGATGCCGGTTGGTGCGCGGCGTTCACCGCAGCCAACGCCATCGGTGTACTCATTGTGCCGCGTTTCGGGAAAAGCGGACTCGTACCACTGGTCGGGCGTACTGCTGTTGGCCGCGGCGCACCGAGGTCACCAACTGCGAGTAAATCGTTGAGCTGATACGCAGAGATGGGCTTTGAATACAGATAGCCTTGCCCGTAATCACAACCCAAGTTGCGCAGATCCCACTCTTGTTCAGCGCGTTCAATTCCTTCCGCAACCACCTTCAGTTTTAGCGAGCGACCGAGCGCCACAACGGCAGAGGCCAGCGCACGTCCGTTTGGTCCGTGATCCATGCCCTGCACAAAGCTTCGATCAATCTTCAGCACATCAAGCGGATACTGCGACAGGTAACCGAGCGACGAATAGCCGGTGCCGAAGTCGTCGATCGCCAGACGCACGCCAAGCGCGCGGATGCGATGTAACAGGGCCAGCGTATCGGTGCTTCGTCCAACGAGCATGCTTTCCGTCAATTCCAGCACCAAGCGATCGGCATCCAGCTTTGTCGATGCGAGAATCTTTGCGACAATGTCTACGAAATTTCCATCGACAATTTGACGCGCTGAGAGATTGACGGTGATCGTTGCCGGTTGTTGTCCAGGTGACACCGGCCACTTCACCGCATCGGTGCATGCTTGCTGCAACACCCATTCACCAATGTCGACAATCAGGCCCGTCTCTTCTGCCAATGGAATGAAGTCCATCGGCGAGACCGTGCCGCGGTACGGGTGGTTCCAGCGCACTAACGCTTCAGCACCAATGATCTGTTGCGTGCCCAATTCTACAATTGGTTGATACACCAGCGACAATTCGTTGCGTTCGAGCGCCTTCTTCAGGTCTGCCTGCATCTCAATACGATCGAGCACGGCGGCGTGCATGCCACCTTCATACAACACGGCGCACGACTTCCCGCGTGACTTTGCATGGTACATCGCGACGTCAGCGTTGCGCAGCACTTCATCGGCCGATTGCTGCGGTTGTGCGCGTGCAATACCGATGCTGGCGTGAATCTCAACGTCCTTGCCTTCCACCACCAGCGGCCGGCCGAGTGCAGCCGAGATGCGTGTGGCGACGTCCATCACTTCGCCTTCACCGCGCGTCTGTTCGAGTAGAATTGCAAATTCGTCGCCACCAAAGCGCGCGGCCGTATCGCTGTCGCGCAGGCAGGTGCGCAAGCGATTGGCGGTGTGTACAAGCACGGCGTCACCAGCGGCGTGGCCAAGTGAGTCGTTGATTTCTTTAAAGTTATCTAGATCAAGAAACACCACGGCCACTTCATCGTTGGTGCGTTCTGCGCGCGCCAATCCGTGCGCGACACGATCTTGGAATAGTGCGCGATTCCCAAGGCCCGTGAGCGGATCGTGCAACGCCTGGTGACGGAGATGTTCTTCCAGCGTCACGCGTTCCGTCACATCACGAATCGTGAGCACGATTCCGTTCACGCTCGCGTCGGCCAGCAGGTTGGTCGCTACAATTTCAGTGCGCATCCACTCGCCATCGGTGCGAATCATGCGGCACCCAATGTGGCTGGTGGACAGACTCCCCATGAGTGATGCCGAGAAGTGCGCCTCAAAGGCACCACGATCTGCTTCGTGCACCAGCTCAGCCAATGTGCGATTTGCCATGCGACCGACAGCGGTACCGAACACACGTTCGGCGGCTGGGCTGACGTAGCGGATAATGCCCATTTGATCGAGAATCGCGAACACGTCAGAGGAGTGTTGCACAAGGGAACGGAATCGCGCTTCCGTCTCTTTCGCAGTCTGCTCAACGTACAAGCGCATGTTCTCGCGCACGGCGGTGATCTGTCGCGCCATCACCAGCGCGGTAAGCGCCACTGCGCCAACCACTAAATCGGTGATTGCTTGCGTTTCACGCAACGCCATCACAAACAACAATCCGTAGCCCACTACAACGGCAGCATATGGCACAAGACTGAAGCGCGCGCGCAGGTGCACGCCACGGCCCACTGGGATCATGCCTTTCGCATCAGCCCAGCCAACCGTTGCGCCTAGCATGATCATCAAATAGCCACCAATGCGGATCACATCGGTAACCTGGGCAACGGTGGGGGCGTAGCGAAGCGCGAGTGCGTTCCATGCACTGCTCGCGATGCTGACGAGCATCAATCCAACAGCGATCCACCATGTGCTGCGCCGAAGCGTTGGTCCCGGATCTTGGAGCAGCATCGACACGGCCGCAACCAGCGCGATCAGATCAAGGCCAGTGTACGTCGTGAAGATCGCGATATCGTCGGCCGATGCGGAGCCGTGGAGCAATGGGCTGAGCACAAATCGCCATGTGATCATTGCCGCAGCTGCAACTACCGTCAACGCGTCCAAGGTGAAGCGAATCGCGTCAGCCTTTGAGCGACTTCCTCGTGGAAACGTGAGCACCGCTGCGAGCCAGAGTGGAGTGCTCAGCAGTTGCTGCGCGTGGCTATAGCGATCCCACATCGTTGTGCGGCCAACAATCTCAAAGTACGTCCACGCTCCGTCGCCGAGCGCTTGAACGAGTAGCGCGAGACACACAATACGCCATGCAAATCGTGTGCGGCGTTCTTGTGTGCGGCGTGCGGCTTCAACCGCGTACCATGCACCGGCCAGTGTTGGTGGCAGCAGCATGATGTGCAGCAACATGCTGGGTGCGTCGAACAGCAACATCGCAGCGTACGCGAGCGCGAACAGAAGGGCACCGCGCACCGAGTATCTGGCACGAGGTTCCAGCGTGTTCAAACGCTGTGCAGTAAGAAAAAGCGGTGTTGGAAGTTGGATCGAGGCCATGTGGTGCTAAGTCAGACAGGATGCGGGCTACCCGCGGGGTGGCGGAGTAGTCACTTATCTGACCTGATGACAGGTATATCAGGGTTTCGTCACAGCGATCCTCGTACCGGCAGTCCTCTAACGGCGGTGCGTCTCGGCCACGCTCAATCGACGTGGAACCCCGTCGAGAGGTCACAGCGGGAATTCATCCCAATTCGTACTCGCAGTGTAGACCCGCAAGGCGCGATATTCCACGAACTCACAGACTGCACTTTCTCCTTATATATGCCGCTCACCTCGCTTGCACTCGCAACCGTCCTCGCGCTCTCGGCGCCGCTCGGCGATCCGTGGGCTGCGTGGGCGCCATCGATCTTGCCGCGCCTGCCTATCTCTGGCAGCGGGACAGTCACCGACCCCGTCACGATTGACTGGCGCACGCTGGGCGGAATGAATCCGCAAACGGGCGCGGTGGTCCCTGCGCTACGCGCACTTAGCGGCCAAGTGGTGAGAATCGCTGGCTACGTGGTTCCATTGGATGACGCCAGCCAAGAGGACGCCGAGTTTCTGCTGGTGCCGTACTATGGCGCCTGTGTGCACACGCCGCCTCCGCCGCCCAACCAGATGGTGCTAGTTGAGATGGAGGGACGGCGCCGCGTTCGACTGGATCTCTTTGAAGCGATCTGGCTTGAGGGCGTGCTCGGCATCGACCTTGTCGAAAGCCTTTACGGTACGGCTGGATTCACGATCAAAGGTCAGCGTGTGTCGCCATACGTGAAGAAGTAATGGCATTGGTTCGACCCGTAGTGGCAACGGCACCTTCAATCGCGATTAGCGGTTTGCAGTTTGCGTACGACGCACGCTCGCCGCTTGTTCTCGACATTCCTCAGCTGATTATCGAGCGCGGCTCGCGCGTGTTTCTCCACGGGCCATCAGGATGCGGAAAAACAACGCTGCTCGGCATCCTTGCCGGCGTACTGCACGCGACGCACGGCTCGGTGCGTGTGCTGGATCGCGACCTGAACACAATGAGCGGCTCGCAGCGCGATGCATTCCGCGCAGAGCATCTCGGATACGTATTCCAACAGTTCAATCTGATTCCGTACCTGACGGCGTACGACAACATCGCGCTACCGTGTAGGCTCGATGCGCGTCGACGTGCGCGGTTAGGTGCGACTCCGCTTGATGCAGCGATTCGCGATGTGGCAGCGCAACTGGATATCAGCGAGCTGCTAGCGAAGCCTTCAACGATGCTGAGTGTTGGGCAGCAGCAACGCGTGGCGGCAGCTCGCGCGTTACTCGCAGCGCCAGAGTTGGTAATCTGTGATGAACCGACGTCGTCGCTTGACACCGATCGGCGTGATGCCTTCCTCGCATTGCTGGCGCGCAGTGTCGCTCGGGCGAATGCGACACTGCTGTTTGTGAGTCACGACGCAGCACTCGGTGCAAAGTTTGATGTTCAGCTGTCATTGCCTGAACTGAATCGTGCAGCGCAGGTGTACGCAGCGTGAGAGTTCTCTGGGCACTTGCATGGCGATCTTTGCGCAATCGTCCGGTGACATCGCTTCTTACAGTCGCAGCGGTCGCACTGAGCATCACGCTATTACTGGGCGTTGAACAGGCGCGTCGTGGTATGCGCGAGAGTTTTACGGGAACCATTAAGGGTACTGATTTAGTTGTTGGCGCGCGTGGCGGCACGTTGCAACTGTTGCTCGGCGCCGTGTTTGGCATTGGTGCGCCA
The DNA here is from genome assembly GCA_031408755.1 of Gemmatimonadaceae bacterium. Lineage (GTDB taxonomy): Bacteria > Gemmatimonadota > Gemmatimonadetes > Gemmatimonadales > Gemmatimonadaceae > JACMLX01. The sequence goes on along the minus strand of JANNWU010000343.1, from coordinate 1,394 downwards.
ACTGGCATTGTGCCTTACGACGTCTACGAAAAATGGGCGCAGCATAAGGCGATTAAATGGACAGTGCCGCTGGCGATTGGTGATTCGCACCGCGGGTATCGTGTAATCGGCACGACTCCCGGATTGTTTGAGCACTGGCGATACCGAAGTGCTGGTACGCTGACGTTCGCGCAGGGTCGCGTGATTGCGACTGCGAACGATGTTGTGCTTGGCAGTGAAGTGGCGGCGAAGCTCGGATATCGCATGGGAACGGCGGTAACTGTGGGGCATGGGTTAAATGCGGTGGCAGGATTGGGTGATCATGAGACACACCCATTCACAGTCGTCGGCATCCTGAAACCGACGCTCACACCGCTAGATCGCGCGTTGTTCGTGACACTTGATGGCATTGAGCTGATGCACGGCGACGGCGACGAGTCGCACGCCGCGTTGCCCGGTGCAACACCACCTTCAATGCCCGGCGCAACACGACCAGCAATGCCCGGTGCAACGCCGCCTCCAATGCCCGGCGCAACACCACCACCAATGCCCGGTGCAACACCGCCAGAAATGCCCGGTGCAACACCGCCACCGATGCCCGGCGCAGAGGGTTTGCAGCCTACAGCCGCCGCGCCGCCAAAGATGATTTTTCAAGAACAACCGCGTGCGTTAAGCGCATTTCTTGTGGGCACGAAGACACGATTTGAAACGCTCCAACTGCAACGTGAGATCAATCAATACAAAGCCGAGCCGCTGACTGCTGTCATTCCTGGTGTTACGCTGGGAGAGTTGTGGCGCACGCTTGGTACCGTTGAAGGCGGACTTCGGCTTGTAGGCGCGCTCACAATTGTTGTCGGACTAATTGGGATGCTTGTTGCGCTGTATTCATCCCTGGAAGCACGGCGGCGCGAGATGGCGGTGTTGCGTGCCGTTGGTGCGAGGCCAAGCATGATTGTTTCATTGCTGGTGCTTGAAAGCGGGATGCTGACGCTGCTGGGCTGCGCGTTGGGCATCGCGATGGTCATGGTTGGATTCACGCTCGCGCAGGGGCTGATTGAAGCGAAGACGGGCGTGCACATCGCGGTGAAGGCACCTGGCGCGCTGGAATGGATCTACATCGGCGTGGTGCTGCTGGCGGGTGTTCTGGTTGGGCTGGTGCCAGCGTGGCGGGCGTACCGAAGCTCGCTGGCCGATGGGCTGAGTCCTCGGCTGTAGCTCAGCTTTCGCCGCACGATGGGCTGAGTCCTCGGCTTTACGGCAGTCTCCGGCGCACCGATGGGTGGACGCCACAGCAAACGAGCTCGACAGTGGAGTTTACGCAACAGTCTAGCTCGCTACAAAACGTCACATCACCAGATTGAGCGGCCAATACCGTCCTTTTCAGGCTTCCCGCAACAGTCGATTAGTCTTTCAAA
>JANNWU010000342.1:0-6639 GCA_031408755.1 Gemmatimonadaceae bacterium | reverse complement strand
CGCAACGTCGACCGGCGCATTTCATGAAGGCGTGAATTTTGCCGCCGTGCAAAAAGTGCCGCTCGTGATTGTGGTCGAGAACAATGGTTACGCATACTCGACACCAACCGGGAAGCAGACGGCTGCGAACTCGTTCATGGACAAGGCGCTGGGCTACGGCATGCCAGGCGTGCAAGCTGACGGCAATGATGTTTTGGCGGTGTACGACGTGACGAAGGCTGCGGTTGACAATGCACGCGCTGGACTTGGTCCGACACTGGTGGAATTGATCACATATCGTCGCAAAGGCCACGCTGAACACGACAATCAGTCGTACGTGCCGGACGGCGAAATTGACTGGTGGGCGGCGAACAACGATCCAATCGACCGATACGTTGCGTGGCTGACAGAATTTGATGGTGCGACCACGGAGGAATTGGCGGCAATCGATTCGGCGATCAGTGCCGAAATTGACGCCGCGACCGATGAGGCAGAGAAGAGCCCGATGCCGGAAGCGCTTGATGCGCTGGTCGGTATTTACGGTGAACCTGCGACCATTGAACCGCACTGGTATCGCAAGGGTGTTGCGAGTGCCGTAGAATCGCATGAACGTCCGGCAAGCTGGGGAACGCACGATGGCTGAGATCACGTACTTGGAAGCCATTCGCGAAGCGCTCTTTGAAGAGATGGAGCGCGACCCGAACGTCTTTTGCTTGGGCGAAGATATCGGCGCATTTGGTGGCGCGTTCAAAGTCACCGAAGGGCTGCAAGTCAGGTTCGGTGAGCAGCGCGTGATTGATACGCCAATTTCTGAAGTTGCTATTCTCGGTGCGGCGGCTGGTGCATCGCACATGGGTATGCGGCCTGTGGCCGAGTTGCAGTTCATCGACTTTATCTCGTGCGGTTACGATATGCTGACGAATTACATCGCAACGGCGCGCTATCGCGCATTTTTGCCATGCCCCATGGTGGTGCGCGGCCCGAGCGGTGGTTACGTGCGAGGCGGACCGTTTCATTCGCAGAATCCCGAAGCGGCTTTTTTGCATACGCCCGGCTTGAAAATTGTCTATCCTGCGACGGCGTCAGATGCGAAAGGATTGATGAAGGCCGCGATCCGTGACGACGATTGCGTACTCTTTTTCGAACACAAGTATCTGTACCGCCGCATTAAAGAGGAGATGCCCGCTGGAGATCATGTCGTGCCAATTGGCAAGGCACGCGTGGCGCGGGAAGGCACGGATGTCTCGATCATCACGTACGCGGCAACAGTATGGAAAGCACTTGAAGCCGCGGAACAGCTACAACAGGAACACGGTATTTCCGTTGAAGTAATCGATTTGCGGACATTGTTGCCTATGGACGACGAAGCGATAGTAGCGACGGTGAAGAAGACCCATCGCGTCATGATTGTGCACGAGGATACGCGCACGGGCGGCATCGCCGGTGAGATCACAGCGCGCATCAACGAAACCTGTTTTGAGTGGCTCGATGCACCGGTTCTTCGTGTTACGGCGCATGATGTACCGCTGCCGTATTCTCCGCCGCTCGAAGACTTTGTGTTACCGCAGGTGAGCGACATTGTCACCGTTGCTCGGCATTTGGCGCGCTACTAGCCATGACAAATCCATCAGAATTGCAAGCCGCTGCTGCTGCGGCGGCTGCGGAAGAAAGATCCGGCCGTCGTTATCGAAATGTTGGCGTCGGCTGCTTTACGACGCTCGTCGGCTTCTTTGGCGGCGGTATGATCGCCGTGCTCATCTCAAAGTTTGTCTCTCAGGCGTTACGTGAAGCACAATGCGAGGGTCTCCCATCGTGCAATTGGCTCACCTGGGCCGCACGTGGTGGCGTGTTAGGTATGATTCTTCTCCCGACGATCTCCGTGTGGCGCTTAAAGCGCGGCGACGTCGCTCACGATCGTTCCCGTTCTAGCTGATCAAGAGGGTGAGCCGGTGGCTCGAATTGACATAGTAATGCCCCAAATGGGCGAATCGATCGCTGAAGGCACGCTCTCGCGCTGGCTCAAAAAGCCCGGCGATACTGTGAAGCGCGACGAACCGATCTTTGAAATCTCGACCGATAAGGTCGACGCCGAGATTCCGTCACCTGCCGCCGGAATCCTCGTCGAGATTATCGTAGTGGAAGGGCAGACGGTGCCAGTTCAGGCAATCGTCGCGCGACTGGAAACTGATGCCGCAGCCGCTGCGGTGGTTCCTGTCGCCGCGTCTCCAGCGCCTGTAGCGGCCAGCGTGGCCACACCTGCTGCCGTCGCGGCGCCGTCAGTGTCGGCCGCTACTACGATCGTTCCGGCGTCGGTCAGCGGAGACAATAGCTTCGAAGATAGGATCCGCACGAAGTCGTCACCGCTGGTCAGAAAAATTGCTGCCGAACATGGTGTCGAGATCACCGAGATCAACGGCTCAGGCATCGCCGGTCGCGTGACCAAGCGTGATCTGCTTGCGCATCTCGACGCTCCGAAAGTCGCAGCGCCAGTTGCCGCACTACCAACGTCGGTGGTCATGCCAGTCGCGTCGCACAGCAGTGGTAGCGACTCCCAAACGGCGCAGGTCTGGCCCGGTGATGTCGTCGAACCAATGTCGAAGATTCGCCGACTCACTGCGGATCACATGGGCCAAGCGCGTCGCGTTGCAGCACATGTCACCAGTTTCTTTGAAGTTGACCTCACGCGTGTTGCCCGCATCCGTGCAGCAATGCGCAAGGACTTCGAAGCGCAGACCGGGCAGAAGTTGACGTTCTTGCCATTCATCGTGCAGTCGGTGATTGCACAGTTGAAGCGACATCCGGTGATGAACGCTGCGGTGAACGGTACCGATATCATTTTCCGCAAGCAATACAACATTGGTATTGCAGTGGCGCTCGATCCAACTGGATTAATTGTGCCAGTCGTCAAGCGCGCAGACGATCTGTCGCTGGCTGGGCTCACCAAGGCAATCAATGATCTCGCAGCGCGTGCGCGTTCGAAAGGCCTCAAGCCTGGCGAGGTCACGCAAGCGACGTTCACGATCACAAACCCGGGTGTGTTCGGATCGTTGATGGGTACGCCGATTATTCCTGTTGGTACAACGGCGATCCTTGGACTTGGTGCAATCGAGAAGCGACCAAAAGTGATCACGGGTCCGGATGGCGAAGACACAATCGCGATTCGAACCTGCGCATACTTCTCGATGTCGTTCGATCATAAAGTTGTTGACGGCGCCGACGCCGATCGGTTCATGGCGGATCTGAAGCGCACACTCGAAACGCTGCCAGACAGCACTCCCTGATCGTGCCACGTGCACTGGTTATGAAACGGACCATTGTACCGCTCCCGGAACGGGGGCGGTACTTGGAGCGTTTGCAAAAGCGCAAAGCGTACTATGTGTCTGCGCAGTGCAAGTTTTGGGTGTTCGAAGAGGTAGCGCTCAATGGCGCGTTCATTGAGTTCACAGAGGCTGCTGATCGTGACACGCTGCATGCGGCAATTTCAGAGGCTCCTGATCGTGTGCTCGACGCCAACCGCATTTATCAGGAAGTGACACTCGCATGACCATGACACGAACGGTGACGGTCGATGGCGAACAGTGGGCAGTTGTGCCATCGGGTTTCGTCACACAGTATCTCGGCGATGAATTCGGTGTCGTCTTCAGTCGCGCTGCAGAAGGAAATCCCGCGGTGCGTTTCTCTCGTTATTCGCCCGGCGCGATTCGTTCGCGGGAAGCGTCGTTTGAAGCGCTCTCTGACGCAACATTGACGCGACTTTTCCGCACATCGCAGCCGAGCGTGCGTTCGCCTGAGGGCGGCTACCGCTCGTGACTGATCCCACGGCTCCACAAGGGCCGTATGTGGACTTGCATTCGCATACGACAGCCTCCGACGGGCGTGCAACGCCAGAAGAGTTGATTGCACTCGCCAAGGCCGCCGATTTGCAAGCGGTCGCGATTACAGATCACGACACGCTTGATGCACTCCCTGCAGCAAAACTCGCAGCACAGGCAATCGGAATTGAATTCATCCCTGGCATCGAACTGAGCACCATTGATGGCGCGCGCGAAGTTCACCTACTCGGACTGCATCTCACGCAAACGGATGCGCTGGGCGAATCGCTGGTGTCCGTGCTCGCAGCGCGCATCGATCGAGCAGACGAAATGGTTTCACGATTGAATGCGCGCGGAATGCCGGTCACGATGGACATGGTGCTCGCCGAAGCAGCGGGTGGCGCTGTCGGCAGACCACATGTCGCGCGTGCGTTGGTGGCTGGCGGCTGGGCGCGTGATGTGCGATCGGCTTTCGACATCTGGCTTGGTGATGGTAAGCCTGCATGTGTAGGGAAACTGCGCGTCGAGTTGGCCGACGGTATTGCGATGATTCATGATGCGGGCGGTGTGGCGGTGTGGGCGCATCCGAAAGAGGAAGGCAATCGCGAACGCATCACGCGCTTTGCTGCGCTGGGACTGGATGGTGTGGAAGTGCGTCACCCCAGTCACAACAGTGAAGACATTGCGCGTATCTCAACCCTCTGCGATCACCTCGATCTGCTGAAGAGCGGTGGCTCCGACTGGCACGGTGCTGTCGACGGTTTCCGGTCACTCGGCTGTATGCACGTACCCGCGCCGTGGATGGAAGCACAACGTGAACGCGCCGAGCGCTGGCGCGCACACGCAGCGTAGCGGAAGCGGAGCACAGTAAATGGTGCTACGAGATAAAGTTGCGCTCGTGACCGGCGGTGCACGACGCGTTGGAAAATCGATCGCGCTGGCGCTCGCGAAGCAGGGCGTGAACGTCGTCGTGCACTACAACAGCGGTGCGGAAGAATCCGAGCAAACGGCGATAGAAATTCGTGCGCATGGCGTTCGTGCCGAATTGGTTCAGGGCGACCTCACCGATGTGGACATCGCGCAGGCGCTTCCACTGCGTGCTCACAAGGCCTTCGGACGTCTCGACATCGTCGTAAATTCAGCGGCAATGATGTTGCGCACGCCTGTCGGCGATGTAACGCCGAATGAGTGGGAGCAGATGTTCCATCTCAATTTGCGTGCACCATTCTTCATTGCGCAGTCAGCGGCGCCGTTCCTTCGCGAGCACGGCGGTGTAATTGTGAACATCGCCGATCTTGCCGCGTACGAGACCTGGCCCGCGTATGTGCCGCACGGAATCAGCAAAGCCGGGGTGGTGCAGATGACGCGCGGCCTCGCGCGCGCGCTCGCGCCCAGCATTCGCGTCAACGCGGTTGCTCCCGGTGCAGTGCAGCTTCCAGACGAGTGGTCGCACGAAACTGCCGAGCGCTTGGTTGGCACGACGCCCCTTCGTCGATTGGGTTCAGCAGCCGATGTCGCGCAGGCTGTCGTGTACCTCTGCGAGGCGGATTACGTGACCGGGGAAGTGATCATTGTGGACGGTGGGCGACATATCCGGTCGTAGTTAATCGGCTTTGCGTTTGACCTATCAAATAGGTCATTGTAGATTGGTCTATTACCGCAGACCATCCGGAGAATTATGCCAAACATCCCAATTTCTGAGGCGAAGGCCAAGCTCGCTGCTCTCGTTCGAGAGGTTGCCGCTAGTGGTGAGTCTTACGTCATTAGCGTGAATGGGCGTCCGCTCGCTGAGCTCCGACCGTTTGTGGCTGAGCCGCGAGCCGGACGGTACGAGAATCAGATTCAGTTTGATGATGACGCGTTCGAGGCGCTGTCAACAGACGAGGCTGCGGCGTGGGGAGTGTAGCGGTTACCGAGCGGCCACTGCTTCTTGATACGGTCGCTTTCATTTTCTGGCACGCGAACAGTCCGCGACTGCCCGAACGAGTTCGCGATGCGCTGCGCGCGTCGAAGACACGTCCCATTTACGTCAGTGTCGTGAGCGCGTTCGAGATTTCGACAAAAGCGCGGCTTGGTAAACTGCATGTCCCGGCGCCGTTGATCGACGAGTTCCAGTACGTCGTCGAATCGGACGGATTCCGTTTGCTTGAATTGAACGCTGCTTCGGCGTCGCGGGCGGGACAGTTTAATAGCGATCATCGTGATCCATTTGACCGACTGCTGGCGGCGCAGGCACTCGCGCTGGACTGTGATGTCGCGACGCTCGATCCTGTCTTCGCCGCCGAGTTTTCCGTGGGTGTGTTTTGGTAGCATTACAGCCGGTGCAGAAGTTCGGCACCATCGTTGTCTGCGGCGGTGGGTGCTACGGCGGCTACTACCTACGTCAATTAGCGCGCGCGATCGCGGCCAACGCCATCACAGTCGCTCAGATAATCGTTGTGGATCGTGACCCAAACTGTCGCGTTGCGTCGCTTGTTGCAGCGATAACAGTCAGCGACGCGTCGCGCATGCGCGAACACGCATGGCGGCTGCAGCGAAGCGATGCAGAACAGATCGACGCCGTCGCAATCGACGAGTACTACGGATTGCCAGTGTGTGTAGCGACGAGCGAGTGGGAGCCGTTTTTTGCGCAGTGGTTTGCCGAGCAGCTTGCAGCTCCCGAGCTCGCAACGCAGAACGCCGTTGTCCCATCGCCTCTGATGCCGCATCTCCTCGCAGACTGGGTGCAGTCGCGCTTAGCGGTGCATCGGCCAAACGCGACTGTGCGGCGCGTTCCCGTGAGTAGCGCACCAGCTACGCCGTGGCAGCGGGCTGGCGCAGATGACGCGCACTACGCGTCGTTCGCGAC
>JANNWU010000341.1:0-4803 GCA_031408755.1 Gemmatimonadaceae bacterium | reverse complement strand
CTGTCGGGCATCAACCACGGCCAGAACATGGGCGAGGACGTGCTGTACTCCGGTACGGTGGCCGCGGCAATGGAAGGTCTGTCACTTGGCGTGCCAGCGATTGCACTGAGCTTTGCTGGCGGTGATCTGCGCGCTGACATCACTCTTCTCGACCAGCTTGTGGAGCCTCTCACACAGCTTCTCGGCCATCTCATGACGCTTGAGATGCCGCGCGGCACGTTGCTGAATATCAATCTTCCGCCGCGGCGTGGGAGCGAAATCACAGGGGTGCGGTTAACGCGTCTTGGAAGGCGCGCGTACAGCAACTCGCTGGCGAAAATGCAGGACCCGTGGGGAAGGCCGATCTACTGGATTGGTGGCGGTACGATTTCATGGGAAGGTGATGCAGACTCAGACTTCCGAGCTGTGCAAGACGGTTACATTAGCGTGACACCTCTTCATCTCGACCTGACGCATCACGCTATGATCGACGATCCGCTCACTTGGTGGCGCGCGCCCGAATGATCACGCACGAACTGCGTGGCCCGCGGCGCCGTCTGATCGAGACGCTACAGGCCAACGGAATTCGTGATCTTTCGGTACTTCGTGCCTTCGACGAAGTGCCGCGGCATTTGTTTGTCCCAACCGGCGTGCGCCATCGCGCGTATGAAGACGCGGCGTTACCGATTGGCTCTGGCCAGACAATTTCGCAGCCGAGCATCCACGCTTTGTATTTGGATGTTCTGCGATTGACAGGGCAAGAACGTGTGTTGGAAATTGGCACTGGTTCTGGTTTTCAAACGGCGCTTTTGGCGCGTCTGGCGGCACAGGTCTTTACGATCGAACGCGTGGCCGCATTGATGGATCGAGCCAAGGAAGTGCTTCGCTCGCAGGGCATCAACAACATCTCATTTCTCGTGGGCGATGGCACCATCGGTTGGCGCGAGTATGGGCCCTACGATGCAATTCTGGTCGGTGCCGGTGGCCCAGTCGTGCCGCAGCCGCTTGTTGATCAATTGGCGGTTGGTGGTCGTTTGTTGTGCCCAGTGGGCGATCGTACCAAGCAGGAAGTCATGCTCGTCACGCGGAGCATCACTGGCGTGCGGACCGAGGTCATCGCCGACGCGCGCTTTGTGCCACTGCTCGGTACGCATGGGTGGGTTGAGGGCACCACCGCGTGACTGAGAGCACCACGCGGATCACGCCGACAGGAACGATTTTGCATGTGATCGTGCATGGTCGTGTGCAAGGCGTTGGTTTCCGATGGTTCGTGCGCACCGAAGCACGTAGGCTTGGGCTTGCGGGCTGGGTGCGCAATGTTTCTGACGGTACAGTCGAACTCCGTGCGGCAGGAATCGCGCAATTCCTCGCTGCACTTGAGCAGGCAATTCAGCGCGGACCTGATGGTGCTGATGTGACGCAGATCTCGCCGGTGCAAACCACGACGCCCGACATGCGCGTCGATACGCCGTATCCATTTATCATTTTGCGCTGATGCCCGCTACAAGCGACGCGCAGGCCCAGTTACGTCGATTGATTCGTGACGTCCCGAATTTCCCGAAGCCTGGGATACTCTTTCGCGACATTACACCGTTGCTCGGGAGTTCGCCTGAATTCTCGCTCGCAATTGTCGCGATGATTGCCGCGTGGCGCAGTGCCGGTGTCACCCACGTTGTTGGAACGGAGAGCCGCGGATTCATCTTCGCCGCGCCAATTGCGCTTGGGTTAGGTGCCGGGTTTGTCCCTGTACGCAAGCCGGGCAAGCTGCCGGGTACCGTGCTTCGCGAAGCGTATGCGCTGGAGTACGGCACGGATTCACTCGAGATGCGTTCGGATGCGTTGCCCGCTGGGGCACGCGTGCTCATTGTGGATGACGTACTCGCGACGGGTGGTACTGCGCGTGCGACCGCGCAACTTGTGCGAAGCGGCGGCGGCGAAATCGTCGGCTACTCTTTTCTCTTGGAACTCGACGCGCTCGGCGGTCGAAAACTTCTACAGGATGCGCCCATCGATTCGCTTCTCAACTATTGAGTTGCGGGCGGGCGGGTTAGGGTAGAGGTCACGGGATTCGCTCGATGCGGCTGTTGCGCGGTACAAACCGCGCTATTTTTAAGTGTGTAAAGCCTCCGTAGCTCAGGTGGATAGAGCAGCAGTTTCCTAAACTGTTGGCCGGCGGTTCGAGTCCGCCCGGGGGCATTGGTAGTCGGAATCAGGCGAGCGCAAGACTACACAAATGCACTCTCCCCAGTGATCGCGCGACCCACAACAAGCGCCGTCATTTCGTTTGTCCCTTCATACGAATAGATCGCCTCGGCGTCTGCGAACAGTCGTGCGGCGCCGTGCTCGAGTAACACGCCGTTGCCGCCCATCATTTCGCGTGCAAGCTGCACGGTTTCGCGACAATGGAATGCACAGAACTGTTTCGCAAGCGACGTGTGTGCATCATTTGCCAAACCTTCGTCTTGCAGGCGCGCAGCACGCAATGCCATACCGAGCATTGCCGTCACGTTACCGAGCATCCGAACGAGCATCATTTGTACGAGTTGGAAACCCGCAATCGGACGGCCAAATTGCTGCCGAGTTTTTGCGTAGCGCAATGCGTGCTCGTACGCGCCCATCGCGCAGCCAACGGCTTGAAACGCCACGCCAACGCGTGCGGCACTCAACACGCGTGCGGTGTCACCAAATCCATTTGCATGTGCAAGTCGATCAGTCTCCGGGATACGTAGATCGGTCATAGAAATCCATGCCGATGCCAACGCGCGCTGCGCGATCTTTCCCGTCATTAAACGCGCAGAGTAACCCGGCAGTGAAGTTCGTACAATGAAACCGCGCACACGATCGTCGGCCTCATCGCGTGCCCAAACAATCACAATGTCGGCGAATGTTGCGTTGCCAATCCACTTCTTCTCACCATTCAGAATCCACGTATCACCCTCGCGCTTGCACCGCGTCGTAAGCCCACGCGCTACGCCGCTGCCAACGTCAGGTTCGGTGAGACCGAAGCAGCCAATCTTTTCAAATGTTCGCAGCGCGGGCATCCATTCATCACGCTGTGCATCAGAGCCCAGTAGCGCAATTGACCCCAAACACAGACCACCGTGAACGCCAAAATAGCTCGCAAGAGACGGGTCAATGCGCGATAACTCCATCGCGTACAATCCGTCAATCATTGTTCGGTTGCTGGCTTCCGTTTCGAAATGGTGCGCGAGCGGATCGAGTGCGTGAAATCCACCGAGTGCGTGACGATAGAATACGCCACGATCCCAGTGGTCGTCCGCAATTGGTGCAATGTCGCGTTCGAGTACATTGCGCAGCGCCAATCGCCGACGATTTTCATCGTCAGTCAAAGTGTCAAACCAGCCGTACAGATCGATCGGTGCGGACATCAGTGATACCGGATTGAGTACAACGGAATCTGGAAGCGCACCGACATTCGCGACAGGTAGCGCTGCAAAATCAACCGTCAGATCGCACACGACATCGAAAGCGTTACGCTGGCGGATGGCGTCGGTCAATCTCTCCCTTTGGCGTACGATTCCACGCATCGGGGCTCACGCAACGAATCTCGCCGATGTACGATCGCAATCCGCCGAAAAGTCCTTGGATGATCTCTGGATCAATGGGAAGCGAGTCTGTCGTTGAGTAGTGAACATCGAGCGCACTCCCATCGCGCGACGCCAACAACACTTCCGTTACTGTCGGGAGATGCTGCAGTAAGGCGCGCTCAATTTGTGGCGCTTCTACAACTTTGCCGTTCGACAGTTTGAAGGTTGCAGATGCGCGACCGGCGAACAGATACACGCCCTGTTCCAAAGTCACGAGGTCGTCTGAGCGCTGCCAACGATTCGGATCCAGCGCGACGAATTCTCGGCCCTCCCAAACGCCAGGCGCAACATTGCGACCACGATATGCCAAGACCCCATCTGCATCAATTCGCACATGACATCCGATCGCTCGCCCAAGAATACCAGGCCGGAATTCACCCGGTTGACCAAGGGTGATGCCCGGACTGGCTTCAGTTTGACCATAGCCGACACGGAGTTTTGTAGTCCGGAGTATTGGAGCGAGATGCGCATTGATCGGCGCGCCGCCAACAACGCCACCAGCAAGTGACTGGAGAAAGGTGAGACCCGTTGGCGTCTGCGCCAAGCGAGACGCCATAAGTGGCACCATGTCCCAGTGCGTCACGCCAGAAGCAATAGCGATTGGCACCAACGCGTCGAACGCTCGCTGATTGGGTGCAACGGTGACAATACGGCGAGCTCGGAGCAACGCGGGGAGCAGACCGAGAACTAACCCAAACGCGTGATGCCACGGCAGCGTGCATAGTACCCGAGCGCCATCCACGCTCATTAACGGCAGATGACTCTCCAACACCGCGAGCACGCCGGTTTCGCTCAGAGCAATCCAGCGCGGTTCGGCAGTCGTACCTGACGTCCGAAGAAAAAAAGCGATTCCATCGGTGCGAATACGCGAGACGCGCGCTTTAATCGGCGTGCTGGGCGGACCACCGGTTCGAGACGGCGACGCGGTGCGTACTGGTTCGCCGAGCTCCGTGATCCCAATGCGTGCATCGAGAACTTCGATGAGCGCACCGATTGGTTCGTGCGGTGCCACGGGAATCAGTGTAATGCCATCAGCCAACGATGCGATCAGAAGCTGTACAAACGCCGCTCCATTTGGCAACGCGCAGATAACACGATCACCGCGAGTGATTCCAGCGCGTCGAAGCGCCCGTGACCAATCATTCGCACCGTGATGAATTGCAGTTGCCGACAGCGTCAGTTCCGGCGTCACCAACTCGGCAGCGCCGGGAGCATC
>JANNWU010000340.1:0-6541 GCA_031408755.1 Gemmatimonadaceae bacterium | reverse complement strand
GACAACCATGCCAACGAGTGCGCACCAACACGAGCCGAGCTGGCTGCAAGACCGACGTGTTTTGTTAGCGATGGCCTTTTTCGCACTTTTTGTTAGTCCTTCGATGCGCCTCTTTATCTCTGGAGTGCAGCCACCGACAGTGCCCACAATGCTGGTCGCTTTTATGTTCGTCTGCCTCGTCTGGCTTGCATTCCGGTTTCCCTTAAAGTCGAGCGTCTTGGCCACCGTACTCATTTGTCTTGCCGCTGCGGCAACGGGCACTGTGTTTAGCATGGCAGTACGGTTCGTATTAACTGGCCCGTCGCGGATGTAGCTGTTGGCGATGGATGGGTTGTTCTCAGGGCGTCATGCAGTCTGGATCCCGGTTGTTCCCGTGACACGCGCAGCAGTGCGTTACGCCCTGAGAACACCTACATGATAGTGCACGCTCGTGAGCTCCCTACTGCTTTGAAATTGACCCCGCGAAGCTGATACTTGGCTTACGAAGGCGCCGACGCGCGACAGTTCTGTTGCTGGCGCGGCGAGCACGCGCGTGCGCAGAAGTGCTCGATCTGAAATGTTCTGCTAGTGCTCAATAAATTACATTCCGGTTTCCCCGATGACCAACGCAGACACAACAGCACGGTAATGTCCGCGCTCGCAGCGCTCGTGTTACTTGTGATCTTGACGTCTATTGCGCGTGCGCTGATAAAACCTGGGCCACGACCAACACTGGGCTTTGCCGCGGTGGCTTGGGGAGCCGGATGGGGTGTCTGGACCGCTGATTTGATCGACACGATTGAGGCGTGTTCATCGGGTGGCGGTGGAGGCTCCGCAGTCAAGCGTCCGCAAAAGCGTTACACCTGATTTGAGTATCTTTTTCTCAGTTCACTCTCACCGGACTATCGATGACTAATGCTGATGCAACGGCGCGCGCGCTATCCGGACTCGCGGCGCTCGGCGCGCTCGTCGCGTTGGTGATCACTGCGCGAGCGATGTCAAAGCCTGCCCCGAGACCCACTGGAATTCTCGCACACACAATCTTCACCTTCGGCGTCTTGGTCTACGGCCTTGGACGGGCCTTGTCTGGTCCCGAAGGCCGCGACCTGTCTGTCGATATTGTTGGCGGCGGAATGCTTCTCCTTGGCACCATCGGGATCGTGCGCGACAAACGGACCGCACTGAAACGCGAAGCAAAAGCTGGCTTGCTCGAGACGTGATTCGGCGAACCAGTTGTACTTTGGGTATTTCGGTGACAGTGCACTCTATCCCCGCGACTCGCACATGCGCCGGTGCGTTGTGCGGGTCAAAGCCCTATTGTCCATCGCTTGCTGTTGGGCCGATCGGGATAATGTGTGAGCGTCGGGAGGCTCAGCGCGTGGCCTCGGTGGGGCGAGGAAATGGCTCAAGTTTCAATTGAGTGCACTGTCACCGTATTGCCGACAGCGCCTGACTCAACGCCGGCAGTAGTCAAGCTGGTGCTGCGCGAACCATGCATCGCTCTCAAGCTCTGCTCGCCCCGCAAAAAAAACGAACGGCGCCATACCGGTGTACCCGCCGAATCCGTTCCGCGCGTTGACGAAACCGCAGACGACGGTACCACCGCCAAGCGATGACGCCGGCGCACTGATCCTCAGTTCTCCGAATCGGACGCTTGCCGGGTCTTTGAGCCGCGCGGTCACGGCAGCTCGCGCACTGTCGAGCCGCGCCTCGGGATCCAATTTGACGGCAGTGTTGGTCGACGGACCGACCGACGTGGCCACCGCAGCAAGTGACAGAGCAGCACCGACGATGATGAGCAGAGCCAGTCGCATGATCCGTGCGCCCGGCGGCTGTCCCGCACTCGGCACAGCGGCCGGCGGAAACGGGCTTGGCCTGCCGCACTGAGGACAGGAAGCGGCAGCGGTGCTGATAGATCGCCCGCAGTCGGGGCAGTTCGTGAGTGGCATGGCGAGGGGTGTGGTGACTCGCCGAAAGCTACCAACGCGGCCGGCTCATCGCGGCGCCAGCCGCACGATTGGCTCGCGCAGTTGATACAGAACGGCGAGATCCCCGCAGTGAAAAGCTAAGCTATTGTGTGTGTGGACTGAACATTTGTTTCGGCTTATGGCTTAATTAAATAGCGCTTCAGAACACCGCCTTCAACGCAACTGACAGTGAGAATTTCCTGTTTGGCACACGTGCACCATGGACGATAGCGTCCTTCTGTCTACTAGCACTGGGCGGATTGGGAGGCGCGTACCTATATCAGGTGTTGCCGTCAGATGTCATTTCGATCGTTTTCGCGTTCGGTGGCATCACGACGTTCCCCCATCGCAGGTCCAATCATTACGTGAGATTGGGTGAAGGCGTGAGGTGAGGATGGTTCGCGAAGGTAGCGGCAAACTCGTTGGGAGTCAGTGTCCCGTGTGCCCCGTGCCGACGACCGGCGTTGTAGAGCAGCTGGTAGGCGGCCAGACTGCGCCGTGCATCGGCGAGCGAGAGAAACCAGTGTTGATTCAGACACTCGTCGCGCACGCGGCCGTTGAAGCTTTCCACGAAGGCATTCTGATTCGGCTTGCGGGGCTCGATGTGCAGGAGCTGCACGCCGTGATGCAGCGCCCAGCCCACGACGTCCTTCCCGATGAATTCGGGCCCATTATCACAGAGGGACCTGCTTCGGATAGCCGCGTACGGCCGCGATGGCGTTCAGCGCCAGCACCACGCGAACACCTGGGAACGACGTGTCGACCGTAAGCTGCAACCCTTCGCGGGTGCACTCATCGACGACGGTGAAGAGCCGAATGACGCGGCCCGAGGCCAGTGTATCGCGCAAGAACTCCATGGACCAGCGGTCATTCGGCGCCAGAGCGGGCGCATGCGGTGCTCGTGGCCGCGTGAGTTTTTTACGCCGCCGTTTGCGGACCGCCAGTCCGTCCTGTCGATGGACGCGTTCGATCCGCTTGTGATTGTCGATCCAGCCTTCGCGGTGCAACGCCCACGTGAGCAAGGGTGCGCCCCATCGCGGCGCGGATGCGCGAGGTAGCGCACCGGTGAGCGCTGCACCCCGAGCCACCGACACGCGTGGCGCTGACTGACCCCGGCGTGGGTCTGTACGTGCGCGACGGCCGTCCGCCGCTGCGCGGCCGTCACCAGTCTTTTCCCGCGACATTCTTCAGCACCTGGATGTTCAGCGCTTGATCGGCCACGAGACGCGTAGGCCGGCGATTCTCCTCCTCCAGCGCCTTTAATCGCCGAGCCTCCGGGACCTGCAACTCACCGAACTTGTTCTTCCACCGATAGTACGTCTGCTCGGTGATGCCGTGCCGTCGGCAGAACACCTGCACCTTCGCGCCGCCCGCGACTTCGCGGAGCACGCCAATCATCTGTTCGTCGGTAAATCGCGATTTGCGCATGAGATCTCCCGCCGCTCGGCGGCGTCAGACTTTCACAATAGCTGGACCTCTGGACGAGGGGAATGTCGGGACGTCATACAGATTGCATCGCGGTGGTCCCGTGACACGCGCAGCACTGCGTTACGCACTGAGAACAGCTACATGATAGTGCACGCTCGTGAGCTGCCTACCGCTTTGGAATTGATTCCGCGAAGCTGACACATGGCTTACGAGCCGTGCCGACGTGCGAGAGTTGTGTTGGTGGCGCGGCTAGAAGGCGCGCGCGCACAAAAGTGCTTGATCTGAAATGTTCTCCTAGTGCTCAATAAATTGCATTCCGGTTTCCCCGATGACCAACGCAGACACAACAGCACGAGTACTGTCCGCGCTCGCAGCGCTTGGCTTCTTCGTGTACTTGACGTCTCTTGCGCGTGCGCTGACAACACCTGGGCCACGACCAACACGACTACTCTCGTCGTTCGCGATTTCCCTCGGATTGCTTGTCTACGCGACCGGGCGCGTTTTCTCCGGACCCGAAGGCCGTGCTTTGTCGGTAGACATCGTTGCGGGCGCGTTGTTTCTTGTTGGAACAATCGGAAATTTGCGCGCGAATATGGCCGCACAGAAGCGCGACGCGGAAGGCGGTTCGTTCGAGACGTTGAGCGCCGATTTCATTGTCGCATTCATGCCACTCAGGCGAACGGCGGATCAGGGTTCTGTGATCATTCGTCACCGAGCAGCGAGTGATTTCTCGGTCTAGCGCGCGCTTCGTACAAAATCTTAGCGCCGCTCGAGCAGTAGGATTAGTGTTAGGCCGACCGGCAGTGGAGGTGTTGTCGATTCAATCAATATTTGTCAAACAAGTGAACGCCCGTGGCCAATCGCAAGAAGCTTCCGGTTGATGTGCGCCGGCTCGTCCTGCACGAGAGCGGATACAAGTGCGGAAATCCAGTTTGCAGGCACATCATCACGTTGGACGTACACCACATTGTGCCAGTCGAAGACAGGGGGGGCGACACACCGGAAAACCTGCTTCCGCTGTGTCCAAACTGCCATTCACTCCACCACGCAGGAACGATCCCAGACGCATCCATTCGCGCTTGGAAACATTTGCTGTTGGCGCTCAACGAGGGCTTTGATCGTCGCACGGTAGAGATTCTGTTCGCATTGCGTCGGTTGCGAAATCTGTACGTTACCGGTGATGGGGTGCTGTCTTGCGGAGCTCTGATTGCGAGCGAGTTGATCACCGTGCGAGAAGGTCAACACGATGTCGCGGAAGGAGAGTATAAATGGGATTTTGGTGGAGCGCCGTTGTATACCATAAGTCTCTCCGATCGTGGCAGACGATTCGTCGAAGGTTGGGAATCTGGCGATCAGATTGCTGCGATAGCTCTGGACGGCCTGTAGGAACCTCTCCGTCGTGAGATTGTAGTGAACGTCGCGTCGAGCGACGTGCCGTACGAAGCGCATCGCGATCTGCATTTCCGCGCGCATTCTCGCTCACTAC
Organism: Gemmatimonadaceae bacterium; assembly: GCA_031408755.1. Taxonomy (GTDB): domain Bacteria; phylum Gemmatimonadota; class Gemmatimonadetes; order Gemmatimonadales; family Gemmatimonadaceae; genus JACMLX01. The sequence continues at coordinate 1,681 of JANNWU010000340.1, read as the reverse complement.
CCCCTTGCCGAGCCTAGAAAAGCCAGGTCACATTGCTTGGCATCCAAATCCTGCAGCCTGACTCCTCGAAATAGAGAGCCAACGCAGGCTTAGTACTTTAGTCCATAGGTCTCACTCCGATTCATGACGCACATGACGCAGAATTCTGGCTCTGATAGGCCTAAGCGCACTTTCGCCGATGCCTTGTTTGAGAATCAGTACCCGGAGACTGCGCTCCCGCACATTCGACGAGAGCTCGAGCGCAGTAATGAGATCGCAGAACAACAGCGTCGTGCACTCGAAGCGCAAACTGCGCAGGGGGCGAGCAACGATGCCCGCCGTCAAGCGCGCGAAGCGGGCGCCCAATGGGTAAGCAAGCTCCCGAGCCTCACGGAAGCGGTGGAAAGGCAAATCGCCGCCGGCAGCCTCGTCGCAGCATTGAAGCTGTACCGTGAGATTCCTGTCCCTCATCGCGCACTTAAATTCGAGACTATCGCTGATGCAGCCCTGTATCAGTCAGCTCTCGATTCATATTCCCGCCTTGAGCAGAAGCTTCGCGAAAGTGGAGATCACGACGTTGTTGAACTTACAAAGAGGTTCGAAGAACTAGCGGTAGAAGTTCCGGCTCTTGAAAGTCGAGCGAGTGGTCTTGCGACTGCGGCGTTAGCTGCAAGATACCCAGCGCACCTTTATCCTTGGTTTGGATGCTACAAATCTCGGCGTTCACTCAGAGATGTTCTGCATGAGATTGGCCGTGAGCATAAATGGACCACCGCGATCGTCGTTTTCGTTTCAGCGTACATCGGATCAATGTTCGGCCCGTACACGCGAACACTGGTTACTCTTGCGCTCGCGTCTGGCGTGCTCGCGTCCTACCTGTATCGCAATTGGTGGCACGGACGTTCGGAGTCGCTTGAGGTTTCTTCGATTATGCGACGCGACCCTGGTTTGGCTGCGAGGGTCGATCATAGTTTCAATGGAGCACTCGTTGAAGTTTTGAAGAAGAGCCCAATGGAGGGAGAGAGGGTATTGGACCGGATAGCCAAGCTGTCTGCTGAGCAATCAGAAATAGCCGCACTCCTTGGCCGCTACTAGTCGCGGCATGTGTTCAAAGCAGTTCGTTGACAGCCTAACAAGGACATGAGACTGCGCAGTACCGCCAGCATTCCCTCGCAATAGAATCTGTGGTGCGCGGTACTGCGCAGCCTATGCCTGGTGTTAGGTAGCCAACAGAGGACGACCAACCGACTTTGCCGATGACCGACGTGTCCAAAGTGCCGATGATGATCGTGCTGGTTGGTCCGCCGGCCGTCGGAAAAATGACAGTCGGGCACGAGCTCGCGACGCGCACCGGCCTGCGCCTGTTTCACAACCATCACACAATCGATCTCGTCCTCCGGTTCTTCGCGTTTGGCACACCCGCCTTTCAACGGCTGGTCGGGGAGTTTCGTCGGCGCATGTTCGAAGAGGTGGCCGCCAGCACGCTCTCGGGACTGATCTTCACATACGTGTGGGCGTTCGACCAGGCGGCGGATGCGGCCGCCGTCGAGTCCTACGTGACGCCGTTTCGGGTGCGCGGCGGCCGTATCGTCTTTGTCGAACTCGAAGCCACGCAGGACGAGCGGTTGCGTCGCAACGAGACCCCGTTTCGCTTGGCCGAGAAGCCGTTCAAGCGCGATCTCGCGTCCTCGCGGGCGCGCCT
>JANNWU010000339.1:0-6281 GCA_031408755.1 Gemmatimonadaceae bacterium | reverse complement strand
CACCGTCAACGCTCACCTGCCAAAACCGTGGCACCGCAGTTGGCGCCGCCGTCTCACGACCGCTCGCAAAGACGACGCGTCGCCCGTCGGGAGTCCAACCGGTGACAACATCGGCGCCGTACCACCACGCCTGGTCCGCTTGCGATGATGTGAAGCCACCAACAATCGACGGAAGAACGGGGACAATCAGGCCAATGGCCATCATGTCAATCAGGACCGTCAGCATGATGAACGGCATCGCCGCCTTACGTCCACCACCGTCTGAGGCGGGAGGGAGCGCGGCTGCCTCAATTGGTGTCGACGTCAATTCAGCAGTGCTCATCCGGTAGTTGCCGCCTCAGCATTTGGTCCGCAGATCAAAGCAGGGTAGCGACCTTGGGCAACTTTCCCTAGCCCTCCGTTATGGTCGGCACCATCGTGTGCGTTGAAACCGTCGCGCGGCGGCGGTCCTGAACGCATTGTAGGGCATCGCCGTACTCATGCGATTCGTGGCGTGTTACGCGCGCTCCTGATGTCACCCTTTCATCACACCGCTGATGCTTTGTCGCGTCGTCCTGTCACTTGCCGTACTCACTCTCGCAGCCACAGCCTCGGCGCAGGTCGCGCAAGAGACGCTTCTTCTGCGACAGCCTAGCGTGAGCGAACAACACATCGCGTTCGCGTATGCCAGCAACATCTGGATCGTCGATCGAGCGGGTGGACAAGCGCGGCGGCTCTCGTCGTTTCAAGGCAACTCAGCGTCGCCGAAGCTTTCGCCAGATGGGCGCACCGTTGCGTTCACCGGGACGTATGGTGGGAACGCCGATGTGTACACCGTACCGGTTGAAGGTGGTGAGCCAAAGCGGCTTACGTGGCATCCCGGCGCCGATGTTGTCACCGGTTGGACTCCCGACGGGCGACGCGTCGTCTTTGCGAGCGGTCGTGAGACGGCGGCGCCAACTGCGGTGCCACGGTTTTGGCAGGTGAGCGTTGACGGTGGCGCTGAAGAAGCGATGCCGATGCCGCGCGCGTTTCAGGGTCACATCAACGCCGCCGGATCGCATGTGGCGTATCGGATGGCGTCGTCATGGGATGATGAGCGACGCAACTATCGTGGTGGACAGAACAAGCCAATCTGGGTGCTCGATCTGAAATCATACGCGCTTGATACAATACCGCGACCGATCAATTCGAAAGAGTTAGATCCAGCGTGGATTGGTGATGACGTGTACTTCATCTCCGATCGCGATGGCGTGCAGAATGTGTGGAAGTACGATGGTCGCGCAAAAGCAGTCACTCAGGTGACGCGCTTTGCAGATTTCGATGTCAAGACACTGGACGCGGGTGCAGGGGCAGTGGTGTTTGAGCAAGCAGGACGGATTCATCTGCTTGATCCGCGCACCGGGCGCGCTACACCGGTCTCGATTTCGGTTCGCGGTGATTTTCCGTGGATGATGCCGCAGTGGCGTGATGTCTCAAGTCGTATCAGCAGCCTCGCATTGTCGCCAACTGGTAAACGTGCCGTTGTTGAAGCACGCGGAGAAGTGTTCACTATTCCTGCCGAGAAGGGCGACGTTCGCAATCTCACCAATACCAGCGGCAGTGCCGAGCGTGCACCGACATGGTCACCCGATGGTCGATCGATCAGTTGGTTTAGCGATGCGAGCGGCGAGTATCGGCTGATGATTGCGCAACAGGACGGGCAAGGCGAGCCGCGCAGCATTGCACTGCCCGGAATGAGTTTCCCGTACACGCCCGGGTGGTCTCCCGACTCGAAGAAAATTCTCTTCACCGATGTCGGCTTGAAACTGTGGGTGGTCGACGTGGCATCGGGCACCTCGAAAAAGTATGATGGTGATGCGTTTATGGTTCCAGAGCGTACGATGAATCCTGTCTGGAGCCCCGACTCAAAGTGGATCGCTTTTTCGCGACGATTGTCGACGTATTATCACGTGATCGCCATTCTCAACACGGAAACTGGCGAGACGCAGAACATCACCGATGGTCTCGCCGATGCCACATCGCCGGCGTGGGATGCGAGCGGAAAATATCTGTGGTTCCTCGCCAGCACCGACTTCGCGCTGCGTTCACAGTGGTTGGATATGACGTCGTATGATCGCAGTCGGACGAATGCGTTGTATGTCGCAGTGCTCAAGACCGGTGAACCAACTCCGTTCACGGCCGAGAGTGATGAAGAGCCAGCCGTAGGTGCAGCGGCGCCGATCGTGACAACGCCGCCAACAGCAACAACACAGAGCGGCCCGGCTGCTGTCACTCCAACCGCGATGGCGCCACGAGCTCCAACAGTCACCATCGATTTTGAAGGTTTGGCGCGTCGCATTGTCGCGGTGCCAGCTGTTGCCGCGCGTGACTACGCATTGTTAAAAAGTGGCGTGGCTGGCACGGTATTCTTTTGGGAGAGTGTTGACGCGAGTGGTCCAGTTGATCCAACTGCGCCAGGCGGACCGCTTTTCCGCTACACAGTCAAGGATCGCAAAGCTTCGCCAGTTGCGACGGGTGTCGCAGCGTACACGCTCAGCGCTAACGGCCAGAAGCTGCTCTATCGCACCGGTGGTCCACAGGCGGCTCTCTTCCTCATTGATGCACTCGGTACCGCGCCAGCACTCGGCGGCGGTCGACTAACCGCACCGCTTCGAATGCTGTGGGATCCGAAGCTCGAGTACGCACAGATTTTTGAAGAAGCGCGACGAAAGGTGCGCGACTATTTCTACGTTCCCAATCTGCACGGCACTGACTGGAACAAGGTCGTCGCACAGTATCGACAGTTCGTACCGCATGTCGCGCATCGCGCAGATCTGAATTACCTGCTCGATTGGATGGGCAGCGAACTCGCCGTAGGGCATTCGTACGTCAACGGCGGCGATTTCCCCGAAATCCCGCCGAGCACCGCGGGCGTGCTCGGTGCGGACTTTACGATTGTCAACGGTCGCTATCAGTTTGCGCGCGTCTACGACGCCGAGAATTGGAATCCGGAGCTGCGTGCGCCGTTGGTAACGCCGGGTGCGGAAGTCAAAGCCGGTGAGTATCTGCTGTCGGTGAATGGACAGGAGCTTCGCAGCACCGACAACGTCTATCGTTTGCTTGACGGTACCGCCGGTCGATAGACGGTGTTGATGATCAACACCCGTCCCACAATGGATGGCGCACGCCGAATTACCGTTACACCCGTCGCCAACGATCAAGGTTTGCGCACACGAGGCTGGGTCGAACGGAATCGACGGCTCGTCGATTCGCTATCAGGTGGGAAACTTGCGTATGTGCATCTGCCCAACACTGGCCAAGGCGGTTTCACGCAATTCAATCGCTACTATTTCGCGCAGCAGAACAAGCAGGGCGCTGTGGTTGACGAGCGATACAACGGCGGTGGATCTGCGGCCGACTACATCATCGAACTGCTTGGTCGCGATTTTGACGGCTACTTCAACAACCCTGTTGGCGATCGCACACCATTCACAAGTCCGTCAGGTGGGATCTGGGGGCCGAAGGTGATGTTTGTGAATGAGATGGCTGGCTCTTGCGGCGATTTAATGCCGTACTTGTTTCGGCGTCTAAAAATTGGCCCGCTGGTCGGAACGCGGACTTGGGGCGGGTTGGTCGCGACGTCAGATCAAGCACCCTTTGTTGACGGTGGTGGATTGGTCGCGCCACGACTCGGCTTCTTCGATCGCGACGGAAAATGGGCTGTCGAAAATGAAGGCGTGGCGGCGGACATTGAAGTTGAGAATTTCCCACGTGACGTTATTGCCGGGCGTGATCCACAGCTTGAGCGCGCCGTGCAGGAAGCGCTACGTCTGCTGGCCGCGAATCCTGTACGTCTGATGAAAGAGCCGCCGGGCGCAACGTGGGGTAAGCGACCGTAGGCTCCGTTCCTGTCGTGCATGGGCTTGGCTGACGAATTCGCGCGCAACGTTCATGTTTGACCAACGTTGCGCGCGAATGTTGTTGTGGCCGATACAATTTTTAGTTTCTCCTCTCGTCAGAGTCCTCTGTGTCACTGAGCCGCGAAATTCGACTTGCATCCCGCCCGTCGGGAATGCCGACCGCCGACAACTTTTCGCACGCGAGCGTGGAAGTTGCTGAGCCCGCCGACGGACAGGTTCTCGTCAAGAATCTGTGCATGTCCGTTGATCCGTACATGCGTGGTCGCATGAACGATGTGAAGTCGTACGTGCCACCGTTTGAGATTGGGAAAGCGTTGGAAGGCGGCGCCGTTGGAGAAGTGGTTACGTCACGCGCGCCGGGATTTGCGACCGGCGACATCGTGCTGTCGATGATGGGATGGCGTGAGCGATTTGTTGCTGATCCACGCGCCCTTCGGAAACTTGACGCGAGTGTCGAGCCGAAATCCGCATGGCTCGGTGTTCTCGGCGTTACGGGCTTCACCGCATGGGGCGGCTTGAATCTTGTCAATGTGAAAGCCGGTGACCGCGTCTTCATCTCTGGAGCGGCTGGCGGCGTGGGTGTGATTGCGGGACAGCTCGCAAAGCAACGTGGCTGCTATGTGGTCGGCAGTGCCGGGTCGGCAGAGAAAGTACGGATGTTGAAGGAAGAACTCGGCTTCGACGCCGCGTTTAACTATCGTGATGGGACGCTCTCAAAGCAGCTTGCAATCGCGGTGCCACAGGGCATTGATGTGTACTTTGACAATGTGGGTGGCGAGCATCTGGAGGCCGCGATTTTTGCGCTGCGGCCGTTCGGGCGAATCATCGCCTGCGGGTCTATTTCGGGCTACAACGATCCGACGCCAGGACCGCGTAACATGGCAATGTTCATCAGCAAACGGCTAACGATGACGGGCTTCATCGTCTTTGATCTCGAATCGCAACGTGACACATTCGAATCGGAGATCAGTGCACTCATCGCCAGTGGTGCACTGAAAACGAAAGAGACCATCCTGCACGGTCTCGACAATGCTCCTGCCGCATTCCTCGATCTGTTCCGCGGCGGTAACACCGGGAAGATGGTCGTGAGTCTGATCTAGCGATCGAGTACTTGTTTGGTGTACGCGCGTACTTAACTCGCGTGCGGCGCAATTCGCCTGTCGATTCACCGTTAGCTCCGGTGCGCGATTGTGCGGCGCGCGTGCGCCGTATCGCTCGGGGCTAGCCGACGCTGCGCAACGCGCGTCGCACCCGATCAACCACCTCGCCAATCTGGCTTTCGCTAATGATCAGCGGCGGTGACAGCGCAACAATCTCACCCGTGACTCTGACGAGTAAATTCTGATCCCAGAAGCACGAATTCATCACATCCATTGATCTCGCTCCGGCAACGCCATCGCGCGGAGCGAGTTCCACGGCGGCCACCATTCCGATGTTTCGGATATCGATCACGTGTGGCTCGCCGTGTAGCGAATGCACCGCGTCTTCCCAGATCGGAGCCATTGCAGACGCGCGTTCAAAAAGCGCCTCATCGCGATACAGCTTCAGCGTTGCCAACGCCGCCGCCACGGCAATCGGATGGCCTGAGTACGTGTATCCGTGGAAGAACTCGATACCGCGCGCTGTTGCGTCAACGATGGTGTCATGAATGTCGCGACGCACCGCGGTGGCGCCCATCGGAATAGTTGCATTCGTCATTCCTTTCGCCATCGCGATCATGTCAGGCGTGACGTCAAAGTATTGCGCGGCAAACGGTGCGCCGAGTCGCCCAAATCCTGTGATCACTTCATCAAAAATCAGCAGCAGACCGTGCGCGTCGCAAATCGCGCGCAACCGTTCCAGGTAACCGACCGGTGGAATAAGGACGCCAGTTGAACCAGCTATCGGCTCAACAATGACGGCCGCAATTGTGTGAGCGCCGTGCTCCGCGATGATCGCAAGCAGTGCTTCGGCCAACTCAACGCCGTGCGTTGGCTGCCCGCGCGAGAAGGCGTTCCGCGCGACGTCGTGGGTGGCGGGCAAGTGGCTGATGTGTGGCAGCCAGTTGCCCGAATACGTGTCGCGATTTGGTGCGATACCGCCCACCGAGATACCGCCAAACCCAACGCCGTGGTAACCGCGCATGCGTCCCACAAATCGCGTGCGAGATGTTTCGCCTCGTGCACGCCAATATGCGAGTGCAACTTTCAGCGCCGTATCAACCGCTTCTGATCCGGAGTTGGAAAAGAACACGCGATCAACGCCGGGTGGCAGCAATCCTGCCAACACGTGCGCCAACTCAAACGTGGCGGGATGTCCCATTTGAAAGGCCGGCGCGAAGTCGATAGTGGCCACCGCCTTCTGCACCGCTTCGACAATTGGCGCGCGGCAATGTCCGGCGTTCACGCACCACAAGCCCGC
>JANNWU010000338.1:0-13262 GCA_031408755.1 Gemmatimonadaceae bacterium | reverse complement strand
CGGCCGCGCGAATTGATGCATCGAGTACCTCACGCTCCACTTTCGCGAGCTCAGCTTGCGCCGTGCGCAAATCGAAGCGGGCTTCAAGCAGCGCAAGCGATCGTTCGAGCTGACGCTTTTCGACTTCCGCCACCGCGCGGTCGCTGTCTCGCTTGTCTTTCTTCGCGGCCTTTGAGCGATTGTTCGCTTCGCTCACCGCTTGGCGCACCTCGGTAATGCTCGTGCGCAGACGCGCGCTCTGTTCGCGCAATGTTGCCCATTTTGCCTCGGCATCGCGACGTTCGCTCAGTAGGCGGTCCTTCTCCATGCGCACCGTGTCGGCAGAGCGCGCCATGAGCGCAGCCTCTATCGTATCCGCGGCAGAGGCCGGTGTAAATGATGTCGGAGCAGGAGCGGCCGGTGCGGGCGTCGGCGGCGCGGTCTGCTGAGCGCTGAGAAGGCTCGTCGCAACGAGCATCATCAGAAGTGGGCGGAGCAGACTCAGAGATGAGAACAGTCGATGCATAACGTGGTGAAAATGAGGAACGCACCGCGAACGATGCGGCGTTCTTCAAAGATAGGCCAGCGGACCGATCAGGTTCCAGCTTTGCGTTGTCTGGCGGGTTGTGTGCGCGGAAGCCTGAGAGTTCCCGGCGAACTCCGCTGCTGGTCCAATAGATGCGTTAGGTAGTCCGGGGATGGGCTGGGTCTAAGGTTGCTTTGGGGGGTTGCGTGAAGATTCATCGCGTGAGGTTAGCGGGCACAAATGCGTACGTCATCAGCGGTGATCAACATGTGCTGGTTGACACTGGGCCTGCGCGTTCGCGCACATCGTTACTCGCCGGTTTGTCGGCGGTCGGATTGAGCGGCAGAGATCTCACTCTCATGATTGCGACGCACGCACATTCGACGTCCGTTGGCAGCGCGGCGTTTCTGCAACGCACATTCAACACGCCGGTCGCAGTGCATTGCGCCGATGCGCCGATTCTCGCCAGCGGTATCGATCGCAGCGCGGGTAAGGCAGGCCCGATTGGTGCCGTCATGCGCATGTTTGGCGATACACGATTTGATGCGGCGAAACCAGACATTGTGTTTGGACACACGCTCTCACTCCTGCAGTTCGGTTGTGACGCGACCGTCGTACATGCACCCGGACATACCATTGGCTCAACTGCAATTGTGTTGTCCACCGGCGACGCCATCATCGGCGATCTATTAATGGGTGGGTCATTTGGTGGCAGACTGCTACCATCACTTCCGTATAGGCATTACTTCGCAGAAGTGCCGGAGCGAATTGCGCGATCTATTGCGCTTTTAAGTAAGCTTGGCGTCAAGCGGTTGCATCCCGGTACGGGCGACGTATTGCAGATGGACGACGTGCGCAGCAGAATGCGGACGGCTGTTCGTGTCGAGCCTCTCGGCCCATCTCCCGCGCGTCGACGCGAGCGCAGAATGCAGCAGCAACCATGGCTAAGCCCGCTCATCGGATAACGTGCTCGCTTTCGTTTGTTTGCGCGTCCAGCAATGAGTAAACCGTTTCTCACCGCACATTGGCGACACGTGCTGTTTCTGAATTACGAAACGGACACGGCGCTCGTGAAGCGATATCTGCCGCGTGGAACAGAGCTTGATCTGCTGAACGGTCGTGCGCTCGTGAGCATCGTTGCATTCCGATTTACAGACACGCGACTGCTTGGTCTCGCACCACCGTTTCATCGGCACTTCGACGAGATCAATCTTCGCGCATATGTGCGCCGCCGCGTTGACGGAAAGTGGCGTCGTGGTGTCGTCTTCGTGCGTGAGCTCGTACCGCGTCCGGCCATCGCCTGGATTGCCCGCTTAGCGTACAACGAGCCCTATCGCGCGGTGCGGATGCGCCACACGATCGCTATCGATGAGCAGACCGGTGGTTCGCTTTCGTACGAGTGGAAGCAGGCCGGCGCCTGGCATCGCGTCGCCGCTTCCGTGGGCGGCACCTCCACGCCGATCGATCCGGATTCTGACACCGGTTTTATAACCGAGCACTATTTCGGATACACGACGCAGCGAGATGGAGGTACGGTAGAGTACGCTGTGTCCCACGACCGATGGAATGTCCGACCGGCAGCGACGGCCGAGTTTCACTGTGACGTGGCACGAGTTTATGGAGCAGAGTGGATAACAACGCTCTCGGCACCCCACGTGTCCGCTTTCTTGTGCGACGGCGCGCCGGTGTCGATTTCCTATCCGGTTCGACTTTAGGGCTAAACTGAGCCGATTGTGGGATTCACATCGCCGTGCGAAGTGATCGAAAGCCGCTCGGCTTCACTGACGAACGCTTGGATCGCGGGCTCGCGATGGGAGCAACTACCAAGCTCTGCCGGAGCCTGTTTCCGCCGTGGCGCGATGGGTGCATCTACTGTTCGCTTAGAGAATTTGTCACATCGATCGACCCATTTCCGCAATTTGCAGATGCACGCTGCTCCACCATCCCGAATTTCTACGTCAACTTCCCGACTGTTCACGCGCGAGGATGCGCTATGACAACCTGGATTCCCCGTTTGTTCGCGCGCTTGAGCGGTGTTCTCGCACTGATGCTTTTGGTGGAGTTTGCAGCATTTATCATGTACCGTGAGCAGGGATTAAGCCGATTGCTCTGGGTGCCGGTGAGCTATGCCCTCGTGGCGTTCGGTGGTTTCGACACGGTGAAGCGGATGCCGCTGGTGTGGGGCGCGCTGGTTGGTGCTGTGCTCGCTGGTGCGACGAATGTCTTGTCTTGGATGATCGGGTCGTACGTTGTCGATGGCAAGTTTGCGTGGCCCGATGAGGCGCAGCCGATGCTCGTTGGCACATCGCTGCTGATCGCGTCCATCGTGGGCGCGATAATCGGCGTCGCCGCTGGAACGTTTGCGCGCGGTCGGCGACGGAAGCGGTCACGCCGCTCTGCGCTTGGCAAACTCGCGTACGGTGCCTACGACGAAGTGTTTGACGACGAAGAAGAGACGCCGTCCGCAATGCTCGCGATGCCAATGGCGGAACGCGCTGAACGCCGCTGATAGATTCTCGCACTCTGCGTCGCGCGTGGTAGACAACAGTTCCAGTCCAGATCTGCCGACCTTACTGCGCGGCGAATGGATCTTGCTCCGGTGTGAGGCTCCACTGGAGATGGCGACCGGCACTCGAATGAGGTTCGGTCACGATCAGGAATTGGAGTACACGATACCGAGTGAACGAGGCGCACTGGCCGTTCAGCTTCGGTGGCAGTGCATTGATAGCGTCGTTCATACCGCCCACCCAGACGGTTCGAATCCTGTGAGCGTCCGCGTCGAGATTGGGCAGGCTGGTGAGCTGACATTCGACTTTGATGGCACGCGGGCGTGGTTTATCCGCGTTGAGTAGGTTCGCACGTGCCGCTGCTGCGATGGCAAAGCTCGGTGCAAATTGGCTGACTACTCGGAGAGTTTGACATGCGCAATGTTTCTGCGCTGGCACTAGGCCTGTTGTTCGTGGGCATCGGCGTGTTTGGTGCGAGCGCTGGTGCGCCATTTGTGTTCCCCGCCGCATTCGATGCGCAGATGCGCACGGCCAGTCCTCCCGCGCTCTTTGTCATGCTTGTGATCACGGAAGTGTGCGTGATGTTTGGCGCATGGTTAGTTGCGCGCATTGTCACGGATCACCGCGTTGGGCACGCGCTGATGTTGGCGGCCGCTGGAATTGCGGTCGGAGTCTTCACGAGCGCGATTCGATGGTCCACCGCACCCGCGTGGTACCACGTACTCTCGTGGGTGCTGATGCCGGTTGCATCGTACATCGGCGCGAAGGCGTGGGAACGCACACTCCGTCGACATGCGGCAGTTGCGACCAACCAGTCAGCCGCGACGTAATGCGCTACGTCCCGCGCGGCTTGGCCCGATGCGTTGGCTGTGCTGTGCGAGGATCTTCCGGCCACGAATGACGCGGATACCGACCGCGCAAATCTTTGCGCACGTCGGCGTAGCTTGACCGCCAAAATCCGGGCAGGTCACGGGTGACTTGCACTGGTCGGTGCGCTGGCGACAGCAGATGCAGCACGACTGGAACGCGCCCGTCGAAGACGGTGGGTGTTTCGCTGGCACCAAAGAGTTCTTGCAGCCGCACTGCGAGCACAGGCGCTATCGGATCGGAGTAATTCACTGGGATGCGTGATCCGCTTGGCACGGTCAGGTGCGTAGGCGCAGATCTTTCAAATGTTGCGCGAAGCGACCATTCAACACGATCCAACAGCAGCGCACTCAGGTCCACTCGCCGCAGCGCGTTCCAGTCACGACAGCTATTCAGCGTTGGCGTGAGCCAATGTTCGAGCGTCGCGAACAATGCGTTGTCGCTGACATCGGGCCATCGATCATCATGATGATGAAGAAATGCCAGCCGTTCACGAACGCGAGATGCGCTGTCAGACCAGGGAAGCGCGCTCACACCATCACGCAGGATTGCCGCCAGCATCGCGTCGACGCGTTCCTTCTCAGAGGCGTCGTCAAGCATGTGTTCACCGAGGACTATTGCGCCTAACAATTCTGTTTGCGTCACGCGTACTCGCCCCGTTTCTTGATCCAGCAGCACGGTGCGCCGTTTTGTAATCTGCGCTGCGAACAGTTTCCGTACACTGCTGCCATCGAGCGTTGCGGCGAGTTGCACGGTGGCGTCTTGACCTGCATCATCTAACGCGGCGCATGCCAACCACTCTTCACGCGCAAGCGCCGCTGCTGGATCGCGGAATCGCACACCGCTCCCGTTGCGCATCAGGAAACGTGCAGCGGCTGCGTCGCGACGTTTTGCCACGCGATCGGGATACGCCAATGCGACCAACGATCCGATGACCCGTTGGTCAGTGTCGACGTGTTCATCGTTTCGTCGAATGCCCAGTTTCTCTCGTAATGTGCGCGCCGTCTCACGGCAGCGCGCCAGTGCGCTTTCGTCGAGTATCAGACCGGCCGGAAGTTCGCGTTTGCCGCCGCGCAGCGCGTCAATTCGCAGAGAAAGATCGGGGTCTGCATGTCTCGCATCGGCTGAACGCACGGGGTCGCGTTCCTCAAGTACCGCGGCCACGTCGCACGCCAAGCTGGTCACGCCAAGTTCTCGTGACATCAGCAACAGGTGTGCAATGCGCGGGTGCACGCCGAGTGCTGACATCGCGGCGCCGTGCGGTGTGAGGCGTCCCGTTCCATCCAGCGCACCAAGGGTTTCGAGCACGATCCGCGCTGCGCCAAACGCCGCCGCGGGCGGTGCGTCTAACCATCGCAGCGTGGTCGGGTCGCTCACACCAACACCGGCCAGATCAAGCGCCAACGGTGCGAGATCTGCGTCCAGGATCTCGGCACTGCCGTGCGCTCGCAGCGCAGCATCGTCGTGCGCGTGCCAGCAGCGAATACAGTGCCCTGCTGCAACGCGACCGGCGCGTCCGCGACGTTGATCAGCACTCGCGCGCGACACGCGTACGGTCTCCAGTCGTGTCATGCCAGAGCGTGGCGAGTAGCGCGGAACACGCGACCACCCACTGTCCACGACAACGCGCACGCCTTCGATTGTTAAGGATGTTTCTGCGACCGCGCTTGCAATCACAACCTTGCGTCGCCCGGCTGACGATGGTGCGATAGCTGCATCCTGATCGCGCGCCTCCATCGTCCCAAACAGCGGATACACATCCACGTCGTGTGCGACTGCGCTGGTCAACAACGCTGCGCACCGTCGTATTTCGCGCGCTCCGGGCAAAAATGCCAAGATGTCGCCGGTGTGTTCGGCAAGCCCATCGCGGACCGCGCTCGCGACAATCGCTTCCATGCGCTGCTCCGCGCGCGGTGCGCGAAACGTTGTCGTCACCGGGAATGCTCGGCCGGCGCTCTCGATCACCGGTGCATCGTCCAAGAGGGCTGCAACACGTGCGCCGTCAATCGTAGCCGACATCACCAACAGCCGCAGATCGGGTCGGAGCAGCGCTTGCGACTGGAGCGACAGCGCGAGACCTGTGTCACCGTGAATGGAGCGCTCGTGAAACTCGTCGAAGCAGATTAGTCCAATTCCGTCAAGCGTCGGATCGTCTATCACGATGCGTGTCAGTACGCCCTCGGTCACAACTTCGATCCGTGTACGCACACTCACGCGCGTATCGCCGCGCATGCGCCAGCCGACGAGATCACCAACGCTCGTGCCGGTGAGCGCGGCCATCCGCGCAGCAGCCGCTCGGGCGGCGAGACGCCGAGGTTCAAGCAGTAGAATACGTTTGCCGTCGAGCCACGCAGCGTCCAACAGCGCCAGCGGCACCGCGGTCGTCTTTCCTGCTCCCGGGGGTGCAACCAGGACGGCCGATGTCCGCTCGGCGAGAGCGTGCCGCAGTGCAGGGAGGCACGCGGCGACGGGAAGTGCGGAGAAATTGAGGTCGGCGATGGCAATCACTGCGCTAACTTTACCAAGGAACGCCACCGCGAGCGTCGTGGTGCACGGATTTCACTGATCGACCCCGGCGTGTACCGGGAAGGAGCGGCTGTGCATCCCCATCTCGCAGCAGTGATCGAGTACGCCGATCGGGCCCGAAGCGAGTTGCTCGAGGCGGTTGATTCGATCCCCGAACCATTACGCGAAGCGCGACCGACAATCGATGAGTGGTCGGCGGCAGAGGTGCTGGAACATCTCGCGCGAGTGGAGCGAGGTATTGCGAAGCTCGTCGCGCTGAAGGTGGGCGAGATGCAAGCGCAAGCTGATCCTCCACGCGAAGCTTCGGACATGCCGGCGGTAGACTTGTCGAAATTCGATCTGCTCGCTGATCGTATCGCTCGGAAACTTGTGGCGCCAGAGCGTGTGCAACCCTCAGGAGAATACTCCGAGTCGTCAGCGCGGGCAGCGCTTGCAGAAACGCGTGGCATACTACTCGATCAGTTGCACGCGGCTGACGGACTCGCGCTGTCGACGGCGGCGCATGCGCATCCGTACTTCGGTGAGCTGAATCTGTACGAATGGGTGTACTTCGTTGGTGGGCACGAGCGTCGACACACACAACAAGTTCGCGAGATCGCGATTCACTTTGCGGCACAATGAGGGCACGCGCTACGTCATGACAGAAACTTCCTTGCAGTATCCAGTTGGCCGATTCACTATGCCCGCAAGCATTCATCAGCGTGACATTGCTGACGCGATTGCTGAGATCGCAGCGCTGCCGCTCGCAATGCGCGCAGCGGTAACTGGGCTCTCGGCGATGCAGAAAGAAACGCCGTATCGGGACGGCGGCTGGAACCTGCGCCAGGTTGTGCATCACGTCGCGGACAGTCACATGCACGCCTATTTGCGCGTCAAGTTTGCGCTCACAGAGGACAGCCCCACCATTCGACCGTATGACGAAGCGGCGTGGGCCGAGTTGCCAGATGTGAAACTGCTGCCTGCGGCAGTGAGTCTCTCGCTGTTGGACGGGATTCACGCGCGGTGGACTGCGTGTTTGAATGGCCTTGCGAACGAGGCGTTCGCGCGCCCGTTTGTGCATCCTGAGCTCGGCCCGCAGCGTATCGACGAGTCACTGCTGCGCTACGCGTGGCACGGTCGCCATCACGTGGCGCACATCACATCGTTGCGTCGCAGGATGGCATGGTGAATGCCGCGGCGTCAACGTCGCAGCCAATGGCGATCGCAACGACGGCGCCGATTCTTTTTTTCGACGGAGAATGCGGATTCTGCGATCGCGCAATTCGGTTTGCGATGTCGCATGACACGCACGGTCGTTTGTACGCGGGTGCGTTAAGCGGCACGACGGCGGCGCAGGCACTGGCGCCATTTACGAGCATGTTGCGCAACGTCGACTCAACGGTGTTGTACCTGCCGGCTACCGCGGCACAGAATGCACAGGTACAGATTCATTCCGATGCCGCGCTCGCGGTGCTGCGACTGCTTGGCGGTATCTGGGGTGTGCTCGGGGTTGTTGGCCTGGTAGTTCCGCGGTGGATCAGAGACGCTGCGTATCGATTGTTCGCTCGCCACCGATTTCGGTTTTTCGGGAGAGTCGCAGCGTGCGAGCTCTGGCCAGCGGAATGGCGCGCGCGCATGCTACCGTGAGAGCAATGTTTCGCGTGAGCGTGTTGATGATTGCGATCGCTGGTTGTGCAACGAAACAAGCGCAGCGTCCGTGGGTGGGGACTTGGCGGATGATTGCTGTCGAGAGTCGTGACAGTGCGATCGGACCGTGGCGCCGGCCGTTTGGCGATGCGCCGTCTGGCTACGTGTTTTACAACGCAGACGGTTCGCATGCGATGAATTTTACTCGTACTCCAGTCATACCAATGTTCGCCGCCGGTAGCGATCGCGCTGCAACAGATGCCGAAGTACGTGCCACGTACGAGGGGTACTTTTCGTGGTTTGGTAGCTACACCGTTGATGTTGTGCGCGGAACCATCATTCATCGGATCGAGGGGAGTCTATGGCCGAGCTGGCGAAACACCGTGCAGGAACGCCCGTTCACCATTCGCGGCGACACAATGTTGCTTGGCGATTTGATTCGATCGCGTCGCGTGTTGGTGCGCGCAAGATAATGCGTCGCGTGTTGCGCACTGTGGTTCTCAGTGTCGCGGCACTTGGATGTGCGAGCGTTGCACCGCCTGCGACGTCCACCGCTGTGACGCGCGCGCCGTTGCTCGTGGTGGTGGTGCGTCACGGGGAGAAGGCACCTGCTCCGGCAAATGATCCGGTATTAAGTGTGGCTGGAATGGCGCGCGCGGCTGCGCTGGATTCGATGCTTCGACCACTATTGATCACGGATGTGGTCGTGAGTCACCTGCAACGCACGCGTCTGACTGCGTTGGCGTTTATCACGCGGACAAGTCCTCTCGTGCACGTTGTCCCGATTGGAAGTGCGGGTGTGGATGCACATGTGAAGGCGGTTGTTGATACGGTGCTTGCCATTTCGCGCAGATCGGGCGCTGGCGGCGTGCTGGTGGTGGGACATAGCAACACAGTCACGCCGATTGTCGAAGCGATTAGCGGCAAGGCGTCGCCTGCGTTGTGCGACTCGCAATACAGTCAGTACTTCATGCTGCGCGAACGTTCTGTCGGAGTGATTGAAATGGCTCGCAGTACGTACGGTGCAGCTGATCCAGCCGATGCGGCTTGCGCGGGAATGAAGTAGCGCAGGTAGAAATCGCCGTACCTTGAAGCGGGGAAAAGTCGCCGTACTTTAATGCGCGGCGAAGTCGCCATACCAAGCGCTAAGCCGCCGAAATTCGAATGTGCGGTCGCTGGCTGGTATGTTCGCGCCGACCGCCGGATCCGGACGACACACGCCACGATTCTGCGAGCATCAGCGCGCGGACCGCAATTTCTCTTGCGGCGCGTGGACGTGCCAATGCAAGCGCGCCATTTGACGCGCGACGTAGTGCTGCCGGTGCATCGCGCCCTACCAGCCACGCGTGCAACGCCGTTGTGACCGCGATTGGAGACGGTGCCCAGACGCCCGCGCCTCGCGCAGTCACATACGGAACGTTGCCTTCCTCTTGTCCTGGTATTGCGCCGAACAACACCATTGGACAACCGCTCGCGCACGCTTCGCTGATCGTACCAGGCCCCGCTTTTGTGACTAACGCCGATGCCCCTCGCACTAATTCGGCAAAGTTCGACACGAAATCGTAAACGTGCACCGTACCCTGCCATCGTCGTGCACGTAGTCGCGCTGCGAGCGAGTAGTTTCGCCCCGCGACAATCGCGATATCACAAGGAAGATGCGCGCGGTCGATTGCTACGCTCAGTGTCTCTAGCGGGCCAATCCCTTCTCCACCTCCGGCAACCAACACCGTAGGCTTGCCGACGGCCCAGCCGAGTCGCTCTTGAAGCGCGGTTCGTTCTCCCGGAACTGCAACGAACGGGTCGGCGATTGGTACGCCGATCACGCTTAGTCGACTTGGCTTTACTCCGCACAGCACGGCGCGATCTTTCGCAGACGCAGTTGGCACGAACACGTGGTCAGCTTCGGCGTTGTACCACGACGCATGTCCCGTCACTAAATCTGTCACGACAACAACAATCGGCGTGTTAGGAAAAGCAAGCCGAAGCGACGCCGTCAGGAGCGGATGCGTCACGATAATCACATCGGGCGAGTGCGCTGCAGCCAGTTTGCCCATGCGGTCGCTCAGTAATGGCGACAATGCTCTCAGCAACAGGCGAGCGCGACGCGCGGTGTCTGTCAATCGAAAACCCGTGCGCCAGACTATCGGTGCATGGTTGAGGATTGCCGGATACAGTGTCGCAGCGGCGCGCAGTGGTACGCGACCCTCGTCAGCACACGGATCAATCAGCGTAACGGTGATATCACGGCCAACAGCATGCAGCGCATCACGTAGCGCTGTGGCCGCGGCACGATGCCCGCCACCGGTGTCCGAGTAAGCGATTAAGACACTGGTCACGCAGCGCTCGCGACCAACTGCGCGGGCGCGGCAGCAGCGAACGCGGCACGCATTGGCGTTCCCGCGTACTCGGAAGGAATGGGCAAGCCGAGCGACCACAACACCGTTGCAGGAACATCGAGCAACGAGTAGGAATCGGTGAGCACTTGTGGAATCGCGCCAGCACCTTCGAGCAGGATCGGAATTGTACAGTCGAAGCGATGCGCGCTGTTGTGATGTGTAGGTACGCGCCCGCCGCCGCCGTGATCGGCGAGTGCAATCAGGAGTGTGTTGTCGCGCGATGTAATCAACGCATCGCGGAGTTGGCCAAGTGCAACATCCATGCGCTCAACCGCGGCGAGATATGCGGGTGACATCCAACCTGTGCGGTGCCCAATGGCGTCGCAGTCCGGCCAATGCAGCATGATAAAAGCGTCACGCTGACTGCGAATGGCGGGCAGGGCAGCGCGAAGTAGCGCAGCCGCATTCGCGTCGGCAAAGTGCGTGTGTGTCAAACCCAGCGCCGACACAATGCGATTGGCGAGCGGACGGATCAGCCAGGGAACTTTACGCACAACACCGCTGCTGGTCATGCCAGCGGCAGCCACAACGCTGGGCACGGTGCGCAGTGCGCGGCGCGCTTCGGGCACGCGAAAGCGATCATCGGTGATGCCGTGACGCGACGGGCCAACGCCGGAGAGCAGCGATGTCATTGCCGCCGCCGTCACGCTGGGCAAAACGGTGATTGCATCAAGCGTATGCGCGCTGTCGCGCTGCAGTGCCGCAAGATTTGGAAAGCGCGTGTCTCCAACAAGGTCAGCGCGGAGCCCATCTAACACCAACACAATACAACGTTGAGCGACTGCGCCCTGGACGTGTGCGTGCGTGCGATATGACATTCTGATCCTCGCAGAGTGATGGGGATCCCTAAAGCTCCGCCCGTTATGTACGTGAGCGGTGAACAGCAGGTGTAGGACCTGTCACAGTCGTGTCCGTGCCCCGCAACGATTCACTTGGGCAGGAGCATCTTGTGTTGGCCGCGTACCGGGGTGAGCATTACTCTTTACAGCCGGGTTCTGGCTCAGTGCGCGTCGTGACACTTCGCGATGAGCGGCACCGTAGGGTTCGATGTTGCGTCGTCTTATTTGACCGGCCTTACCCGCATTCTGCTCTTCGGTTCGCCCTACTTGTCCACCATTTTCGAGGCTTCACCGTTCATGACCCTGCCGTTATCAAGTCGTTCGCTGCGGGTTTCGCTGCTCGCCGCCTTCACGCTATTGCTCCCGCTGAGCATGCACGCGCAGCGCGCGATGAAATCAGTTGCCGGCGTCTACAACGCGGTTGTCAGCAGTCCACAGGGCGATGTGAAAGCGGTGATCACGATTAAGCGTGAGAACAACGCCTTCGCCGGCACGCTGGCCGCTGATGGTTTTCCGGTGTTGCCACTCAGCAACATTGTGCCATCGGATACTGGCGTTACGATGGTTGGTGATTCACCCGATGGTGGCGTGAATGTGAGCGTGAAATTCGGCGATGCGGACAAGGTGTCGGGTACGGTGCTGTATCAAGGCACCGAGATGACGATGGTCGGCACCTTCGCACCGGCGGACGCGATGACCGGAGCGGCGGCGACGGGTCCAGCGATGGAAGCCAGCGGAACCTACGAGATGAAGTCAATTGAGCCGTTAATGGGCCAAGCGGAAATGGCAATTCGTTGTACAATCACAAAGGCACCAACCGGAGCGCTGGGTGGCGTTTGCGGAAATGAGGCCGGTGAAGCACCAATCAGCGCTGTCTCGGTTGTAGGCAACGTCGTCACGCTCAACGGTGACTCACCCGTGGGCCCGTTTAAGGGTACGCTTACGGTGATTGACGGCATGGTGACAGGCACGCTGGCGCTCGGCAGCGAAACGGCGAAAATGAAGGGAACGTTCGTCGCACGCTAGCGCCGCTGCGTGGTGAAATGATCGACTCACATCGGTGCGGACGTCTCTGTTCGCGCCGATGTTTCTTTTACCGAAGGTGCATCGCGATGACGGTAAATTTGTTGTGGAACGTGCGCAAACTGTTGTTGGCAATTGCGATCTGCGCACCGCTCATGGTGCACGCTCAACCAACGCCAGCCGGTGACTCAGCAAAAGGTGCGAGCACGGGTAAACGTGATTTGCCGCTTATCCCGACACGCTCAGCGCGATTCACAGCAACGCAAGTTACGTGGATGTCTCTCGACGTGAGCCCCGATGGTCTGTCGATTGTATTTGACATGCTCGGTGATCTTTACACGCTACCAATTGCTGGTGGTAGTGCAACGCGTCTGACGAATGGCACGGCGTTTGATACCCAGCCGCGATACAGCCCAGATGGTAAGCGAATCGTTTTCGTCTCGGATCGCAGCGGTGGTGACAACGTCTGGTTGACGACGATTGATGGGCGAGACACAACGCAGGTCACCAAGGGCAATGATGCGCTGATTTTGTCGCCGGAGTGGACACCGGACGGGAAATACATCGTAGCCTCGCGCAGCGGTGGGCCACTGGGAGGCGCTGCAAAATTGTGGATGTGGCATACCGATGGTGGCAGCGGTATCCAACTCATTCGCGAGCCGGCAACGATCAAGACACTTGGTGCCGCGTTCTCCGCCGACGGTAAGCAAATTTGGTATGCAGCGCGCACCGGCGATTGGCAGTACAACGCTCTGCTACCGCAGTATCAGCTCAATGTGTACGATCGCGAAACCGGCGAGCGTCGCGTTGTGTCGGCGCGATATGGCTCAGCCTTTCGTCCAGCGCTGTCGCCCGATGGGAAATTTCTTGTGTATGGTACGCGCCAAGACACCGAGACCGGTTTGCGGATTCGCGATTTTCAGAGTGGTGATGAGCGTTGGCTAGCGTATCCCGTGCAGCGCGATGATCAAGA
>JANNWU010000337.1:0-3362 GCA_031408755.1 Gemmatimonadaceae bacterium | reverse complement strand
CGGCGACGTACTCGTGTTCCTTCGTGTACTGAAGATGGCCGGGAATCTGCGACACAAAAATCTCCGAAAAACGGGTGAGTGTAGAGAGCGTGAGTTTAGGCCGCGCGGTTGCTCTGTGCAACCGGAGCCCACTCGAGCAGGCGCTGCCACGCGCGGTCAATCTGCATGTGCAGTGCAGGGAGATTGGCGTTGTTCTCGAGTACCAAGTCCGCTCGTGGACGCTTCAGCGATGATGACAGCTGTGCCAGCGCGCGCTCGGTTGCGTTTGCCTGCGACAGCCCGCGTGTTTCAACCATGCGAGCGATCCGCACTTGGAGCGGCGCATCTACAAGAATGATGCGTGGAAACTGCCACGCCAGTTTCGCTTCAAAGAGCAGCGGAATGTCGCAGACGACGATTGCAGCACCAGCAGCTCGTGCGTTCGTGACTTCCGATTCTCGCGCAGCCTGCACCGCAGGGTGAACAATCTGCTCCAGCTGCTCGCGTGCGCCGGCATCACGAAAGACCACGCGACCCAGCGCAGCGCGATCGAGTGAGCCATCGGGTTGTAGAATCGTTGCTCCAAACCGTGCGACGATGCGTGCGAGTGCCGGCGTCCCGATGGCTACGGCGCTGCGCGCAGCCGCGTCGGCATCGATGATCGTTGCACCGTGCGCACGCAGTGAAAACGCGACGGTGGATTTCCCTGCGGCCACATTGCCTGTCAGCGCGACCAGCAACATCCTACGCAGTTTCCGCGTCGTGCAGCGCCAACACCGTGCGCGCCGCAGAAAGTGCGGCGTCTGGAACCATCAACGTGACTCCGCGCGCCGACCACCCCTGATGGCCCGCGCCGAAAAGTCCCGCCGTGTCATTGTTGCGAATCAGCGACGGGATGCCGGAGCCATCGAGTACAACGCCGGCGATGCTGGCCTCTATCTCGCTGCCAAAGTCGCGACACGCGACCCAGCGTGGTGCCTGGCGCGTAGAACGAGAATCGTAGGTTTTGCGTGGAGCCGGCATCGCGTGGACGGTGAAGGGTATGCTCTGCCGAACGTAGCCCGACATCGCCCGCGCCGCACCGGTGGACTCGGCACTTTGCGGTTTAAGTCGGGAGGTTGAGCGGTCGAACCTGTCTGAAGATTGCGCGTTCAGGTTGCCACCTCCACCCCCGCTCGTCTCAGGGCGTAATCCCGTTTGCTTCCACCCGGAGCCACGCCTTTGATCGATAAACCCCGAAGGGCGCGCCGCGGTCAGTCCTTCGTTGGATTGCTGGTGGTGCTGCTCATTCTGACTTTGCTGACCGCGTTTGGTGCGCCACGAGTTGATCTGACGCGTTTTCGATCCGACTCGCTCGCTCGACAGGCTGCCAGTGTCTTCTCGGTCGCGAAGCGCACCTCTCGGCAGCAGCGCCACGATGTGTTGGTGCGCGTGGATTCGGCCGGTAAGCGGCTCTGCACCGTGGCGGACATCAACGGCAATGGAGTGCGCGATCCGGGCGAAAAGGAGACCTGGACTGACCTCGACTCGAGCACAGAACTCCTTGATCCGCCCTCGCAACTACCAACCTCGCCCATGCCCGCCAGTGGTCGCCGCAGCTTGGACGTGAGCCGCGTAACGGCGCCTGTGGTAAGAGGCCAAGTGGCATTCCGGCGAAGCGGTGCGGCCAACGCAGACTTCGTTTTGTATCTGACCAGCGATGCGCAGGTGCCCACCGCATGGCGGGCGGTGCATGTATCGGGACCGACAGGTGTCGTGCAGCTGTGGCGGTTCGACGGCGTGCGCTGGAGCCGCGGTCGGACGTGATGCGCTAACCGTCCAAATTGCGGCGGCGCGGTGGTGGCCGGGCGCGAGGCCCCGAATAATCGGTCGTCTGGCCGGGCAAAATAGGACTGGCGAGCAAAGCTGGCGGGCTGGACTGTTACTACGGTCCAGTCCGCTCGTCTGTTTGCGGGACACCCTTCACTCGTAGCCTTGGTAGGTCCTTATGCGGATGTCGCGACGAAGCGGCTTCTCGATGTTGGAGTTGATGACGACGTTGATCATTCTGGGCATTGTCGCCGCGATGGCGGTGCCTCGTCTGGACATGGCGCACATGCGCAGTGATGCGGCGCTCCGTCAGATCACGACATTCATGGTGCAGGCGCAGCGCACGGCGCTGACGAAGCAGCATGACGTGATCGTCAGCGTTGACGCAGCAGCCAGTCGTCTGCGACTGGTTGAGGACCGAAACAATTCAGGCACGTTTGACACCGGCGACCGCCAATTTTGGATGGCGCTCGAGCAGGGCGTCGAATTTGCATCCGCACCCGTACCGCTGGATGGACAAAGCGGTCCGGTGTCATTCGTTCGCATGCGGACGATCGACGGATTCCCGTCAGTGATTTTCCGACGCAACGGTGCCGCGAGTTCTGACGGCGCAATGTTCATCACCGCCAAGGCGACCGATCCCGGTTCGATGCGCGGTCTCTACATCACGCAGAGCACAGGTCGTGCCGAAGCGTTCAAATACAACGGGGCCGACTGGGTCCGGGCGGGGGCATGACACACCGTATTCCTTCACGCGGCGTCGGTCGCGCACGTATGAAAAATCGCGCTGGCTTCACACTCGTCGAAGTGGTGATTGCGAGTGTCATTTTGAGCGGTGCACTGCTTGCGATGGCGGGTTTCTCAGTTCGCTATCAGCAAGTCGACAAGAACGCACGCACCATCGTGCGCGCGCAGCAAGCGGCTAATGAGCGAATGGAGACATTACGCTCTGCACAGCCGTACGCGGCGCTCGACACGATGTCAACTACGGAATCAACCGTCCCTGGTTTCCCAGGATACCAGCGCTTCACAGAGATCACGCGTGTTGGTGGTACGTCGTCGGATACGGTGGACTACAAAATCATCACGGTGAAAGTCCGCACGCCTGGTGTCGCGCGATTTGTTTCCAAGTCATCCATCGTGGGGGCGTTCTGATGCCACGCTTGACATTCTCCGCACGCGCGACTGTGCGGACAGATCGTGCCGGCTTTACGACGCTTGAATTGGTGATCGCGATGGCGGTCACGTTGATTCTCGTGTCGCTTGCCGCGCCGCTGTATACGATGCAGTCAAAGGCAGTTGGCACAACGGCTGGACGTACCGACGCGACTCGCTCGGCAACTTTCGCTGCCGATGCCATGGAGCAGGACATTCGCAACATCGGCGTGGGTGTATTCGACGGGCAGCCGTTGATTGCGCGTGCGGCCGGCGATGCGATCTCGTTCAATGCGAACATGGTGAGTTCGCGGAGCAACGATCTCGTGTCGGTGTTCTACGACCCCGATGCTGACAGCTCGGCACACGGTTCGCTGCGCAAGGCGACTGCGGTGTCACTGCCGAACTCGAATATTGAG
>JANNWU010000336.1:0-8002 GCA_031408755.1 Gemmatimonadaceae bacterium | reverse complement strand
GTTGCCGGCGTCGTCGTACCACCGGAACTGAATCCCGGACTGATCGCTGGTGCGAAACAGTCGCCCTGTCGTCGCGTCGTAGAGCGAGTTTCGAGACGTCGAGTCCTGGAACTGCCGCGACACGCCCTCCACTGAACCGGTCATGAGTTGCGCAGACAACACGTTGCCAAAGGCGTCATTTTGGTAGCGTTCCGCCTGAGAGGACCAGACGCGACCAGCGGCTGCCGCAAATGTTTCGAACGCACGGAGCCGCGTCGACGTGACGTGGCCCATCGGCGAGTACGTCGCCGTAACCGTATCACGATTCAACGAAGAGTTCTGCGACGAGATGAGCTTTCCGCGTACGTCGAACTGCGCGCGATACTTCCTGACAAACACTGACGCATTTTGGAGTGTGTCACCGACGACCTCTCCGTCGAGCGCATACGTGATGTCTTCTTGCATGCCACCAGGCCGGAGCACGCGGACCACTTGGTCGCGCGGATCGCGGACGTACGACAAGGAATCACCAGACGGATCGACGATCGCGCTCAGCGATCCATCGTTAGCCGAATACCGGTAGCGGATGATGCCGTTCATTGATGGTGCCGCTTGCGACGGATACCGCACGGACTCGCGGCGTCCGGCGAGATCATACGCGTAGGAAATGCCGAAGACGTGCGCGTTCAGCGGGCCACCTGTCGGCGCACGTTGCATGATGGAATCCGTTTGGATTCGACCGTTGGCGGAATAGGTTCGCCAAACGCTTGCCTCGCGATTGACAGCAGTTGCTAGATTTCCTGTTTGTAGGTCGTACGTGAATTGCGCGATGTCTCCGGGGATGATCGTGATTGACGAATCAACCTGATTCACCGGTAGTCGGGCCGCGCGCGCCAGCGTCGTTGAGGGCACGGTCCGCTGCTCAAGCCGATTTAACGCATCGTACCGCATGCGGATCGTGTCGCGCCGCGGGGTGACGTGCATCGTGTCATTGCCCGCAGCGTCGTACCACATTTCTTCGGGCTGTGTCTGGCTTGCCCCCTGCGCTAACCGTCGCGTAAGCCGTCCTAATGCGTCGTACTGCATCACATCGCGCAACGTCCCAACGGCCATATCGGTCGCGGACTTTCGCGCCACTTCAGTCTGCAATCCGCTGAAACCATCGTAGGCCGTGCGCACTTCCATGATCTGCGTGCCAGTGCTCCCTGACGCCAGCGCTGTGGTGCGCGAGAGCGTGTCGCGATCCAGCGCGTCGAAGAGAGTTTCACTGCGCACCCAATTCACGTCATCCGCAAAGGCCGAGAGCGGACAGATGCGCTTGCGACAGGTTGGCGGTGGTGGCGGTGGTGCGGCGGTGCGACAGGTGCCGGCCACACGCACACGCGATTGAATGGTCCGCCCAATGCCGTCGTTCAGGAATTCGCTACACTTGCCGCCTGCACTGACCGTGCGAGAGAGGTTGCCAAGGGCGTCGTAGAACACCGAATCGCGGCTGCGAATGCCCTGCGCGTTGGCGGGGGATTCGGTGACGGCGGGCAGGCCGAGGCAATTGGCGGTGGCGCAGTACTCGAAGCTGGCGCGACGGAGGGGATTGTTGCCGGTTTGCTGGCCGATGAGGCGGGGATACAGGCCGCCGCCCCAGGTGGCATAGTCGTACGTGGTGCTGACGCCCGTAGGATCGGTCACGCGTGTGACGTTGTCCGGGTGCTGCGGCGCGTACTCGTAGGTGGTCGTGGGTACCGCCCCACCGGCGGATGCGTCAGGATCCGCGCTGACGGTGAGCGGATTTCCGTGCGTGTTGTATTGCGCGTACGTTGAGTAGCCGGACGGCTGCGTGACGCGCGCGGGGAGGAGCGGGAAGGTGCTGTGGGGGAAAATTTTGGTTTCGCGGTCGAGCGGGTCTCTGATGCGCAGCGGATTGCCCCACGGGCCCAGCCAGATCTTCGTCGGTGTAGTAACGGCGGGCCGCACCGAATAAATTTTTGTGTACAGCTCTTCCTCAAGATCCGGCTTGGCAATCGCGGCGCCTTCACCCGCCCGAAACGTCGACGTGACGTTATCGCCGAATCTTCCTGTGGGGATCTGCGCGGCGTTGAGTAATCCGCTGGTCGTATCGTAGTAAAACGACGTTGCTACGTCGCGCACGTCGGTCACGCTGTTTATACGACCGTTGGCTTCGGTATACTGGATTTTAGCACCAGTTTCAGCATGTTGAAAATACTGCGTCGCGGTACCAAGCTGTCGGTTTGTCTGTCGGTACGTCCCAGGCAGCGCTGCCGATGTCGCCATGCTGCTCAACCGAGCCACACCCTCGCATACGTTCGACGGATTCGGGACGTCATATCCGAAGAGCCACTGGCGTGGTGGCTGTCCAGTTGGAACTGCGAGACTAATGGCGCTGAGCCTTCCGCAGCCGTACGACTCAAACTGTGTCACGCGACCCACCGTATTTACCGTCGCCTCTTGGCGTCCCGTTTGATCGAACTGCACCCAGGCGCCGTGCGCGAGATACCGTCGCGCATGACCATCGTGCGGATCCATCAGACTGTCAACGCCCGTGAGACTGCGCGCGCGCCATACACCCCAAATGCCACCGACGCCGTTTGGCTGCTCGCCGCCGTACACGTACTTACGCGTGCTGCCATCACCCCCGACCCACAAAATGGTGTTCGGGTTCACGCGCACCAGTTGCTCGTAGCCCGCTACCCACCACCCCCGACCGAACTCGCTCGTCGCTCGATTCACGATCGCGAGCTCGCCCGGCGTCACGACGATCTCCGTACGGTCCCCATAGTCGAACGTGATTTCGAGCACGTACTGATACAGATTTGTCGGGAGGTGCGTGGCGTCAAACGTGAGTGCCAGCTGGCGCCGTTGCGTGTCCCACGTCGCCGCAGTCCATGTGTTACTATCCAATGCGATTCCTAAATTACCAAACTGATCCTTAATCCGGATCTTCGCGCTGACGGTATTCGGCTGCCAACTGTTCGGCTGCAGTTGCACCCACGCGCGTACAATCGGCGTCGGGCGCGCATGCTGACTGTTGTAGAGCATCGACACGGCGCGCGACTGATTGAACACGCGAATGCTCGGCAGTGCATACGCCAACCGTAAATCCCCGCATTCGTACGCCGCGTTCGCGCGAATCGCCACGCTCACGCACGCACTGCGCTCAATATCAGCGCCGGGATTGGCTGTCTCGACATCTACCGTCGGTGTCACGTGCACGCGCGTCCACGCAGGGAGCCGACGGAGCACGCCGCTCAGGTGCAGTAGGCTCGGTGCGCCGCCAGGAATCGGCGACGGGGCGAACCGCAGTGCGGTGGGCGGCCCGTCGGCGACAGGTGTCGCAGCGCGCGTCGCGCGAAGGACCGAGGGTGCGGGCGGCACATGCCGCGCGGTGACAGCGGGCGGTGTGACGACCGCTGCGACAACTGCGAGAGCGGAAACCGCGCGGACGCGCATCCAGCGTTCCATGTATGCCCCAGTGGTGGTGGTGGTTGCCCACTCCACCAAGCACACCACGCGCCACCGTCGCGCATCAGGTAAGTGCAGTTGCGACAACGAGGTACGGCATTCCCGGATTCACTGATTCACCCGCGCGACGGCACATTCACCGTGCGCGCCGGTGACACAACACGCAGCGCGACGAGCGATTGACTTGCGCGCAGCGTCGCGTTGATCGCACGAATCGCCACGCGGCAATTCACTCACGCCTTTCGGCTATCACTGATCGTTCGCAACCGTCGAAGCTGCTCGACCACGCTGAAACTCTTCAGAAATTCACGACAATTCTCGGGAGGCATCAATCGCGCAATACGCACCATCAGATTTTCGCGCAATTCGGAATTAACCGTGCTCACAATTTCACTTGCGATCATCGCGCCATGAATGGACAGCCAGAGTTGGCACGCTTTGTGTGCCGTCGCATTTGCTCGGGCTGCGGGAGCGCGCAACTCCTGCACGCGCGCGGTGGATTGCCGACGTAAGTGCATTGCGCGTCGCCGCTTAGCGCAGTGTTCCGTACCGGCGTACGCACGGACAAAAGGTACCTTGCTCCCAAGAAACCCATTCTGCCACAATCAGACAGCAATGCGACAGTTGGGTAAATCAGTGAATCTGCATTTAAACGATTGCACAAATGCAGTGTGACGCTACGCTGACGCAAAGGCGCATGTTGCCCTTGCCAACCTCTGAACTTTCGGGTCATACTCGGAATGTGCGTCGCGATGGAGTGACGCAGACAGCGCGGATGCGCGGCCAACGCATGCTCACGGGGAGTCAACTGCGGATGATGGAAACGGCGCTCCCCACCGAGAGCACGCAGTCCGCACGAACTGGCGAGTCTGTGCGTCCGACAATTGAGCATCTTGTACCAATCGTGAGTGCGGAATGGCTCACCCGTCACGACATGTGCCCGGTGCGGCATCTAACTGACGAAACGAGTATCTCGGTCCTTGCTCGCGAACATACGGAGCCGTCAGACCTCGCGGAATTCGCATTTGTAACAGGTATATCCTTCGAGGTAGCAACCGTAAGTGCCGATGTGCTGGAACGCGCCATCGAGCGCTATCGGCGAATGGGAGAACAGGATGCACTCACTGATCTCTTTGACAACAACGATGATGCGGCCGATGCCGACGCTCGTGGACTCGCGACGCAGCCGCCGGTCGTGCGATACGTCAATCTTCTCGCGCGCGACGCGGTCGCATTGCAAGCGAGTGATATCCACCTCGAAGCAACTCGTGGCGGTTTGACGACTCGATTCAGGATTGATGGAGTATTGAGCGACGGCCCACCGGCACCAGCCGGCATGCACAACGCAGTTGTATCGCGCTGCAAGTTGTTGGCTGGACTCGATATTTCAGAACGCAGAAAGCCTCAGGATGGGCGCATCCGAATGCGTCTCGATGAGCGAGAGCTGGACCTTCGCGTCAGCACGGTACCAACGCTGCACGGAGAAAGCGTTGTGATTCGCCTACTTGATCGCGGTGATCGACCAGTCGAACTGCGCGAGCTTGGTATGCCTGCGGCCATGTTAACGCGAGCGATAGACGTCATCTCTCGGCCTCACGGACTGGTCCTAGTCACAGGCCCGACAGGGAGCGGGAAGACCACAACGTTGTATGCGGCTTTGGCGCACAGAAGCGCAGACTCGGAGAAGCTCATCACCGTCGAAGATCCAGTTGAGTATCAGATACCTCGCGTTACACAGGTCCCGGTGCATCACGGTGCCGGTGTTTCATTTGCGTCTGCGTTACGCGCGATTCTCCGACAAGACCCCGATGTTCTCCTCATCGGCGAACTGCGTGACGAAGAGACAGCAGCAGTCGCGATTCAAGCATCAATGACGGGGCACTTAGTGCTTGCGACGCTGCACACCAATGATGCCGTGAGTGCATTCACGCGCCTTCTCGATTTACAGATTCCTCCGTTTCTTCTCGTTGATACGGTTTCAGCAGTAATTGCGCAGCGGCTCGTGCGCCGAGTGTGCGCAAAGTGCGTTTGCGCGGCGGAACTATCTATCGACGATATCTCTTGGTTACGCGCACACGGCAAAGAGTATGAGCCGCAGACGTTTATTCGTGGCGCCGGGTGTGCGGAGTGCCGTGGCACCGGCTACCGTGGGCGCGTGGGAGTGTTTGAGTGTGTCGTTGTCTCGGAGCAGGTTCGGACCGCCATCGCAAATGGTGTGGGTCGTGACGCATTGCTCGATGTAGTCAGAAACTCTGCTGACTTTCAGCCACTTGTTCGTGATGCACTCGCGAAAGCGCTGGCCGGCATCACCACTTTCGACGAGGTGCGCCGTGTTGCCGTCGAGTAACTCAATGACGCGCGCGACACCGTGCGCGCGTCGTGGTATGACGCTTCTTGAGTTGCTCGTTGTGCTTGCAGCGATCGCGATTCTCGCGTCGGTGGTTGGTCCAAGCCTGTTTCGCAACGTTGGCGATGCCAAGGCATCAAGCGCAAAGACACAGGTCGAAATTTTCGCAACGGCGCTCGGTGCATTTCGACTTGACAATGACGGCTATCCGACGACCGCAGAAGGACTCGAAGCGCTTCGAACGCGTCCAGGCGCGCTGCGAACATGGCGCGGTCCGTATCTAAGCAAGATCGTTCCAAAGGATCCGTGGGGACGCGCCTACGAGTACGTCGCACCTGGCGTTCAGAATCCCGAAACCTTCGATCTATTCACTCTCGGTCGCGACGGCCGAGTTGGCGGAACTGGGGAAGATGCCGATGTGACGTCATGGGGTGGAGCTGTCGATCCATGATGGCTACGTCTGAATCTCGCCACCAGCGCTCGTTCAGCTTCAAGATCGCGACTGCGACCGGCGCGATTGAGAGTGGTGTGTTGACGGCTCCTTCGCGAGAGCGCGCGATCGCAGTTTTACGCGCTCGCGGCCATTGGCCTATCGACGTCGCAGCGCGCCACACACCCGTCAACGCGACTGGTACCAAGTTACCAGCCGGCGACATGGCGATCTGCTTTCGCGTACTCGCAACCATTCTCGATGCAAAGGTTCCGATCAGTCGCGTGATGAATGTCGCCGCACCGTCATTACCTGCCTCGCTGCAACCCGCAGTGCCGGTTGTGGAAGCATCGCTCGAAAGCGGTGAGACATTTGCATCGAGTCTCGGCATGGCACGCCTAAGAATTCCTCCCGCAGTTGAGGGACTTCTTGCTGCTGGCGAGGCGGCAGGCGATCTGGGAGGAGCACTTCGACGCGCCGCAGAGTTCTCGGAAAAGTCGGCGGCAATGCGCGCAATGATCATCAACGCTCTCGCGTATCCTATGTTGTTGTTAGCAGCAGGTGTTGGAGTCGTTTCCTTGCTGGTGACGGTTGTGATTCCACGATTTGCGGAGGTGCTCACCAATCTGGGGCAGGAGTTGCCGATGAGTACGCGCGTTGTACTTGCGATCGCCTCAGCAGCGCGACTGTGGTTCGTTCCAATCTGCGCCGTAAGCGCGGTTGCGCTTGTCGCGTGGTCGGCGTGGTCGCGTTCTGAACTCGGCAAGCGCCAGTGGCACGAATTCCTTCTTCGACTTCCACTGTTCGGTGCTTTGCGACATGCGCTCGCAACTGCGCGGTCGTCTGAATCTCTCGCCGCGCTTATTGACTCTGGGTTACCGGTCGTGAGTGCTCTGCGCTATGCCGCGACGGCCAGTGGTGACTCCGCAGTTGCTGGAAGGGTAATGCAGGCGCGGCAACAGATAATTGAGGGAGTTCGCATCGCAACGGCGCTTTCAGCAACGCAAGCATTTACGTCGAGCGCCACTCGACTGATTGGTGCAGGAGAATCGGGTGGCGCGTTGAGTGAATTGCTTCGCCATGCGGCCGAACTTGAAGAAGCAGGAGCACGTTCAAAGATGCAGGTTCTCGCGCGTGTGATCGAACCAACCATAATTCTGATTCTTGGTGCGGTTGTATCAGGTGTCGCAATCGCACTGTTGCAGTCGGTGTACTCAGTGCGTGTGGATCGCCTGTGAGTGCAAGATCGAAGCGCGGAATTTCACTTCTCGAGGTTTGCGTCACACTCGCACTCGTTGGTGCCGCCGCATCCCTTGTCGCACTGCAGTTGCGTTCAGATCAGCGCGGGAGTGCGCCCGCCGCCCGCCCGCTGTTGCAGCACGTACGTGCTGCGCGTGTTGCGGCACTTCGAACGCAGCGCGCGGTTACCGTCAGCGTGATGAATTCTGGTCGCACTGTAGAGTTCAGTATTCTTGCGGATGGACGCGTTGTCGCGGCAGCCGGCGCACTATCTGATTCTCTTGACTCCACACGGCTGTGGGAGGCCTATGCATCTACGCCATAGCGAACGAAGGGGTGTAATATTCTTGGAGTCGATGATTGCGTTGGCACTGATCGGTATTGCTGCACTTACGACGATCTCTTTATCGAGCATGCAGTCAGATCGAATCGGTGGAGCCGTCCGGAGTAGCGTGGAAATGTCGCGGGCGAGCGCGTTTATGGACGCGGTTACGCTCTGGTCTCGACTGGAATTTGATCGACGCTTAGGC
>JANNWU010000335.1:0-1728 GCA_031408755.1 Gemmatimonadaceae bacterium | reverse complement strand
CACGAATGACAATCTTGCCTTCGATGCGTCGCATGCACTCATCACAGAGTGAGACAACGTGATCGTAGTACAGATACGGCCGGACTTTTGGCATCTGATCGATTGAGCAGCGAGAAGTGACTACTGCAACGGTCTGTCTATAAACACTGTCTGCGCAAGCCTTTGTCGCAGTAACCACGTGAACCAGAGTGTTCCAACGCATGCCGCCCACTGCAACGCTGTCAGCCCAGCGTAGAGCGCGACCGGCAGGCTACTATCAGTCGCAGCGAGCCCGAACGGCGGCTTCAACCATTCGACCAGAAAGCGCAAAACAGAGTAGCCCGCGAGCAAAGCCGCAAATCGCGCACCGGGTTGCGCCGTCCAACGATGCTGAGTCGCAAAGTAAAGCGCGGCGACACCAAACATCTCGTATGCCGCCACCGGATGACGCATTTCGTCGTCGCCGTAGTTCCATCCCCAGGGCAACGCGGTCGGAATGCCGTATGTGAGATCCCAGGTTCCAGAGAGTTGACAGCCGACGCGGCCAATCAACAACCCGATCACGATCGGCGCGAACCACGCATCGCCGGTTGGCAGGCGCCAACCGATCGCGCGCTTGCCAAGTTCTACACCGAGCGTGCCGCCGAGAAATCCTCCAAGAACGGACTTACCTCCAAGCCAAAGCGAAAGATCTGCGCGCGCAACGAGTGCGGGTAGGTGCTCAAGCGCGTGCAGCGCTTTGCTGCCAAGCAGCGCGCCAAAGATCGCGCACCCAAGCAGCAGAACACGGTCACGTTTGGGTGGTTGCGATGTAGCGGTGCGAGCGCGCCAATACACCCGTGCCGCGACGAAGTACGCGAGCGACTCGAAGAAGAGATGCGCGCCTGGCCCAATCACGCTGTGCAGCAGTGGCGCACCACTCACGATCACGATTGCTGACCCGGTTTTGCCGCGACCGTAGCGCCTGACGTACCCGTCGTGAGCGCAGCGCCCAGCAGCAGGAAGCCACCGACGGCGACCATGCCAAAGACGGTATCTCCGGTTGCGTCGGCAACGGCACCAATCATGAACGGGCTTAAAAAGCCGGCCAGATTTCCAACCGAGTTGATGACGGCGATACCAGCAGCGGCCGACGCGCCGCGTAAAAATGCCGTTGGTAACGTCCAGAATAGCGGCAGCACCGACAGCACTCCTGCGGTGCCGATGCTGAGTGCAATCATACCGGCGACCGGTGATCCACGAAGAAATCCAGCGGCTGAGAGTCCAACGGCACCACATATCGCGCAAACGGCAATATGCCAGCGACGGTCATGCAACCGATCGGAAATGCGGCTGACACAGATCATACTTATCGCGGCAAGCAAATATGGAATTGCGCTCAACAAGCCGATGCGATGGCCATCTCTTACTCCCATTCCGCGGATCACTTCGGGAAGCCAAAAACTGATTCCGTAGAGCCCGATGATGAAAGAGAAATAGATGAGCGACAGCAGCAGCACTCGCGGGTCACGCAACGTCGCACGCACAGAAAGCACGGTCGCTACGCCAGCATCGCGATCGCGCTCGGTCTTCAGAACAGTTTTCTCGCTCGTGGAAAGCCACGACGCCGAGTCAACATTGTTGTCGAGATACCAGAAAACCGTCGCGCCCAGCAGTACCGACGGGATTCCTTCGAGGAAGAAGAGCCACTGCCAAGCGGCCCAGCCATTCACGTTTTGCATGTTGCTCAAAATCCACCCAGACACTGGG
>JANNWU010000334.1:0-4378 GCA_031408755.1 Gemmatimonadaceae bacterium | reverse complement strand
TCACCACTGGCGGCACCCAACCACCTGCGGCGTGTGGATCAGCGGCGGCGTCACCGGGGGCTTTCGCAGGAGACAGCGCGCGCACCGCAGCGTCTTTCTCCGCCGCGCCAAGCCGCCGCAGATCCACGCCGTGATGCGCTGGCACGCCATGCGTCGCGTTGCCCATGCGCATGCCGAGCATCAGCTCAACGTCGCCGCGCAACCTGTCGGCGCCGGGCCGATCGCTTTTGTTGATCACGAACAGATCAGCGATTTCCATCACACCGGCTTTCAGCGTTTGAATGCTATCGCCGCTTTCGGGTACCAAAACAACGACGCTGGTGTCCGCCGTCCGCGCGACATCGAGTTCACTTTGACCTACGCCAACGGTCTCGATTATCACCCGATCAAAACCGAACGCGTCGAGCACGTCGCACGTCTCGCGAGTGGCCGCTGCCAGGCCGCCCAACGAACCACGCGTGGCCATTGAGCGGATGTACACGCCAGGATCTAGTGCGACGCGTTCCATCCGAATACGATCGCCAAGCAGCGCTCCGCCCGTGAACGGCGACGTAGGATCAACCGCCACCACTGCAACCGTGAGCCCTTCAGCGCGCATCGCTTCAACCAACGATGTTGTAATGGTGCTTTTGCCGGCGCCCGGTGGTCCGGTAATGCCAATGCGTCGCGCGCGACCTAACCGTGGGTGGCACACCGCTAGCAACGCATCGAAACCATCGCGATGGTTTTCGACAATTGAGATTGCGCGAGCGAGAGCAGCGCGATGCCCTGCCTCAAACGATGTGAGAAGTCGCGCTATTGCGGGTGGAAGTGCGCTTCGCGCTTCGGAGTCAGTGAGCGCTGTCATGACTCTGCGTGCGGCTGACGATCATCGTGCTCGTCATCAATGTCGCCCACAACCTCCTCAAGCAGGTCTTCGAGTGTCACCAACCCAAGAACGGGACCAGTGCCTTCGCGCACCAGCGCCATGTGCTGCCTGCTCTGCAGCATGGCGAAAAGTTGATCCGTACACTTTCGATCAATGGAAGCGATACCAACTGGTCGTAACGGTAACGCCGCTTCGCCTTCGCTCGTCAAAACATCACGTACGTGTACCATTCCGACAATCGTGTCCAACGTGCCAGCAAAGACAGGAACTCGACTGTAACCCGCTTGCGCCATTTGCCGAGCCTGATCTTCGTGCGACAGTTTCACATTTAACGCAAAGATCTGCTCGCGCGGCGTGAGCACGTCACGCAAAGTCTTATCACCGAATGCCACCAAGCCGGTGATGATCTCGCGTTCGCCCGGTGCACTCACTCCTTCTCGCTCACCTTCGCGCAGAAGCACTTCAAGCGCGTCTCGTTCAGCGTTCGCCGTGGTGCCAGCGAGTTCTGGGCGCATCAAACGCTCCAATGCGCGCGCGGGCAGCAGAAACACGCCGAGCAGCAATTCGACTAATTGCAGCAACGGTAACAGGAACGGCGCCAGCGTCACGGCCCATCGTTGACCGATTGCGCGAGGCACCGCGATCCCGAGCACAAGGACGCCCACCGCCGTTGCAGTTAACCACGCGGCAAGGACTGCGGGCTGCTGACGCAACGTCATTGCCAGCGCGGCACCACCTGCGATCACACATGCCGCGGCTCCCGCTCCGGCGGCCAATTGCAAGCGTTGCGGTTGCTCCAGATACGCCTCCGCCAGACCGGCACCGCGCAAGCGCTGCTCCACCCAATGTCGCAGCCAAATCCGACTGACTGCGCGCACGGCGTGCGACGCCAGCGTCATCGACGCAACACCAAAAATCACGAGCAGCGCAATTGAAAGAGGGCCCATCTACTCGGCTCCCTCATCGCGAGAATCTGTGATCGGTTCCAACCGTTCGAAATACACACGCACGATCTGACGACGACGCACCTGTTCCACCACAACGCGAAACCCATCGATAATCAGATGCTCACCGGCGCGTGGTACTCGGCCAAGCCGCTCCATGATCAGACCGCCGACCGTGCCAACTTCGTCGCTTTCAATGTCGACGCCAAGTCGTTCTGATAGTTCGTCAAGTGTCACACGGCCCGTGACCCAAAACTGCCGATTGTTGCGACTGTCGAGCTGGCGCTCTGCCTCCGTATCGTGTTCATCATCAATCTCGCCGACAACTTCTTCCAGGATATCTTCAATCGTGACAATACCCGCCGTGCCGCCATACTCATCCATCACAATCGCGATGTGCGTGCGTTGCGACCGAAATTCGCGCAACAGCGCGTCGATTGGTTTGGTTGGTGGAATGTAGAATCCCTGTCGCATGCGCGTGATCCAACCGTGGTGTGGCTCCGCGTCGTCAAGAATGTCGGCCAGCAGATCTTTCACATACAGCACACCGATTACGTCGTCGATGCGTTCGTTGTAGACCGGTAGTCGCGAGTGCGACGAGGAGCGAAATCGGTCAATGACTTCCGACCACGGCGTCGCGCGCTCCACTGCGATCATTTCAACCCGCGGCGTCATGATCTCCTGCACTTGCGTCTCACCCAACGAGAACGCGCCCTGCAACAACGTCCGTTCCTTTCCTGTTACGTCGGCTTCCGCCGCGACAACATCCAGAAACTGCTCCGCCGCCACATCATCGGCATCTTCGTCAATCTTGGCCGTTGGAAACGACTGAATCAACCAGCGTTCCGTACTCTCCATCAGCGCAACGATTGGCTTTGCGATCAGCGTCACGAACGCCGCCCAGCCAGAGAGCCATGCACTTGTCCCAGCAGCGCGCGTTGCGCCGATTGTGCGCGCGAACGTTTCCGCGGCACCAACCGAGAGTAGCAGTAAGACGAGCGCGGCGATGAGCTCAGGGCCATTCGTACGCCACAGCGGCGGGGCGACAGCGCCCGCAAACAGAAAGAACACAAGTCGTGATCCACTGAGCGCGCGATGCACACGTTCGCGATCACGCACCAACCATGCGCGCCGTACATCGTCGGCGGGTCCGGCGGTGAGGCTCATGACAAGTCCGTCCGCAGCAACAGAAGCGCCAGCGGCAAGCATAAGCAGTACAAACAGCAGCCAGAGTAGCATATCCGTCAGACGAGGCCGCGACGTACAGCAGCCCGCAGGTACTTCTCCTGCGCGCGCCACATCGGTGACGCGAGCCGCGCATCACCATTGGGGTGTTTCAAGCCCAGCGAGTGCAGGCTGCCGTGAATCACAAGTCGCGCGAGCTCTTCGCGCACTGGCACGCCCCACTCCTTTGCATTTTTGCGCGCAACATCAGCGCAGATATACATGTCGCCGGTAACTGGGGCGTCTTTAACGGGCCGAGTGAGCTCAAAGGTGATGATATCAGTGGCGCCGCTATGTCCAAGCTGCTCACGATGCATGCGGGACATGGCCCGCGATGACAGAAATGTCACGCTGATCATCGCATCAGCAACCTGCTCAGCCTTCATGGTGAGCTGCACCAATGCAGCCACACGCGCAGCGCTCAGCGGCGCACGTTGCCCCGGTGCGCTCATCTCAACGTTGATGGACATCAGCGACGCCCCGCATGGTGCGTCGCGCATCGCTGTGGAGGCTCAGTTGCCGCTGTCATGTGCGTAAGCTCGGATGATATCGCGGACCAATCGATGACGAACAACGTCTGCTTCGCTGAAATAGTGGAACGCGATGCCTTCAATACCCGGCAGAATGCGCTCGACTTGCATGAGGCCAGACTGTTCACGACTCGGCAAGTCAATCTGCGTCTTGTCGCCGGTGATCACGATTTTGGAATTCAAGCCCAGGCGCGTGAGGAACATCTTCATCTGCGCATTCGTGGCATTCTGCGCTTCGTCGAGAATCACGAACGCATCACCGAGCGTGCGTCCGCGCATGAACGCCAGTGGCGCGATCTCGATGACGCGCGTTTCCAGCGCCTTCACCACACGCTCCGGCGGCATCAGTTCATCAAGCGCGTCGTAGAGTGGCCGAAGATACGGATCAACCTTCGCCTGCATGTCACCCGGCAAAAACCCAAGCGACTCGCCGGCTTCAACCGCAGGCCGCGCGAGCACAATCCGCTTTACGCGCTTCCGCATCAGCGCGTCAACAGCCGCAGCAACAGCCAGATAAGTCTTGCCGGTACCAGCGGGGCCAATGCCAACCACGATATCGTGTTCGGCAATTTTCTGGAGATACTCCGCTTGTCCAGGTGTTTTCGCTTGCACGACGCGCTTAATGCCAGGCAGCGCGATGCGCGCGGGATCAAGTGGGCCAGTGTCCGTACTCGTGTCTTCCGACATTCGCAGCACATCATCCGCACTGAACGACGCACGCTGGCGCGCGGCTTCAACCATCCGCTGCGCCGTTTGCATGGCGCGTTCAACAGATTGCGGCTCACCCGCCAGCGTGATCGAATCACCACGCA
>JANNWU010000333.1:0-1786 GCA_031408755.1 Gemmatimonadaceae bacterium | reverse complement strand
GGCCAACTGTATAGCGGCGCTCTGGCCACCGTCGGCTCTGTCAGTTTGTTAAACACAGGGCTAAAAATCCCCTACCGCGAGACACTGGCTTCTGTTGTCTCGGTGACGCTCGCTGGCGATGCAACAGCGCCCTGCTTACGCCGTTACGGTGC
This sequence comes from Gemmatimonadaceae bacterium, assembly GCA_031408755.1. Taxonomy (GTDB): domain Bacteria; phylum Gemmatimonadota; class Gemmatimonadetes; order Gemmatimonadales; family Gemmatimonadaceae; genus JACMLX01. Next base: position 1,634 of record JANNWU010000333.1, on the reverse strand, counting down.
GGCGTTGACGCACACCGCGTAACCCGTTCCCCACGCCGTAGACGAGACAGGACCTGTTCGCGCCAAGCCCACTCGGTACGAGCCGCCAGTTAGTTGCGGACGACTCTCGAAGATGGTAATTCCTGAGGGGAGATTAATCAGAACCCCGCCGCCAACGACCTTTCTGCCACCCGTGCAAATGACGTCAATAGCGGCGCTAATCACATCCAGTGAGGAAACGGTGATCGGTGAGGATATCACCAGATAGCCTGAAACTCCTGGGGTACCGTTGGGACCCGCAGGCCCCGTTGCGCCCGCAGGACCTGTAGGACCCGCGGGACCCGTTGCACCCGCAGGCCCAGCAGCACCGACTGCGCCCACCGCTCCAGGCGGCCCCTGAAACGTGATCGCGAGGTGACCCGATGCGCAGGCCGTGGGCGCATTTGCTGCGCCAATCACATACACCGTCCCGGATGCCGGCACGTAGCAGCCCTGCGCAACCGCAGGTGCCTGTGCGGCAGCGTAACACGGGAAGACAATCAGCGAAGCGAGTGCCGCAACGCTGCGAAGTGCTGTACGACCTTCCATAACAGACTCCTGAAAGATGAGCATCGGAAAGGGAAGCGACGCTTAGTGTGACGGCGTGACGGCAATATCCGCCGAACCGATCGCGAGTTGCGTTGGCGTCGCGCCGAGTGCGACCTGCGCAGTGATGATCGCGAGTGTGATCGCGTCGAGCGTGACCAGATCCGGAGTCAGCGCAGCGTTACCGCGCAGTGTGGCGATGCTCGTTCGCAGACGTTCGGCGCTCGCGCGCGCCGTGCTGATCGAGCCAGCGTCGACGGCCGCCTTGAGTGCCGACAGTTCCGTTGTCAGCACGCCATTCGCTGTGGTGCTGAGCGATGGACGCAGTCGAGTGACCGCGTCAGTCAGCGCGGCGCGCACATTCACCGCGCCTGTCGCATCGGTGCACAGGGAGACAGCGGCTGTTGGGCAAGTAAGCACCACAGGTCCCACCGGCGGCGTGTCGGCACCGCCGCTGCATGCGCAGAGCATCGCTCCGCATATCACACTTCTTGATACTTCGACGAGGCGCATGACCTCTCCTGTTTCGGGAAGCGAAGCGACGAGCGACTGATAAGCGACTGATGACTGCTATTGCGGCCGGATGCGGATGATTCCGACAGCTTCGGATCCAGTGACGCGTGCCTGCGGCGAACTGATGGTGCGAGCCGACACCAGAATCAGTTGAGTGACGCGTCAGACGGGAACGGGTTACCGGACTGAGCAGCACGACTAAGGTCTATTTTGTGCTTAATGAGCGTAGTTGGACTGCCTGGAACCAAGTCGTTTGGCGCGTCATGGGCCATGCGACACAGCGCTTAAGAGCATCTGAGTTTGGCCTCAGCGGATGTGCCGAAATGTCGGGACTTGCATCTAAACACCAGCAGCACGTCACATGCGCGAATGCCGACGCTCCCCATTTCGTCCCAAGCGCAGGCGGTGCGAAGAATTCGGCTCCTGGACATCGCGCATTTTTCCGGCGACGCACTCACGGCGGGCATTGAGCGGCGCCGTATTGACGGGGTTTCGGTGCAGGTTTATTCGGCTGCGAAGACCGTTGCTGATTGTTTCAAGTGTCGCAATAAAATTGG
>JANNWU010000332.1:0-2415 GCA_031408755.1 Gemmatimonadaceae bacterium | reverse complement strand
CCGCATCAAGCCACAGATCGGTGCTGTTTGAATCAGCAGAAACACTTCGCTCCCAGACGATTGTGTCGCCATCTACTCGCGCACTTCTCGGACCCACGTCACGAAGTACGCGCACGATCGCAGCATTCTCAAACTGCGCGGCAGCGACGATGGGCGGGATACCGTCAACGTCTGTTTGTGTTGCGGTCAATCCGGCGGCGATCAATTCATACGCCACCGAGTCACCTTCCGTCAACGCCGCAATAAGCGCCCATGGTGAGTGCGCGGGCATACGAAATCGCGCGCCAGCCCACGGTGGCTTCGTGCCCGCACGCAGCAGTCTACGTACCGTTGCGGTGCGTTCGGCGGTTGTGATAAACTCGGGGAATGCGAGCAATCGAAATTGATACTCATGATCCAGCGCAAATTCAATTGCGTTAAAATTGTCGAACACTTCTCTCTCGATATTTGAATGTGCACCCGCGGCGAGTAGCTGCGCGACCATCGCGGGTGACCCCATCGTTGCTGCTAAGTGGAGTGGCGGTATTCCGCCGATAACGAACCCGTTCGGATCAACCTTTCGTGCAAGCGCGGCCGCGAGCATGCGTTCACGCGACGGCCAACTCGCGCGATGCTCGGCGCGGAGACTGTCGAGCGATGTGCGCAGCACAGTTTGATAGGTGCGATAGCTGTCCTGGCGCAGCTCTGCAGGCCAGCGCTGTGCCCAGAGAATAGTTGCAATCAGCGGCGTCTCGTCGACCGCAAACGAATCTGGTGCTGACACCGCAGCGAGTGCGCTTAAGAAAGCGATTGTGTCCGCACGCTCGGCCGCGGCAAAGAGTCGGCGCACATCGGCCGTGGGAGTTGCCGGATACTCGCGTCCCGGGCAGTTGCATGCTGGCTGTTGTGCTCGCAGTGCTGGTGCGAAATAAACGAGGAGACAGATCGCGGTCGCGAGTTTCAGCATTTGGGGCAGGGAAGGCAGTTGGGCGTGGACGTCATTGCTGCGTTCGCGTGTCGCATCGGTTCTAGCGGCTGAAGAATATTACCAGCGACGATTCTGTGACGCGCAACTTTTCAATGGATCCTCCGGCAACAAGTGAGCTAAGCGTTATGAGCAACCGTGAATGACAGACGACACATGTATGCGCGAGGCCATCCGCCTGTCGGTCGAGAATGTACAACTGCGCGGCGGTGGTCCGTTTGGGTGCGTGGTCGCCAAAGATGGGCAGCTGATCGCTCGCGGTGTCAATCGCGTCACCGCCATGAACGATCCTACCGCGCACGCCGAAGTCGATGCGATTCGTAACGCGTGCAACGCGCTCGGTACGTTTCAATTATCCGGCTGCGATCTCTACACATCCTGCGAACCGTGCCCAATGTGCCTCGGCGCCATCTACTGGGCGCGGCCAGCGCGCGTCTTTTTTGGCAACACAAAGTTGGACGCAGCAGCGATTGGATTCGACGATCAGTTCATTTACGACGAGATCGATCAACCGCTGCCAGCGCGCGCGATTCCTATGGTCTCGTTGTTGCGCGAGGAGGCACTGGCGGGTTTTGCGGCTTGGCAGCGTTTGACGCAGAAACTGGTGTATTAGTCGGCGTACTACGCGTCGCGGGAGGCGACACGAGCGAAATGGGCGCTCCGTCATTGACCCACTGCGGAATATCTACTAGTCCGCTCACTCGTCGTAGCACTCGAGGTGCTGACATGCTGATGCGCGCTCCGAGTGTTACTGTGCGTTCGAGCACAACAATCTGAGGCATCGCTGGCACCGCAGTAGAGTCGTTCCAAATGAAGTGCTCAACGCCGAGGTTCGTCCAATTTCCGCCGATCACCAATTGATCGAACGGGCCGTTGTCAGAGAGAAACGCGATCCCTTTTTCGGTTAACCAGTCAGACGAAACGCCGACTGCGGAGAATGCGTAACCGTTTCGTTTGGCGGTGCTATCGAGAAGTGTCTTCATTCGGATGACAGCCGCTTTCATCTCTGGTAGCAGGCACGGACCACATGTACTCGCGCCCACGTACACCGCGATCAGCTCACGTCCGCTAGGCAGTTCACGATCGGCGGTCTGTGCGAGAGCAGGGGAGGCGAAGAGCGAGAATGCGATAAATGATCGACGTAGCATGTGCACTCCTGTGGGAGTGATGGAGGTGGTTCACTTACTGACGAAACATGGCGTTTCTCCGATGAAGACGCGGCCATGCAGGCCTGCTTTCGTGGCTATCCTAAGCCATAGAATCCGATTGCCACCCAGCGGGTAACGCTGCCTGCTCGACATCTGAGTAGCCGGTTCCAAGCGCGACATCGGGCAGCTTCAGCGCGTTCACCAGGTCGCGATGTCGGTTTGATTCAGAGTTATAGCCGCCATCGCCAAGCGCGCGCCTTCGGAGAATTGCTTCGACGGTGCCAACCGAATCAACGCCGAACG
>JANNWU010000331.1:0-4460 GCA_031408755.1 Gemmatimonadaceae bacterium | reverse complement strand
CGGGATCTGTGCAGATCCGCGACGTGACGGAAACACCATCTGCGCAGTCGAAGAAGCAGCGGATATTGGAGCAATTGAACGGGCAGCCGAATTCCGAGGGGTGTACCACGTCTTGGGTGGTCGTATTTCTCCGCTTGACGGCGTTGGACCAGGTGATCTCACAATCGCAGCGCTCGTCGAACGGGTGCGGCATGGCGGTGTGTCTGAAGTGATTCTTGCGACGAACCCTTCGATGGAAGGCGAAGCAACAGCAATCCATCTCCAACGCCAGTTGGTGGCAACGGGCGTGCGCATTACGCGAATCGCACGCGGCCTGCCAGTTGGCGGCGATCTTGAGTACGCGGACGGTGTCACGATTGCGCAGGCACTCTCCGCACGTCGGGAGATGGTCTGATGCAGATCGTACGGCGCCAGAAGTCAGGTCGCGGCACTATTCCGTATGTGTTGGCCGGTTTTGCTGGCGGGCTCGTAGTAGGCGCGGTTGCGTGGAGCCGCCAGCAGCACGCGGCGCACGATCAGCTCTTTTCTGAATCCGTTGTACAGCGGGCGGCGGCGATTGGTTTTCTCGCACAATCACCGTCAGTTCAAAACGCGCGACTGCTGCGCGACTACATTCGTTGGGAGCGTCGCCCGACGCTTCGCCGCCGCGCCGAACGCGCGTTGGATCGTCTTCTTCTCGCTCTCGAGTCGTGAGCACCAATATGTCTCGCGCATCGCATTGGTCTTTCACGCAGGATGATGCTGACGCTATTACGCGCATCCTGATGGGTTTTCTGCAGGAGACAAACAGTCGCAGTGCGCTGCTTGTCGATCGCGCCGGTCAGCTCGTCACCACCGTCGGTGAGCAACCGCAGTTTGACGCCACCGCGTTTGCCACCTTGGCGGCTGCGGACTTCAGCGCGAATGATCAACTCGCACGACTCATTGGCGAAAAAGATTTCACGACGCTCTTTCATCAAGGCGAACGTGATTCGATGTACGTCGCTGATGTTGCGCGTCGACTAATTCTGGTTGTCTTATTCGATCAGCGGACGACACTCGGCTTGGTACGTTTGCGCCTAAAGGCAGCCGTGCAGGAATTGAATCAGGTGTTTACTCGTCCGCAGGAACAGCAGTCTGCCGAGGTTGGCGCTTCCCACCTGCTTGCCGGTGCCGAAGACGACATCGATCGGCTCTTCAGCTAATTCGACCACACGTATATGTCCGTCATCAACTACGCGTCGCGCGAGATCAACTGCAAGATCGTGTATTACGGTCCTGGACTTGGCGGCAAGACCACGAATCTCGAGCATGTTTATGCTCGCGTCGCTCCTGATACGCGAGGCAAATTGATCTCGCTCGCGACAGAGAATGAGCGCACGTTGTTCTTCGATTTTTTGCCAGTGGATCTCGGGACGATTCGAGGCTTCAAGACGCGCTTTCATCTGTACACCGTGCCGGGTCAGGTCTACTACAACGCGAGCCGCAAGCTGATTCTGAAAGGTGTTGATGGTGTCGTGTTTGTCGCGGATTCGCAGACGGATCGACAGGAAGCGAATATCGAAGCGATGCAGAACTTGTACGACAACATGGCGGAGTACGGTTACGACATTACGCGCATGCCATTTGTGATTCAGTACAACAAACGCGATCTGCCAAACGCCTCGTCGGTGAGCGAGCTGGACGTGCTGTTGAATCCAGGGTTCGAAGTGATGGACCCGGCTCGGCAGCGCCAGATGGAAGACCCAAACAACCCCGGCCGCCTGCTTGTCGAGCAGTTGCCGACGGGTGAGTGGGTGGAGCGCGCGCCGAGTGTTGAGGCGGTGGCAGTGGCGGGAGACGGCGTCTTCGATACGTTGAAGGCAGTGAGTAAGCTGGTCCTCAAGAGCCTCGCTTCATCGAGCTGAATCGCAGCGTCCCGTGAATCTCCCGAACGCGCTGACCGTCGGCAGGATCGCCATCACTCCCTTGGTGGCGATTTTGCCGTTTGCAAATGGTTCGACAGTGCGCGCGATTGCGTTCGCGTTGTTTGTTGTCGCCGCGGTCACAGACTACGTCGACGGGTATCTCGCACGCCGCGAAAACCTGATTACTGATTTGGGAAAGTGGCTCGATCCACTCGCCGATAAATTGCTCTTGATCGGCACGTTTGTTCCGATGTATTACCTCATGCGTGGTGCGTCCACGCTGGTGCACGCCGGTCAGACCGTGCCACCTGATGGCCGATTCCCCACGTTGCTGGCGCAGATGTGGCTCTCACTTCCGCTGTGGGTTGTTCTCGTGGTCCTGGGTCGAGAAGCATTTATGACGGGCTTCCGCGAAGTCGCGAAGCGTCGCGGTGTTGTGATCGCGTCAATTGGCCCGGCGAAGTGGAAAACCACGTTGCAACTAATTTGGATCGGCGCTGCTTACTGCTGGTTCTTCATGGCGACACTCGCGCGCGAGCAGGGATGGCGCAGCGGATGGTGGTCGGCGTTTGCATACTTCAACGGCGCTGTCGTGGCGCTGAGCATGATCGGCGCCGTCGCGCTGACACTCTGGTCGCTTGCATTGTATCTGCAACGATACGGTAGTGTGATTACCGCTCCAACCCGCCGTCACGCGGGTTGATCCGCACGCATTTAACTCACAATTTATGACCGCATCCGTCGAGATCGTCACAATTGGTGACGAACTCCTGCTCGGCACAACCATTGACACGAACGCGGTGTTTTTGGCGCGCGCGCTTGGTGATATCGGTGTGCCGATCGCTCGACGGGCGACCGTTGGCGACACGCCGGAAGAGATCGCGGATGCAGTGCAACAAGCGCTGCATCGCACGGGTGGAGTTATCACAACGGGCGGACTTGGGCCCACGGCAGATGATCTCACGCGTCCCGTTTTGGCGAAACTCTTTCGGCGTGAGTTGCATGAGGATGCGAACATCGTAGCTGCGCTGCACGCGCTGTGGGCCTCACGTGGACGCGGTGGCCCGCTACCTATTTCAAATTTGCAGCAGGCGCTCGTGCCTGATGGTGCGGAGATTCTCGAAAACACGCAGGGCACTGCGCCGGGGTTGCGGCTCACGGACGCGCAGGGGCGATGGGTGATCATGCTTCCTGGCGTGCCGCGTGAACTCCGTCACATGACCACGACGCATATCGTGCCATGGCTGGCGTCTCGCGGCACGGGCACTGTGCTGCGTTCCCGAGTGGTGCGTTGCACCAGCATTGCAGAAAGCGCACTCGCAGAAAAGCTCGGCCGCATGAAGCGTGAAGTGGAAGGTCTACCACTCGCGTACCTGCCCGGCATTGATGGAGTTGATCTCCGGGTTACCGCGCGCGGACTCCAGGCCGATGACGCCGCGCGTCGTCTTGACTTGGCCGTTGAGCGCATTCGCGAAGCCGTTGGTGTGCATGCCTACGCTGTGGACGGTCAATCAATGGCCGCAGTTGTCCTCCATGCTTGTGAAGCGCACGGCGACACGATTGCGGTGGCCGAGAGTTGTACGGGAGGATTGCTCGGCGCGCGGCTCACTGAAGTGCCGGGTTCGAGTCGTGTCGTGCTTGGCGGTGTGATCGCGTATTCGAACGCGATAAAGGAACAGGAGCTTGGTGTGTCGGCCGAAGATATTGCTGCGCACGGCGCGGTAAGCGAGCAGGTCGCCGCGCAGATGGCCCGTGGCGTGCGAGGAATGACCGGAGCGAGTATTGGCATCGGTATTACGGGAGTTGCTGGCCCGGATGGCGGCAGCGATGATAAGCCCGTTGGCACTGTCTGGATTGCGATCGATGTGCGCGGTAATGTGACGACCAATCGCAGCGTGTATATCGGCGACCGGGCTGAAATTCGGCATCGTGCGACGCAGGTTGCAATGGATCTTGTTCGGCGCGCGTTACTTGAGGTGGAGTAGCGTCGATTGAGATACCAGACGAGGCTGACTGCAGACTCGCGGTGACGCGTCATCGCTTACGACCGCGCACAGAGCAGTGTTTGCAACACCGCTTAGAACACGGATGGAAGCACCGCTTAAAACACCGCGTGTTCGCCGCGCTCGGCGGTCGTCGCGCCGTTCACCAGCGATGCATAGTATCCAAACAACGTGTCACTTCCGCTTGATGGTGTTGCGCGCTCGTCGTAGCGACCAGTGCCTTCATCCCAGACGAGCATCGATTCCGTTGCGTAGTAACGGCCGATACGCGCCAGTTCCGCCTTGGCTGCGAGTACCGGAATAACGCGCCCGAGTGCGCCCAGTACGCTGATGATTACGCTCATCATTTTGACAGGCACACGCGTGAATCGTGGCGTTTGCTGCAAGAGCGCGAAAAGATGCTCGCCTTGTTGTTTTGGCGTGATCGCTGGACCTGGTCCACCAATCGGCAGAATACGATTGTGTTTGGACGTGTCGTGTAAGCAATCGGCGAGGTACGCACCAAGATCGGCATCACTGATTGGTTTGCACGACGTGAGCGAACCGTCACCAAATAGTAGGAACGGCTTGC
>JANNWU010000330.1:0-2306 GCA_031408755.1 Gemmatimonadaceae bacterium | reverse complement strand
TCCGCTTTCGCTTTGTTGAGCCCCGGAATTCGGACCGTCTTTCGAACGCCGTTCGGATCGAAGAACCGGATCCGCCAACCCTTGGAATCTTTGTCTACGCTTGCCATGTCAGCCACCAAAGCAATTTGAAAAGGAAATCGTCAGGATTCGTGATATTGTGCGAGAAGACGATGGTTTCAAAACCCGCCACCAACGCTGGCGGCATCGTCACGGTCGTGAGCTCTCCGCGACTGCTTGCCCCCACCGCTCGTTTTTCAAGCACTGCTGACAGATACATCCACGAGCAAGCATTCACGAAGAACGTCGCTTCCAACACAGCGGCGGCGATAAACACTGACCCGGCGTTGAGACCCACCGCAAAGCCCACCGGAATAGCGGCGTAAACAATAAAATCCAGCAAAATATCGAGGTAGCCGCCAAAATCTGACTGGCGCTCCGCGGCACGTGCGACGCTCCCATCCAAGCCGTCAGTAATACGATTTGCGATCCAGAGCGCGAGTCCAAGACCAAAGGCGCCGCGCGCCGCTGCTACCGCGGCGCCAAGGCCAAACACTAATGCGATAAGCGTGATCGTATTCGGAGCAACACCGCGAAACAGCGTCGCAAATGGTGCCAGCATGCGATCTTTGAAACCGCGCAGGAGATGATCAAACACCGCTGCCTCCACGCGCAGGAAAATACCGAGCGGCAGTCAGCGTGATCTGCACCTGATCGCCTAGCGCCAGTTCAGCACCGTTGCTGACGCGCACCACCGCCGTCGCGCCACCAACGTCGCGCACAGTCACGAGCATTTCATGCGAACGCGATTGACAGTCAACAACGGTGAGAACGGGAAGATTGAGCTGGTTACCGCGCTGGAGACTCACTTCATGTGCTCGTACGCATGCGATTGCTGGACCAATCGCGGCACTCTGCACGACCTGCATTCCGCCGATCCAACGAAATTCTGCATGCGTTCCATCACGAACAATTTCTCCGACGATTTCAGAGAACACACCGAGCAGTTTTGCTGTCTCCAAGTTGTGCGGCTCGCGGAGCAATGTTTGTGCGGCGACAGGCGCACTCAGCGAGCCCCAGCTGATCGCCGAAATTTGTGTACCAACAGCCAGCGCATCATCCAGATCGTGCGTGACAAGCACCATCGCTGCCCCACTTGCCGCGCGCGCAGCGAGCAACGCCTCTCGCACATCAGCGCGTACGTCCGGATCAAGCGACGCGAGCGGCTCGTCGAGCAGCAACACCGCCGGATCAGCGCACAACGCGCGCGCCAAAGCGACACGATGACGTTCTCCACCACTCAACATCTCGGACGACTGTACGCCGAGGCTGCGCACTTGCAGCGTCTGGAGCCAGTGACGCGCTTGCAGTAGCGCGTCACTGGATCCTACGCCGCGCAGTCGCATCGGGAATATGATGTTGTCTATCACAGAGAGGTGTGGAAACAACACCGGTTCTTGATGCAGATACACAATGCTTCGACGTTCCGGTGCGAGCGCCGATACATCTTTGCCGTGCACCAGCACTTGCCCGACCATCATTGGGTGAAGTCCGGCCAACGTCCGCAGCAGAGACGATTTGCCAGAGCCAGATTCACCCAGCACTGCGACGCACTCACCAGCGTTCACTTGCAGGTTCACGTCCAGCAGGCCCACCTGGTAACCAGCCGGTTCCTGTACAGAACGATCGGTGACGATTCTCTTGCGTAAAGTAGGATCGTTCTGCACCGTGCTGTCGAACAAGACGTCCACGTTGCGGACTTCGAGTGCCACCGTCATGCGATCACCGCCGCCGTGTTTCGCGCAGCCACTCGCGTGGCACCAATTACGATCAGCGCTGGAATAGCCAGAGCGAGCGCACCAGCCGCCGCACGCTGATCCTGACCTGCTTGAAGTAGCGCCAGCACATCCAGTGGCAGAGTGCGCACAGCACCACCACCAACCAACAACGTCAACGCAACCTGCGCCCAACTGACGAGAAAGCCAAGTGCAAGCGCTTCTGCAATTGGTCGACGAAGCAACGGGAGCACGATCAAACGCCAGCGGTCACGACTCGTCGCGCCAAGCATTGCCGCTGTTTCGTCCAGGCGCACATCCCAGCGCATGAAGACACCAAGAAATACCAATGTCAAATACCCAATTGCTGGCACCAAATGGGCGAGGAAGACACCAACGAGCGAACCACCGAGCCCAATCGCGAGCACAGAAAGTTGCAGCCCAACACCAAGTGCAACCGGCGGAAGCGCGACTGCCATGAATGCCAGCAGCGCCACACTACGACGCACGAAAACCGTGCTACCCGCAGCACTT
>JANNWU010000329.1:0-4868 GCA_031408755.1 Gemmatimonadaceae bacterium | reverse complement strand
CTCCGCGCGAAACACACTACATCATTCGCGAAACCAACGCGCCCAACGCCATGCAGACCAAGGCGATCAGCCCCAACGTCAGCGGCTGCATGTTGATGCCGGGAGCAGAGACAGCCGTCGGCATTTCGCGCGCGACGGCTGTGGTGGTGCTTTGCACCGCAGGCACCGCGACCAACCGCGTTGCGGTTGCAGGCGGTAACGCGTTCATGATCTGCGCCGCAACGTGCGACGGCGTCCGAACGTCGCGACGAGCCGACGCTTCACGACTGATCCGTGACCACAACTCGGCCTCGGGTGTGAGCTGATTGTTCGCCAAACGCGGCGCCGGCGCTTCGCCGTCAAGCCATGCATTCAACGCTGCCATTGCGCCATCAACACGCAACGGCACTTCACGATCCGCGAGCGGACGATCGCTCACCGACTTTGCAGCCGGTGTTGGGATTGCACGGTCACCTGTGATCCCGCGCTCATTCTCCGGATTTGGCGTCATGTCCATCATCATGAGTACTTCTCCTCAAGTAAAGCCTGAAGCGCTTCTCGTGCACGGTGTACACGCATCTTCAGCGCGCCGACGGTAGAGTCGAGCATCTCAGCCATCTCTTCATACGAACGACCTTCGACATGTTTCATCACAAAGGCCTCCCGCAAAGAAGGAGATAGCTGACCAAGAGACCAATCGAGGTCGACCTTAAGCTCATTGCGATCGAGCTCTTCGTCCGGCGTCGTCAGGTGTGACGGCTGATCATCTTCTTCGTAACTCACATGTGTGCGGCGGATGTTTTTCAGCCAGTCCTTGCACCCATTCGCTACGATTCGGAAAATCCACGCATCGAATCGGCCACGCACCTCACCGAGGTGCGAAAAGGCCTTAATGAACGATGCCTGCATGATGTCCTCGGCGACATCAGGGCTTCCGGTCATGTTCAACGCATGTCGGTACAACGGATCGCTGTACTTTGTCACCAGAACGGCGAAGGCTTCACGATCACCAGCCAGCACGCGGGCGATCGCACGAGCATCGACGTCTGCCTGCTCGACAATGTCGGCGGGTACGGTTTGTTGAGGAGTTTGCACGGGCGCACGATAACCCACGCGGGCTCCCCCCCACAACTTCCGTTCCGGCATTACGAGTGTTCCCATGGCACGAGGCAGACGAACAACGCTCAAGCGCGTCACACGATGAGCCGATACCACTGAAGCGTCAATGCTTCAGCCCGCCAAGCGTTTTGGGCCGATAAGCCTACCCCCAGCCGTGCTCGCGAACTTCCGCCGTGTGCTCACCTAAGCGGGGCGGGGCTCGGAAAACCGCGCCGCCGACGCTCGATGGCAGTCCGGTTTTCGGAGACGTGTCAAAATCCGCCAGCGCTTCAAGTACCGTGCGAACGCGTCCGACAGGCACGCCGATCCGCTGGCAATGCGCAAACCAGTGGTCAGCGGATCGAGTTAGCAGCAGCGCCTGAACCTCGTCCACGCAAGCGTCGCGATGCGTCACTCGGCCCGAATTCGTCTGAAAGCGCGGATCGGCGACGAGCGTCGGTTTGCCGAGTGATTCGGCGAACACTCGCCACTGCGCGTCGCTTCCGATGGCGACGACGAGCGGCCGATCGGATGTTTCGAAGAGTTGATACGGGACGAGATTGGCGTGCGCGTTACCCCATCGCGAGGCATCGCGACCGGAGACGAGGGCATTCTGCGCGACGTTCGCCAGTGCCGCCACGGCAGAGCCGGCTAATGTGACGGTCAGATGCCGATCCAATGCCGACTGCCCGCGACGGCCGACGAGGGCCGCAAGAATCGCGATCGCAGCGTCTTTTCCGGTGAGCACGTCCACAAAGGCTACCGCGGTTCGAATTGGTGTACCCTGCGGCTCGCCGGTGACACTCATCCAGCCCGCCTCTGCCTGCACGGCAAAGTCGTATCCTGGCCGCATTGGTGTGTTGGGATAGCCCCCGATTGAGCACCAGATAAGCGATGAATTTCGCGCCAGTAACGATGCAGCATCAAGCATCTTACCAGCCAGTACGCCTGGAAGGAAGTTTTCGACCACTACATCTGCCTGCAGCACGAGACTTATGAGCCATTCCTGATCGGCGGGTTCGTTGAAATCTGCGCAGATCGAGCGCTTATTCCGATTCGCGCTCAGGAAGTACGCGGATTCACCGTCGCGATCAAACGGTGGCCCCCACCCCCGCGTCTCATCACCGCCGTCGGGCCGCTCAACCTTCACGACGTTCGCGCCCAGATCACCGAGCATCATTGTACAGATCGGTCCGGCTAGCACCCGACTCATATCGAGAACTTTGACGCCTTGAAGTGCTGATAGTGTCACGTTGCTGTCGTTAATTTTGACGATTTATGTGAAACATAATCTTACTCGATCGCATATCGATATTGCTTTTCACCGTGCGACCTGACCACTTGCTTTTTGGCGTCACAACACTATTCTTTCGGTGCTGTTACGCAGCCGCGTAGCGCCTTCGGCGCTGACGCGGCGCTTCGTTGTATCTGACGCGCCGATTCCGGGTCTGCTGTTCCCGACGCGACGGCGCCAATCAATCCGTATGGAACCCATGACTCCCGAAGTGCCCGTCGTTGCCCCTGTGGAGGCGGCGCCTACCCCGGCTCCGATCAAGCGCAGCCCCGGCCACCGCGGTACTGACATCCGCGACACTGTCGCCGAAATGACCGCTCGCGCGAACGAAATTCAGTTCGAAGCCGGGAGTAAGATGGCGAATGCACTGAAGAATATCGTGCGCGCCGCTATCGCCGACACTGAGCTCAGTCTCGAAAGCACCCGTGACGTGGTCGACTACTTCCGTCGCCGCGCACTGATGTCGACGGAGGACGCGCAGGGCTTGCTGGACGAAGTTGCCGAGTACGCATCGAAGCGGAAGCCCGTCGAGCCGCCTCCGGGCAAGGGCACGCCGGGCAAGCCAACGGCGGCGAAGGTTGAGCCGCTCGCGCGCCTTGCCGAAGCGTTGTCGTTGCCGCCGACGCCGATTTTGAACCCAGCCAAGCCGACCGCTGGCCCGCCGTCGATTTCTTCGCCGGCCCCCGCACCAGTCAAGGTCGCACCACCGTCACCTATCCCTGAGGCGACTGTCGTGCCTCTGGCTGAGACGTCGGTTGGTAAAGCTGCGCCAAAGGTTGCCGCGAAGCCGGCAGAAGCACCTGCTGCGAAGGCTGAAGCGCCAAAGGCAGCTGCCGCCGTGAAGACCGCGGCGAAGGCTCCCGCCGTTGCAGCAGCCGATGTCAAAGCGGCCCCAGTAGCCAAGATCGCGACACCGGCCAAGGCTCCGGCCGCGAAGTCTGCCGCTGCGCCAGCGAAGACGGCGGCAAAGGCACCAGCGAAAGCCCCAGCCAAGAAGAAGTAAGTTTCGATTCGTCAGTTCTTCCGCCCGCTGCGCCACTCCGGTGCAGCGGGCGGTTTGTTTCACAGCTTCTCACCGTGCTCGCGCGCGTGATACTTTCGGCCGGACATGCCGCTACCGCATCGAATTGAAGAGCTAACGGAGTTCGTTGCGAGCGCACCGGCGCGCGTTGATCTCGCGGGTGGCTGGACCGACGTAGCGCCGTACACCACAGAGGTCGGTGGTGCGGTATGCAACATCGCGATTGAATTGCGCGCGATCGCACGTGTCTCGCTGCACAACGACTCGACGGCACCCGACGCTCCAACAGATCCGCTGATTCTCGCGGCATGGGAACGCGCTAACAGACCACCTGTCGCGGTACACCTTCACTCGGCGATTCCTGTGGGCTCCGGGCTTGGCGGATCGTCGGCGGCCGGCGTTGCATTGGCAGCAGCGCTCGCCGCAAGTGTCGGCGTGACCTACACCGCGCAAGAACTCGCAGAACTGAGCCGCAGTACTGAGACTGATACGTTGGGCGTTGCCGGCGGATGCCAGGATCATTACGCCGCGGCATACGGTGGTGCGCTGTTGCTTCAATGCGGCACGCGCACGACAGCGGAATCGGTCGCCATGAATGATCACGCGATCGCGGCCTTCGAGGCGCGCGCCATCATCGCGTACACTGGCGAGTCGCGCATGTCATCGCGCACAATCACGGCGGTGCTCGACGCCTATCGCGCCGGTGAGCCACAAACGTGCGATGCGTTGCGCACAATGGCGCAGCTCGCGCCTGATATGGCGGCCGCGTTGCGCGACGGCGACATCGATCATCTCGGTGCGCTGTTGGCCCTTCAGTGGGAGGCACAGCGTGCACTGCACGCGACAATCACAACGCCACTCATCGATCGAATCGTGCGTGTTGCAGCAGACGCTGGTGCGCTTGGAACGAAGGCGCTTGGTGCATCCGGCGGTGGGTGCGTGCTGGTGATTGCACGCGCCGACAAGGTGCACGATGTACGCGCAGCGGTGCAGCAGCTTGCAACCTTGCTTCCGCTGCAGGTGGCACGGCGCGGCGTGCAAATCCACGCCTCCGGCGCAGCGCGATAATGCCAATTCGACCTGGCGACGCGCGCGCGCTCACCGAAACGCTGGTGCGCATTGACTCGCGCAACCCAACGCTTGTTCCCGGCGCGCCAGGCGAGGCGAACTGCGCGCATGTATTAGCTGAAGTTCTTGGCGGGTGGGGATTTGCGTTGGAGTGGCAGGATGTGCGTGATGGTCGCGCAAATCTGCTCGCTCGAATTGGAAACGCAGCGCCAGGTGCACCAACGCTCATGTTCAATGGGCACCTCGATGTGGTTGGTGTCGACGGTATGCAGCATCCACCGTTTTCGCCACATGTCGACGGCGATTTATTGTACGGGCGCGGCAGCTGTGATATGTAGGCCGGAATCGCGGCGATGTGCGTCGCGGCATGGCAAGCAGCGCAGCAGCCGCTGCGTGGTGATATCATTG
>JANNWU010000328.1:0-2633 GCA_031408755.1 Gemmatimonadaceae bacterium | reverse complement strand
AGAACCATGAGACTGCAAGTTTGCGCATATGGGTGGTACATGTTTGCACACATGAACTTGGTTCTGCGGGTCTGTGAGTGTGCGCGCTGCATACACCTCTGCGGCTGAGAAGCTGTTACGACACATACATTTCAGTGCTGTGCATGTGAACGCTTCCACGCGACAACACCATCGTCGCAAACTCAACTGTGCGCATCATTTCGTTGATGTTCCGTCCATCGCGCGCGCATAGATCACATCGCTGACCAACTGGTGAGGCTTTGACCACTTCGACCATACGCGAATGGCATGAAAGGCACGCGCCGTGCCTTGATGATGCGTGGCACGGCGAATGTGGGAGCGTCCCGCACTCGGCATCACCATTCTGCAGGAGTAACACATATGACACGTACATCTTTTGGGCTCTCGGGAGCCGCGCTGCTTGCTGCGTTCGCACTTCCGATGACCGTCTCTGCCCAAGACAGCGCATCAGCGCGCACGCGTCCTGCCGCTCCAGAAGCGGGCGCACCGGTTGCACTCACGGGCGTGACCGTCGTTCGCGTCGACACCGTGAAGCAGGGCGCGAGCTCGATGCTCAGCGCAGTGCTTGCCAGCGGTAGCGATTCCATCAGCGTGATGTTGGCGCCGGCGGAATATCTGGCCTCGAAGTCGTTCACGATCGCCGCTGGTGATGTAATCGACGTATCAGGCGCACGAGTTATGGTTGGTGGCCGTCCAGCGCTTGTTGCCACCGAAGTGAAGAAGGGTGCGACCACGGTGATGTTGCGCGACAAGTCCACCGGCGCGCCTGCGTGGGGTGGTGGTGGCCCGACGCGCACTCCGTAGTTCGCAGTTTTTGACGTTCGGCCATGTCCCAGATTTCGGGGCTGGTAGTGCGGGGTGGGTGCTGCCACTCCGAGGTGAGACATGCCGAGCTGCTGGCGCGCGCGACGCTGCGTTGCGCCAACAGGCTGCCGAGAATAGGTTGTGAGGTTCTTGGGGCCTGTAGCTCAGGTGGTTAGAGCGCACGCCTGATAAGCGTGAGGTCCGAGGTTCAACTCCTCGCAGGCCCATACCAAGGTGTTTCGTTATTGCAAAACGACCTCGCTCATTCTGCGGGGTCGTTTTGTTTGTCACTACGGCCTTGTCGCTGAAAACGGCGTGCGGTCCGTAATAGCGGCCGTCCGAGCGATTCCCTTACAGATTGGCCGCAACTCAATGAGATCAAACGTGCCTACTTCAGCTCGACGTCCTCAGGTTTGTGTACTTGGCAGCGCGGAACCTGGAACTGATGCGTACGACTTAGCGGGTGACGCTGGTGAGCGCCTCGCGCAGCTCGGAGTTACGCTCGTGAGCGGGTGCGGTAGCCCCGCTACGCGAGTCGCAGCCGAACGGGCCGTTACCGCTGGCGGCGTGGTACTCAGCATCGTGACGTCTGACGAAATGCCTGCGCTCGATTGGCCCGCGACCGTTGTCATTCCGTGCGGCATGGGTGACGCGAGAAATTTGTTGATGGCACTCAGTGGTGACGCCTGCATCGTGATCGGCGGACGCGCGGGCACTATTTCAGAGGTCTGCCTTGCCTGGCTGCACAAGCGTCCGCTGCTCCCGCTCGTCGGTTGCGGCGGTTGGTCCGACGGCCTGCTAAATAACCCGCCTGACGAACGGAACAACTCGCCGATCCTGCCGTGGAGTTCTGTGCGCGAGCTTGAGCTGCAACTTCGTTCGCTGGGGCTGGTTCGTGTGTGAGGTGCAAGCACGTTATAACTGCGGTCGAACGGCAACCAACTCTACCGCCATTCTTCTGCCGACTCGCCGCTACGCCTGTACCCTAACCACCTGCGCCGCCGCACTCCCCAGCCTTCGGGACTGCTTGTTCCGGTACAGCGCCTCATCTGCTAACGTCATCGCCTGATCCAGCGACAATCCATCACACGTTACCCACCCCGCTGACACGCCAGCAAACGCCTCGTGCACGCGCGTGCGGAGCGTATCACCATCAGGACCGTCGCGGTGCAGGCTGATGAATTCATCGCCGCCCACACGAAACGCGGCGTCGTTGGAGCGAGCCCCGCGTGACGTGCGCACATTTGACTGTAGGGCGCGCGCAAAGGTACGAATGTATTCATCGCCGACGGCATGGCCACGCTGGTCATTCACGATCTTCAAGTCGTCGAGATCCCACGCTGCCAGCATCAGAACGCCACCGGTCGCGCTCGCGAGTGATGACAGTCGCTCATACTCTGCCACCAATCGGTGACGATTGAGCAAGCCGGTAAGACTGTCGTAGTTGGCCAGCCGCTCCATCTCCTTGTACGCCAGATCAAGGCGCCAACTCGCGCTGCTGACGACATTCCCGGCCAGTGCGATCAGAACGGGATACGCCCACTTCAGCGAAAATTCCTCGCGCTGATCAAAGATGAACGCATAGTGAGTCGCCAAGCCGAGCAGTGCACCCCAGATGCCGCCAAACATGCTCATGCTGCCGACGACCAGCGAGGACACAAGAAAAATCAGTAGATCACGTACTTCGGGATTGCCGTTTCTGGTGTAATCGGTCAGCGGAAGATGTGATTTTTGCCAGATCAGAATGACGTGTGCGATCAGCAAATGAAATAAAATCATGCCGATTCGTAGCGCACGACCGCTGGACC
>JANNWU010000327.1:0-6477 GCA_031408755.1 Gemmatimonadaceae bacterium | reverse complement strand
CGTAGATCGCAGCAGCTTCTTGCACTGCCAGCAGCTTCCGGTTGGGTTCGGCGACGAATCTGCGCTCGCGAGCAGCGCGCAACGTCTGGCGCACCCATTCCGCCACGGTCATCCGCTCTTTCTCGGCAATTTGTTGGATCTCGGTGAGCTCGTCTTCATCGAACAGCACCTGCAGGCGTTTACTCATATCAATGAGTATAAACAACTCATCTTAAGTGTGCAACTCAGATTTCCCTCGCCTTGCGAACCATTTATACCGGAGGGGGGTATTGTTCATCTACAAGAAAATTCTACGTCCCACCAATACTGCGCCGCGGAGAACTCGATGAGCACCATGACAGTGAATATCTCAGGCATGAGCTGCGGCCATTGCGTTGCGGCGGTCCAGAAGGCGCTTGCGGCTCTGCCCGGCGTCACGGTACACGACGTAAGCATCGGTTCAGCGACCGTCAGTATCGATGAATCGCTAAGCAGCAGGGCGGCGGTTGACACCGCAATCGACGCGGCGGGCTACGATGTAGTGACCGGCCGAGTGTTGAACGTGAGCGCGACAGGCGATCCGGCGACGACAACCGATGCCTGAAGTGTTGGTGCCACAGATTGCCGGTGGTGACGCAGCCGATTCGGCGTCAGCGCTGACGATTACGCTGCCCGTTTCTGGCATGACTTGCGCTGCGTGTCAAGGTCGCGTGCAGCGGCAGCTTGCGCGTTCGCCAGGAGTTCGCGACGCGACGGTGAATCTGCTGATGGGCAGCGCAACGGTGAGTTTCGATCCGGCGCAGTCCAGTGCAGAGGCATTGGTGCAGATTGTTCGCGACACCGGCTACGAGGCAGAGTTACCGCAAGCGGACGATGATGTTGTGGCGCAACTCGCAGCGCGCGACAGCACCACCATGCACGAGTACCAACAGCTCAAGCTGCGCGCGATTGTGAGCGGTGTCGCGGGCATGATTGCGATGGTGCTTTCAATGCCACTCATGATGGCAGACACGCACGCGACGATGGGCGTGGTAGCGGATCCGTTCATGCGCTGGGTGATGCGCGCAGTGTCTCCTACGTTGCAGGCATTGTTACCGAGCGTGTACGCGCTGTCTGCGACAACTCTGACATACGCGTTGTTACTGCTGACAGTGGCCGTCATGACATGGGGCGGCGGTCGGTTCTATGTGAGCGCATGGCGCGCACTCAAGCATCGTGCGCTGGATATGAATTCGCTGGTTGCCATCGGCACAGGCGCGGCGTTTGGCTATTCGCTGGTGGCAACCTTTGCGCCGCAGTTTTTTATCGCGCACGGTGTGTCGCCGGATGTGTACTACGAAGCCGTCATCTTTATTATCGCGTTCATTTTGCTCGGCCGCATGTTCGAGTCACGTGCGACGCGCAATACGGCAGCGGCGTTGCGCGCTTTGGCGTCGCTGAGGCCGGCGACTGCGCGCGTGATGCGCCCGACACCGGACGGCGGCGAGGTTGAAATTGAATTGCCGCTGCGTGATGTCCGCGTAAATGACTTGGTGGTGATTCGACCTGGTGAACGCTTGGCGGTTGATGGTGTGCTGGCGTCCGGTGCGAGTGCCATTGACGAAAGCATGGTGACGGGCGAGTCAATGCCGGTGGCGAAGGGTATTGGTGACCGCGTGATCGGTGGGACGGTGAATGCGACGGGCGCATTCCGCTATCGCGCGACAACACTTGGCAGTCGCAGTGTGCTGGCGCAGATCATGACGCTGATGCGTGACGCGCAAGCATCACGGGCGCCCATTCAGGGATTAGCGGATAGAATGAGTGCCGTGTTTGTGCCGACGGTGCTGGTGCTCGCGGTGGTCACGTTTGGGGTGTGGTTTGGCGTGCTGACGTATTCCGGTAGCGAGGCGGGAGCGGCAACGGTGCGCGCATTTGCAGCGTCGGTGGCGGTTTTGATTATCGCATGTCCGTGCGCAATGGGTCTCGCCGTACCAACGGCAGTCATGGTTGCAACCGGTCGTGCTGCGCAGTCGGGCGTGCTCATAAAGGGCGGCGATGCGTTGCAGCGCGCGGGTGAAATTGCGACCGTGATGCTGGACAAGACTGGCACCATTACGAGTGGTGCACCGACGGTCACAGATGTGGTCGTCCTGCCGCCTGTCGATCGGCAGTCGGGGGCGGCTCCATTGCTGACTGGTATCGGCGCGACTGATGCACTATCGGCAGATGCACTAACGGCAGATGCTGTGCTTGGACTTGCGGCGTCAGTGGAGTTGTCAAGCGAACATCCATTGGCGGGCGCCATTGTACGGAGTGCACGTGAGCGCGGACTCGCACTCGAATCGATCACAAACTTTCAGTCGCTCACCGGGCGCGGTGCTACGGCGACTGTTGCGCTTCGCGAGATTGCAATTGGCAATGCGGAATTGATGAGCGAGTTGAACATCAATGTCACTCACGTGGATAGCGCGGTTGAATTGCTCACAGCCGCGGCAAAGACTGTGATGTTTGTGGCGGTGAATGGTACGCTTTCAGGATTGATTGCTGTCTCAGATCCTGTGCGTGCTGAATCACGCGCTGCAGTTGCTGAGTTGCAGCGCATGGGGATACGCGTTGTGCTGTTGACCGGGGACAATGCGCAGACTGCCAACGCAGTTGCGCACGAGGTGGGAATATCGCGCGTGATTTCAGGTGTGCTACCGGCGGGTAAAGTGGCGGCGATCGCCGAGGCGCAGAGCGGCGGGCGCGTGGTGGGAATGGTGGGTGATGGTGTGAACGATGCACCTGCCCTGGCGCAAGCGGATGTTGGCATTGCAATTGGCACCGGGACGGATGTCGCGATTGAAGCGGCGGATATTGCATTGATGCGCGGCGAGTTGCTTGGCGTTGTCCGCGCAATACAACTCTCGCGCCGCACGATGCAAACGATGCGACAAAATCTGTTTTGGGCGATGGTCTATAACGTGATTGCGATTCCCGTTGCGGCGGGCGTGTTATACCCAATCGCTGGCGTTCTGCTCAGTCCAATTTTGGCGAGCGCAGCGATGGCGTTCAGTTCAGTGAGTGTGGTGATGAACAGTTTGCGATTGCGGACTGCATGAAGTTTCAGCGACGAGGTAGGCGATGAGTGGTGAGGCGATAAATGTAGGTGCGGACGTATCCGCAATTCCGCAACCGCACTGCGCGCGAAAGGCGGTAGGTGTTGACGCTGACAAAAAAGCGAAAAATCTGACGCGGTTGCGTCGTATTGAGGGACAGGTACGGGGCATTCAGAAAATGGTTGACGATGAACGGTACTGCGCCGACATTCTGACGCAAATTTCGTCGGTGCATGAGGCACTCCGCGCCGTGGCGCGCGAGTTGATGCGCAACCATCTGAAGCATTGCGCTACGAGTGCAATCACCTCAGGTGATCAGGCGAAAGCTGATGCGATGTACGATGAGTTGGTCAACCTGATGTACACACATACCCGATGATGCGACACTCACTCACCGCTCTGCTGGCGCTGATGGCGTTTCCGCTGCATGCGCAGACAGACTACTACAACACCGACGCTGGGCGTCCAATTCTGATTGAGGATGCATACGCCTTGGAACGGCGTGGCTTTGAGCTGCAAGTGGCGCCAGTGCGACTCTCGCGTGCGCGCGGTGGATCGTACACGTGGGGCGTAGAGCCGGAGCTCGCGTTTGGTTTTGCGAATCGAACACACGTCGAAGTGAGTGTGCCGCTGAGCTTCGCTGATCGAGGCGGTACGCGAGGTGCTGCAGGTATTTCAGGCGTTGAGCTCTCGGTGTTGCATACGCTGAACATCGAAACGAGCATCCCGGCGTTCGCTGTTGCTGCCGATGTACTGTTGCCCGTGGGGCGGTTTGGACCCCCGCGCGCGTATCCAAGTGTAAAAGGGATTATGACTCGCACCTTTCCGAAAGCGCGTGTTCATCTGAACGCGCAGTACACCTTTGGCGCCGCTGTAACGCGTCTCTCAACAAACACAACGCTGCCAACGGTAGACGTATCGCGGTGGGTTGCCGGTGGCGCGATTGACCGAGCACTGGGATTGCGCTCGATGCTGCTGACCGCAGAACTGTATGCACGTAAGCCGCTGGACTCTGCTGAAAATGTTGAGTGGAATAGCGGCGCCGGTGTCCGCTATCAACTGTCACCCCGCTGGGCGATGGATGGCGGCGTTGGCCGAACTCTCACCGGCTCGGCACAGGCGTGGTACCTCACAGCGGGCGGTGCGTACGCCTTTGGATTGCCTTGGAGCGCGCGATGATGCGAAATGAATTTCTGAGCCGGCCGCTTGCACGATTACGCGCAGTAGTTGTTGCAGTAACGTTTGCAGCAATGCTGTTCGCGCCGAATGCAGTTGATGCACAATGGGTGACAACGTTCGAAACGTTTTACCTGCAAGCGTCGCACAATTGGGTTTTTCGCAACAACTATCAACATGCTGATCGGCTGTTCAACGCCTTCGACTACGGACATGCAATTCTGTATGAAACGCTGTTGACCAAACCCAATGCACCGGCAGCGGAGTTGGAAACACGAATTTATGATCGGCTGACGACG
The DNA here is from genome assembly GCA_031408755.1 of Gemmatimonadaceae bacterium. GTDB lineage: Bacteria > Gemmatimonadota > Gemmatimonadetes > Gemmatimonadales > Gemmatimonadaceae > JACMLX01. The sequence continues at coordinate 1,943 of JANNWU010000327.1, read as the reverse complement.
CAAGTTTTAGTGCGTCCGCCACGCAACCCGCTAGAAGAGATGGCAATCGAACCGATGTACACGCGTCTGGCACCAGAAGCGAAAGCGATGTTCGATTGGTCGCACGTCTTGCATCGCCAGATCTATGACGTACTCGCGGATGAACGTCTCGATATAGCTTCGAAAGACCGTGAAGTGCAGCGCCTCATCGGCTACTACAAAACGCGTCGCGACTTGGCGTTCAGTTCGAAGCCGAAGAGTATGGAGCTCATGCAGGAGCAGTCGTATTCGCTGGCGTTCCGACAAAAGTATCCAAAGTTCAACGGACTCATCTGGGGCTACCACTGGTTTCAAGTGGGTTTGTACGAGCCGTTGATCGTTGGTACAACCGGCGCAGAAAGACAGGCCGGTGTGCGCTCAACCGTCGCGCGGTTTTGGCAGATGTTACAAGATCCTCCGCGCACATTGCCGTATCAGATGCCGATGACCGCAGCCATCGCTCCGCTGTTTGCACAACGCTATCCAGAAGCGGCAATCATTTTCGACAACCTGCATTCGATGCACGATGTCGTGAGTGATATTCTCGCGAATCCTGCAGTACCGCGAAACCAGAAGCGTGCCGAGATTCTCCGTGCAGGTCGGCTTTTCCGCGATGACACCTCGTATGTGATGCCGGTAGAAGGATGGCGTACGATGTCGATCGCGATGGGGCTCGAGAATATGGGAGGGGCGGCGGTGAACTTTCCGAGAGCGCTCCCTATCCCGACTGTTACGCGCGGCGCGGTCATGCAGCACGATCGGCAGACGGGTCGTATGACGGGAATGAAAGTGGGCCAGATGACAGGTGAGCACGCCGGCATGGATCACGGTGCGGCGCCCGTCATGCCGGTCGTTGCTACTCCCGCCGCTGCGCCTGGACATGAAGCTCACAACATGACCGTTCCCGCCGATGCAACAGCTGTCGCGCTGCCATTGCAGTTCCGCATGCTGGACGATCCGGTCATTCTGCGGCAGGTATTGGCTGATTCTGTGCTGCGTCGTAAGCTCTTACTGTCAAGCGATAGTCTGCCAACGCCACAGCGCGACAGTGTCCGCAAGCGACTGAACTTTTCCGTCGCGACGCCGTAGGGTACTGCACGGTTCTGGAACTCGGAGTGATGATGGGCCAATCAGTTGAAGCAGGTGGTGCCGCGGGGCTTCATGCGCGTCGCCCGCGCGATTCGGAGCTCGATTTTCACGGGCTTACGCACAAGGGTCTCGTGCGCGACGAGAATCAGGATCACTTCCTCATCTCATCGTTGCGTCGACAGGTGGTTGTGCACCAAAGCAGCTTGCCCGATGAAGACGATCAGTCGAGTAATGAGCGCCTCGCGCTGTTGGCGGTGGTTGCAGATGGCGTGGGCAGCAGCATCATGGGTGGTGAAGCGAGCAAGCAGGCGGTCGAGAAAATCCTCACCTATGTGACCGCGAGTGCGAGCTGCTTCTACCGCACCGAGGGGAGCAACGAAGCAGAACTGACTGATGCGCTCTCGAAGGCGGCGTTGCGTGTGCATGCAGACGTCGCGCGCGAGCGTGCCGAGGGCCCTCCGGAAGCACGCGGCATGGCGACAACACTCACAGTCTGGTTGGGTGTTTGGCCGTATGCATACTTACTGCAAGTGGGCGACAGTCGGTGCTACATCTTTCGCAACGATGCTCTGACGCAGATTTCGCGCGATCAGACGATGGTGCAGGAACTGGTTGACGCGGGTGTGCTGACACGCACGCAAGCGTTGCGCTCACCAATGGCTAACGTGCTCTCGAGTGCAATTGGCGGCGAAGAGGCGATGCCAGTTGTGACTCGATTGGAGCAGGGCTGGGACGCTGTCGGTTTGCTTTGTAGCGACGGGCTCACTAAGCATGTGAGCGACGAACAAATCGCAGCACGTTTGCGCACAATGACGTCGGCAAAGCAGGTGGCTGAA
>JANNWU010000326.1:0-1625 GCA_031408755.1 Gemmatimonadaceae bacterium | reverse complement strand
CCTCGCGGAGTATCGCAGCGCCTTGGTGTTTCCAGAACTCCAGCCGAATGCAACGCTGATTGCGCTTCCGGCGAGCGCGGCATCACCGCTTGGAATTCGCGCCGAATTCACGCTAAAAGACGCCACTATTTCCGTGCAAGTGCGCAATCTCGTCGGTCTCAACTACACCACCGTTCCTGGACTTCTGATGCCGCGCGCACTCACGATTTATGGTGTTCGATGGTCGTTTTGGAATTGATGGAGCGCATCACATGACCGGCACGGTGCAAAGCATGACAGGCTACGGCAACGCTGAAGGCGTTGTTGGTGGCCATCGTCTCGCGGTTGAAGTGCGCAGCGTCAATCATCGATTTTTCACTCCATCAATCAAGCTGCCGCAAGCGTTGACCCGAATGGAGGCCGACGTCCGCGAATTGTTGCGCAAGCACGTTACGCGTGGCCACGTGTCGTTGTCCGTCCGCTTTGAACGCGAAGCGACGGAAGGCCCGCGAGTGAATGTCGCCCGATTAACCGCGTATGCGGAGCAGTTGCGTACAATTCCCGAGAGCGCCGGCATCGACGCGCGCATCGACCTCGCTGCGTTGCTGCGACTGCCGGACGTTGTCACCAGCGGGAGTGACGACGAAGAGTCCATCGGCGATCTCGAGCCCGCACCGATCATGGCGATCATCACGCTCGCGATCACTGCCTTCGTTCGGATGCGCGAAGCAGAGGGATCGCGTTTGGCGGTGTACCTGTTGGACCGCTTGGTCCTGATCGAAGGCTCGCTGGCTCGGTTAGCGGAGCGCGCGCCACAGCGCCTCGTAGAGCAACGTGACCGCCTCACCACCGCGGTACAGGAGCTCGCCGCGGGAATCGCCGTCGACCCACAGCGCATGGCGCAGGAAATCGCGATTCTGGCGGATCGAGTAGACGTCGCCGAAGAGCTGAGCCGATTCGCGTCACACAACACCGCCTGCCGAGCCGCTCTTCATGCTCCGGGATCCGTGGTGGTGGGGAAGCGATTGGGCTTTATTTTGCAGTAAATGGTTCGGGAAGCGAACACGACTGGTAGCAAGGCGAACGACTCCGCGATGCAGCGAGATGTGATTCTCATTAAGGAGGAGCTCGAGCGGATGCGCGAGCAGGTCGAGAACCTGGAGTGAGGAACATCTCGTTTCCTGTCATTTTGGCGGCCCCATCTGGAACGGGCAAGACGACCATCGCGCGTCGGCTGCTTGAGCACCGGCCAGACGTCGGTTTCAGCGTGACTTGTACGACCAGGCCCCCGCGCCCTGCCGAGCGGGAGGGGGTAGATTACTTTTTCTTGGCTAGGGAGCAGTTTGAGGATCGGGTGCAGCGAGGAGAGTTCGCGGAGCACGCGGTGGTACATGGCAACATGTACGGCACGTTGCGCAGTGAAATTGATCGATTGATTGCCGCAGGGCAGCACCCGATCATGACAATCGACGTGCAAGGTGCGGTGCAGTTTGTACGAGCATTTCCGCAGGCAGTGTTGATTTTTTTATTGCCACCGTCGTCGGACGAGTTGTTGTCGCGGTTGTCGGGGCGTGGTTCTGAAAACCGTGACACGTTGCGCACAAGAGTTGACAGCGCGCTGACGGAGCTGAGTACTGTTGATCAGT
>JANNWU010000325.1:0-3342 GCA_031408755.1 Gemmatimonadaceae bacterium | reverse complement strand
CGCAAGCCGACAGCTTACTACGCCACTGGTCTTGCGGACGGTAATGCGAACTACGGTGCGCTGTTTGTTGAGAACGGGACGTACGCGAGACTCTCAGAGCTCGCGATTGGATACACCCTCGAATCGCAACGCTTTAAGGTGCTCCGCTTCATTGGTGCGGAACGAATTCAAGTTGATCTCGTGGGCCGAAACATCTTCACGTTTACGAATTACCGAGGCTTGAACCCAGAGTCGGGCAGTCCCAACACGCGCATCGACGACACCGTGTATCCACTGCTTCGCACGTGGACCATCGCCACCAACATTTCATTCTGACTTGGAGGACCTAAGACTATGACTCCACTTCGACCCTCCACCGTGAGCCAAAACATGCTGTTCCGGACAATCCGCGTGCTGCGCAGACTGGCGATGCTGAGCGTAAGCACCATGCTCGTCTCGGCATGCCTTTCACTCGATGTCACCAACCCGAACGACCCCGATGTTGAGACGGTCTTCAGCAGCGGCGCCAATATTGAAGCTGTTTTGGTCGGCGCTTGGCGTGCGCACTGGGGTGTCGCGCAGGGTGCGCGCACGAATGCCAATTATCCTGTCAAGCAGCTCTCGATTCTTGGCAACGAGCAAACAAGTGCTGACCTTCTCGATGCAATTCAGGCCGTCACCGCTGAACCGCGATTTGCGATCGACAACCGAAATCAGGGCGGCTGGACCAATCGCAAGCCATGGTACGATCTGTACGAGTCCATCGCCAGCGCACGTGAAGCACACCAAGCGATAGTGAATGATTCGCTCAAGGTTGGTACGGTCTCCGCAAATACGCCCAACGGAGCCGATACGCCGCGTGCGCGTGTCATCGCAAAATTCCTCATCGGCATCAACACCGTGTATCTCGGCATGCTCTTCGATCAGGCATACTTGACTGATGAGCGTACCGATATCACGACGTATGTTGCTGAACTGAAGCCGTACCCAGAAGTGCTCGCCAATGGCATTCGGATTCTGCGCGAAACCATTGCCGAAGCGCGTGCCGGCGCGACGTTCACAACACCGACCACCTTGATCAACGGGCAAGCCTACACGCGCGATGAACTCGTAAGAATCATGTATTCATACGTGGTACGTGCCCAAGTTTACGGCGCGCGTTCACCTGCAGAACGCGCCGCGCTCCCGTGGGCATCAATTCTCACGCAGCTCGACTCTGGTATTACTACGCGCCCGTTCGCGCAGCAAGCTGATCTCACGATCGCCGTCACAGCATCATCGTACATTCAAGGATCGTATCTGCAGACCAACGTGCGCGCGAACACGCGTCTCGTGGGTCCAGCCGACACATCGGGCGAATATCAGCGCTGGCTCAGTCGCACAATTGGCGACCGGGCGCAGATCACAGTCGTCACACCGGATCGGCGAATTCACGCGAGCACCGGTGCAACAGTGGCGGGAACGCGCTTTGCCTACTTGCCTACGCAATCAATGTCGACGGTGAATGGCTCGTACATGCACAGCCGGTATCGCAGCGTCCGATTCCTGGTGCCACCGCTCAACAACTTTCATTCCACCGGTCTTATCGCAACGATGACACCAGATGAAATGAAGTATCTGCGCGCCGAGGCGTTGTTCCGGTTGAATCGCCGTCCAGAAGTGATTGCGCTGCTGAACCCAACGCGCACGGCGTCGGGATTGCCCGCAGTCACTGTTGACGGACCTCCGGCTGGCCGCGCCTGCGTGCCGAAGCGAGACGATGGTACGTGCGGTGATCTGTTCGATGCGCTGCAATACGAAAAGCGTATCGATCTCTATCCAACTGAAGCGATTATTGCATTTGCCGATGCACGCGGATGGGGCAAATTGCTCCCAGGAACGCCCATTCATTTTCCTGTCCACGGACGCGAACTGGAACTGTATCGCTTTCCGTACTACACAATTGGCGGGGGCGGAGCGGGCAGCGCGCCGTAACATTTGCGGCGGCCGCCGAGCGAGCGGCTGAACACGGCCCGCACCGACAGTTACGCGTGTACAAGAAGAGCGCACCCTGACCCAGGGTGCGCTCTCTGTACATTCAACAAAACGCTTTGTTTAACGCGACAACGACTCACTCCGCCGTCACGCTCTTCGCCAGGTTCCGCGGCTGGTCAACATTGCACGCACGCTTGACTGCGATGTAGCACGCCAACAACTGCAGCGGCGCACTCGCCAACACCGGTGTCAGCATGTCGAGCGTCTCGGGAATGCGGCACTCATAGTCCAGCAGACCTTCCAACACCTCTGCGTCACGCGTCGTCACTGCACCGGTGATTGATCCGCTGAAGAGGCGACAGACCGTGGTACAGAATCGACCGCCTCCCGGCGCCATCATGCAAGCGAGCAAGGATCAATCAGCCGGACAAGCGTCTCTCAGCGCATTGCACCTTTGCGACGCTTCACCCGCTTGACGAAACGGCAAATACAAATTACTGTGTAACTGTGGCAAACATCACAGTTTCTGTTCCTGATGATATCTATAACGCTGCGCGAATCCGCGCCGCTGAGGCGCGAACGTCTGTCTCGGCGCTGGTTCGCGAGTATCTCACCAGAATTGCTGCACAGGGAAGCGAGTTTGAACGGCTGGTTGCGGAGCAAAATGAGATCATCACCCGAATACACGAACGTGGTGCAGCCTTCTCTGCTTCAGAGCGCTTGAGTCGCGACGATATCCACGATCGCGATGCGCTTCGTTGACACGAACGTTTTGTTGTATGCCATCAGCACGAATCCTGCTGAGGCTACAAAGCGCGCCACCGCGCTAACACTGCTGACTTGCGATGACATCGCACTCTCAGTGCAGGTGCTGCAGGAGTTCTACACGCAGGCGACACGAACGACACGCAATGGACGACTGTATCAGACTGAGGCCGAGAATCTGGTCCTCACGTGGCGACGATTTCATGTCGCCGACCTCACAGTATCGATTGTTGAGCGCGCAATGGCTGCGTCACTTCGTTGGCAAATCAGTTATTGGGACGCAGCGATTGTCGAGGCAGCGCGCTCAGCGGAGTGCCAAACGCTTCTCTCGGAAGACCTGCAGCACGGCCAGGATTTCGCCGGCGTCAAGGTAGTGAATCCGTTTCGTTAACCGTCGCTGATTCTGCGCAACAAGAACGCAACAAGGCGCGTCCACCTCGGATGCGCCTTGTTCACGTTCACGACAGCCGCGAGCGAAGCGCTCACTCCACCGTCACGCTCTTCGCCAAGTTGCGCGGCTGATCCACGTTACATGCCCGCTTCACTGCGATGTAATACGCCAACAACTGCAACGGCACACTCGCCAACACCGGTGTCAGCATGTCGAGCGTCTCGGGAATGCGG
>JANNWU010000324.1:0-12533 GCA_031408755.1 Gemmatimonadaceae bacterium | reverse complement strand
GAGCAGCGTGCCGAGAGCGAGCGCAATCGATCGTGTGTATCGCATCTCAGAACTCCTCATTCAGGTCATCGTCGGAGGCGCTGAACATCGGCGCATCAATCAATCGTTGCAGGCGCGGACGACTGATTCCCAATCGTCGGGCCGCTTCACTCTTGTTCCCACCGCAGCGCTGCAGCATCGCCGCCGCAGCGGCTCGCGCGAGGCCCGCCAGCGACGACGGCCACGGCAATTCCCCCGCCGCACCACCCGCAGCCACGGTCGCACCGTCGGCCGCCAGATCCGACACCTCCAATCGCGAACCGTCTGAGAGCAGCAACGCGCGCTCAATCACATTCCGCAGCTCGCGCACATTTCCGGGCCAACTCCGCTCCATCAGCGACCGCTGTGCTGCGAGCGAAATCGCTGGCGCCGGAACGATGCCATACTCGTGCGCGAACTTGCTCACGAACGCTTGCGCCAGCTGAACCAGATCGTCAGGACGGTCGCGCAACGGCGGCAATTCAATCGGCATCACATTCAGGCGATACCACAGATCTTCCCGAAAGTCTTTCCGCGCCACGGCCTCCTTCAACTCCACATGAGTGGCCGCAATGACGCGCACGTCAAACGCAATCGTCTTTGTGCCACCCACGCGTCGCAGCGTTCGCTCTTCGAGCACTCGCAGCAGTTTGCCCTGCAATGACAGCGGCAGATGTCCTATCTCATCCAGAAAGAGTGTCCCACCGTGTGCGAGCTCAAAGAGACCGGGTTTCGCGATGCGCGCATCGGTGAACGCACCCGCTTCATGGCCGAATAATTCACTCTCTAACAAATTTTCTGGTATCGCGGTGCAATTCACATCCACAAACGGGTGCGATGCACGCGGACCGTTGTAGTGAATCGCGCGCGCAAACAACTCCTTTCCTGTGCCCGTCTCACCCGTCAGCAACACCGTAACGTTGCCGTGCGGTATCACGCGTGCCGCGACAGTCAGTGCACCACGCATCGCCGCGCTCGATCCCAAAATACCGTCGAACGCGTACTTCTTTCCTTCACGCGATGCGAAGGCCGAACCATCACGTCGCTCAACGCGACGCTGCGCGGTGTCGCCAACCCAGTTGCGTAGCGACTCCACATCAGCCGGCAGCGCGAAATACTCCTGCGCGCCACTCCGCATCGCGCTCACGGCAACGCGGTGATCGGCCGCCGCACCGACTACCGCCGTTTGCGCTGGCAATGCGACGCGCGCTAACGCGCTGAATGATTCAGCTTCCACGCCGCCCGCCGCCATCAAGTGGACCGCATCGGCGCGCGCGGCCCACTCTCGCAGTCCGTCGTCGGTAGCAGGAAACACCTGCAGCGACAACCCAAACGCTGCGGCCAACTCTGGCCACAGCGTTCCAAATGAGTCTGACCATTCCAGCAGAGCGAGCGTCGTCACCAGTGTCGATGGCGCGCAGACTGCTCGCCGGCAAAAGAGTCATTCGCAAGGACCAGCGCTTCTATCAGTCTTCACCACTGCGACCGCGACCACGACCACGTCCACGGCCGCGACCCTCATCTTCACGGCTGTCGCGATCACGATCGCCATACGCCGCGAACGCTACCAGAATATTCTGGTCGATGCGCAGTCGATTAGCGATGCTTGGCGCCAAGATCGCACCGTTGCTGTCTTTAAACCACGCCGCGAGGTCGAGCGAGATCGTGATATTGTCATTCACGCCTTCTTTGATCTCAAGCGCGGGGCTGAACTCGAACTCAACCTCCGCTTTCGGCCGACTGACATACGTGAAGGCAGTGCCCTTGTACGTTCCAATTACCCGCACGCTCACGTCGCGAAGGTCAGGGTTGGTGGCCAAGAAGGCGCGTTCGGCCGCCGAAGCGTTTGGACCGTTGCTTACATCATCGAGCTCGAATTCAATCTCGCGATACGTTCCGGCAGGCACCGTGATGCTCAACGGCGACGTGCTGCGACCACTCAATGGCAGGTCAAGCAGAACCGGCCCAAGGTCTAGCCGTGAGCACCCTCGGTCGTCGGCGCTCCGACTCCGGTCGGTGCTGATCTTCATCGAATCGGGACAACTCGTGACGCGTGCCAACTTGAGCTTTACTTCATCCAGCACGAGTTGAATACGGGAGATAACCATCGTGTCGCTGGCGACTCCGACAATGACGGCGTTGCCAGCAGGGGTGGTAGACGTCGCGCCTGTTGCTGCGAACGAAACGGAGAGTGATGTCGCACCACCCTCGCTGCCGGCGACGCCCGCGCCGCTGCCGTCGCACGCCGCCAGAGAACAGAGCAACACGGTCGCGATAACGGCGGGGCGCAACACTGGAACTTGGTTTTTCGACACGGGGACACTCCTGAAAGATTGCTGCAATGGATGCGCTGACACCCATGTTCAGGGCACAGGCCGGGCCGCCTGCCAGCACACCTGCGCCGAACTTGTAAATGCATATCAATCAACAGGTTATCCCACGTCAGCTGGGCAGGTGACGGCAGCGCGGCGCGGGTCACCATGATCCATGCTGCATCGCCACGATACAGCGCGGCGCGAGTCGGACATCCCCGACACCGCACGGCTCGCAGCAGAACACACCCCCGCCGTTTCGCGAGGCGCGCGATCGCGGTAGCCGTTGGACACGCGGCATTCGGCCCCGCGTACATTTCCCCTCGCGCGTTTTGCGCTCTTCCTCAGACTACCTCTCGATCATGACCGCTTCGTCCACCTTCACGGTTGGCCTCGTCCAAATGGCCGTGACGGGTGACCGTGACGCCACGGTGACCACCGCCATCGAACGCATTCGCGAGGCTGCCGCGCGTGGTGCGCAGATCATTTCGCTGCAAGAACTTTTCAACGCGCCGTACTTCTGCAAATCGTTGAAGCTCGAGCGATTCGATATTGCTGAACCGATTCCCGGTCCGACCGTTGAGGCGCTGCAAAAAGTCGCGCAGGAACTGGGCGTGGTGCTAGTGGTGCCCATTTACGAGAAGCAGGCGCCGGGTCTCTACAAGAACTCCGCCGCCGTGGTAGACGCCGACGGATCGCTGCTGGGCACGTATCGTAAAATGCACATTCCGCACGACCCAATGTTCGAAGAGAAGTACTACTTCACACCCGGTGATGTTGGGCCAGATCTGCGCACCGATCGCCACCCCGGTATCAACGGCTTTCGCGTGTGGCACACAAAATTCGCAAAGATCGGCGTGCTAGTCTGCTGGGATCAGTGGTATCCCGAAGCAGCACGCATTACCTCAATGCTCGGCGCAGAAGTGTTGTTTTATCCAACTGCGATTGGATGGCATCCGGCCGAGAAAGCGACGTTTGGCGACGCGCAGGTTGATGCGTGGCGAACCGCGCAGCGTGCGCATGCGATTGCGAACGGCGTATTTGTTGCCGCGGCAAATCGCGTTGGTTTTGAGCCAGAGCCAGGGACCGACGGACTGGAATTCTTTGGACATTCGTTTGTCTGTGATCCTATCGGTCGCTATCTCGCGCAAGCCTCCACCGATCCCGCAATTCTCGTCGCCACATGCGATCGCGCGCTGATCGAAGACACGCGTCGCAACTGGCCGTTTCTGCGCGACCGACGAATTGATGCGTATGCACCTATCACACAACGGTGGCTCGGTGGCGCGTGAATTTGATCGTATGCCACTGGTAACACCGCTCGTTTCTCCTACTCGCCGCATGCCCGCTGAGTGGGAGCCGCACACTGCAACGTGGCTTGGCTGGCCCACGCACGAACCCGATTGGCCGGGGAAATTCGCCACAATTCCGTGGGTGTACGCGGAAATTGTGCGCGCGCTCGCGTTGCACGAACGCGTCGACATTCTCTGCCACGACCCGCACACCCGCGAGCAGGCGCGTGAGCTGCTGGCTGCGCACGCGGTGAATCTCGACAATGTACGCATGCACATCGCGCGCACCGATCGCGTCTGGTTGCGTGACTCTGGGCCTACCGGCGTGCACCGTCCTGATGGATCGGTCGAATTGGTGCAGTGGGGATTCAATGCGTGGGCGAAGTACGATAATTATTTGCACGATACGCGCGTGCCTGAACATGTCGCCGAGTTCACCGCGCTGCCGTTAACACGCGCGCAACGCGCCGACGGTAATGGCCAGTTGGTGCTCGAAGGTGGCGGTATTGAAGTCAATGGCCGCGGACGAATTCTTGTTACCGAAGAATGGCTTCTCACCGACATTCAGGTGCGAAATCCTGGGCTCGCGCGCGCCGACTACGAACGCGCATTTGCTGAATGGCTTGGCTGCCCCGAAACGATTTGGCTTGGTGAAGGGTGCGTTGGTGACGATACGCATGGCCACGTTGACGACATCGCGCGCTTTACCGCCGCTGATACCGTCGTGCTGGCTGTTGAGCGCGATCCGGCCGATGACGACAACCATCGTCGCTCGCTGGATAACCTCCAACGCCTGAAACAGGTGAATGGCGTCGCTGGCCCGCTTCGCATCGTTGAATTGCCGTATCCCCGCGCCGTTGTCATGGACGGAGTCCGACTCCCCGCGAGCTACGCCAATTTTTACATCGCGAATGGCGTCGTGATCGTGCCGACGTTTAACGATCCCAACGACCGGATCGCGCTTAATCGGTTGGCCGAGTGTTTCCCAACGCGAACGATTGTCGGCATTCACGCGGTGGATTTGGTGTGGGGCCTGGGCACCCTGCACTGCCTTACCCAACAGCAGCCGGCGGGACGAGGCGTGCGGGCCTAGGCACGAATAATCAGAATTACGACGTGACGTAACAACGGTCGGGCTCGTCTTGGATGTGGCTACTACTGTGCGCCCACCCGCCACGCCCTCTGTATGGTCCCGCTTTCCGTTCGTCAGGCGACAGCCGTGCTGTCGTGTTTTCTTTTTTCCGGCTGCCAAACACTCTCTCCCGATACCAGCGGAGAGATCAAACTCGGTGCGGCTGGTGCCTGGTCTACTGCGTACGGCATCATGGCGCACAGAGGAATTGATCTGGCAGTCGCGCAGATGAATGCGAGTGGCGGTATCGACGGTCGGAAGATCGACGTGGTCTTTCGTGACGATCAAGCTGACGGAAGTCGCGCTGCTGACATCGCTCGCGATTTCATCGCCGACCAACAACTTCTCGGCGTCATTGGCCACCTTAGTTCGTCCGCGACTCTGGCAGCAGCGCGCATCTACGATGGTGAGCTCGCTGCGTTGTCGCCAAGCTCCACTTCACCCGACCTGAGCGGCATGTCGAAGTGGTTGTTCCGCCTCATGCCAAGCGATTCAATGACGGGTCGAAAGCTTGGTGAACTTGTTCGCACGCAGTTCGGCAAACGACGTGTCGCCGTGATCTACGACAACACGGCGTACGGACGCGGATTGGTGGAACCGTTTCTGGAAGGCCTTGAACTCGTACCGGTCGCAATTGAACCAATCGATCCGACTGGTGCGCACGTCAAAGTCAACATCGCATCCATTGCTCGTCAGCAACCAGATCTCATCTTCGTCTCGGGAACGTCGTCTGCCGGCGTCGCCGTTCTGGAAGCGATTCGCGCCGCTGGTATCACGGTACCAGTGATGGCTGGCGACGGGTGGAGCGGTATCGAAATGATGTTGGAGGCGCACAATGTGTTAGTCGCGCTTCCCTTCGCGGCCACAGGAAAGCACGATGATGAAAAGCGTTTTGTGGCTGCATTTCGCGAGCGATACAAAGTGGAGCCTGATGCGTACGCAGCGCTCTCGTTTGACGCGACCATCGGCTTGGCGCGCGCCGCAGCCAAAGGTCGCACGCGTGATGGTACGCGCGCAGCATTGGCCGCCACGAATGACTCGCGTGGTTTAGCGGGTGGCAGTATGCGATTTTCCGCTGCGGGCGATCCCGTTGGCCGTAGCATGAGCATCCTGACAATCAACGGCGCTAATCGCACGTTCGGAGTGATTCAGTGACCGGCGACGTGAAGCGCATGATCGTCGCGCGAACAATTGGCAGCCGACTGCTGCGCGCATTCCTCTTACTCGCCCTCCTGCTGGCTGGCGCTGGTGGCATTGCTTACCGATCATTGCAGTCGTCAGCAACGACGGCCAGCGCGGCGTTGGATGCAGTGCGGCAGGATGCTCGGCTGTCATCAGCGTTGTCGGCCGCCGTGGCAGAAGAGGTGCAGGCCGCAGGTCACTACACCTACGAACGCGATTCGGCTTCGCTGAACACGTTCCGCCGACTGATGTTCCAAACACATCGCATTACGCGTGACATGAATCGCCAAGTGTCGCGTCAGTCAGATCGCATTGCGTTGGTGGCGAGCGTCGATCGAACGCTTTCGGATGTGGAGGTCAAGTACACGCGCGCGCATCGATTTTTAGAGATGGGTGACACGGCATCGGTGCACTCAGAAGAATCAAGCGTTGACGCTGATGTAAAGCAGCTTCTCGCCGGCATTGATCGGCTCGGCTCATTTACCGAACAGCAGGTGACATCTGTCGCTGCTGAAATGCGGCGCGAAGCAGAAGAGCGAGCGTTAGCGATCATGCTCGTTTTTGGTGGCGTATTGATTCTTGGCACACTGCTGGTTGGTGCAACGCTGCGGTCGATCAACCGCCCGTTACATCAGTTGATGGAACACGCCGATGCGCTTAGCCGCGGTGCGTTCGATGCCCGAACGACTGGCGACATGCCTGGCGAGTTTTCACGTATCGCCTCTGCACTCAATGAGGCTGGCGCGTCGCTTGGCGTGCTCGCGACTGCAACATCGGCCACTGCCTCAGAGCTCGCCAAGTCATCCAGCGAGCTGTCGCAAGTCTCAGATCGAATTGCGCATACCGCTACGGAAGTTTCGCATGTAATGGAGAACGTTACGCGCGGCGCCGAGAATCAAGTCGGCATGCTCAAGAAGATTGACGGCGAATTGACCGTCAACGGTGAGCGCGCACTACAAGTGCGGCAGGAAGCAAGTTCAGTTGCGTCACTGGCAGAGTCGATCGAACGTGAAGCGATGCAAAAGCGGCAGACCATCGCGCGCGCAATGAACGTGATGATGGAAATTCGCACCTCGGTGCAGAATGCCAGCAAAACGGCAGAGTCACTACATGGGGTGACCGAAGGCATTGGAACGTTCGTCACGTCGGTTGGGCGAATCGCTGAACAGACAAACATGCTCGCGCTCAACGCAGCGATTGAAGCGGCGCGTGCGGGTGATGCCGGCCGCGGCTTCGTGGTGGTGGCTGATGAAGTGCGCAAACTGGCAGAAGCGGCGCAACGTGCTGCCGACGACGTGGCGCGACTGACGAGTGCGATCACTGGCCGCGTGAATGAAACAGTCAGCACGATGCAACGCAGCGCCGGATTGGTTGACGAGATTGAGACCGTCGGCCGCGACGTCGGTACGGCGCTCGAGAGCATCAGCGCATCTGCCGAGCGTACTGTTGCCGCTGCAGCAAACCTGTCGCAGATTGCCGCACAGAATTCAACGCAGATGGCTAGCGTGCAGCAGTCGCTTGGGGTGGTGGCGAAGGACGCCGCCGGTCATGCCATCAGTGCACAGCAAGCGAATGCCTCGGCGCAAGAGCAGAGCGCAGCCTGTCAGCAAATGAGTGCCGCATCGCAAGTATTACACGGCCGTAGCAATCGATTGCGCGCCTTGGTTGATACACGTGGTGCGGTGAATACCACCCCCGGCCACACTGCAGAGTTCATGGTCTCCAATAGACCAGAGTTGGTATCGCCAACGCACCCAAATGGTGAACCGCGCCGCGTGACCGCCGTCACGCCTCTGAACAATCGCGTGCTGAATCGTGCGCCGAGTAGTAAGAATCCGCCCGGAAAGAAGCTGGCGTAGTTGGCAGACACGAAGCGGGGCGCAGCGAGTAACTCGCTGCGCCCCGCTTTGCATTTCCGGACTCTCTATCGCATCACTCGTTCGATGCTGACTTCTTCCGAAGCTTGATATTCAACATTTCTGTGAGCACCGAGAACGCCATCGCGAAATAGGTGTAGCCTTTCGGGATGTGGAAACCGGTGCCTTCTGCCACAAGGTTCGTTCCAATGAGAACCAGGAACGACAGCGCCAGCATCTTGACCGTCGGATGACGATCAACGAAATCACTGATCGGCGTGGCTGCAACTAGCATGATTAACAGCGCAATAACGTTTGCCGCAATCATGATCTCGATATTCGGAACCATGCCAACCGCTGTGATCACCGAGTCGAGCGAAAAGACGATATCGATGACCATGATCTGCGCGACCACGGCGACCATTCCCTTGCCCGCGTTCTTTACCTGCGCCGCGACGGCAGCCTTCTCGTCGGTCTCCAGCTTCTCATGAATTTCGGTGGTGGCCTTGCCGATCAGGAACAGCCCGCCGACGATCAAAATCAAATCCTTGCCGGTAATTCCGCGACCGAGCACCGTAAACAACGGCACCGTCAGCTGCATGATCCACGTGATGCTGAACAGCAGCAACATGCGTGTTACGAATGCACCCGCCAGCCCGAGCCGCCGTGCGCGCGGTTGCAATTCTTTGGGCAGTGCGCCCGCGAGAATTGAAATGAAGATGATGTTGTCAATTCCAAGGACGATCTCCAATACAGAGAGCGTCGCCAGACCGATCAGGGCATCGGTTGTGAGCAGGTGCGACATAGCGAACAAGAGGGTGAGATGCAACGACGCGGCGTCATCGGACCTGATGATGCCGCGTCGCTTACAAGCTAATGCTCAAGAGGCGCTTCGGCTGGCTCGCCGCGCGCACGCGCCGAACGCAATCGACTTACTGTCGGCACTGTGCGTTTGGATCAGGCTTCGGCTTGTCAACAATCGGCTTGGCTCCGTTCCCAACCGCAATCAACAGATCCTTGATGTAGTTCGTGATCAGGCTGTAATTCGGATAGTCGATGTATTGCGGCTCATCAGTCACTTGGTGATAATCGCCGTGCAGACCGGTGAAGAAAAACGCGACCGGAATACCCATCCGCGCGTAGTGATAGTGATCGCTACGGCAGTAGATATTCTCGGGATGTCCGTCCGCGTCGAGCCGATAATCCAAGGCAACAGCCGTCCTGCTCGACTTCGCGAGCGAATCGACGGTTGTCCCCAGCATGCTCGACAATCGCCGCGCGCCGACAACACCAACGTATCCTGGGCCACCACCCTTGACGTCCACTGAATCACCACGCCCGATCATATCGATATTGATCTGCGCCACGATCGAATCGCGTGCAACCGGAAAATGCTCGCTGATCCAATTTGCGCCGAGCAGCCCCTTCTCTTCACCGGTGTGCCAGACAAACAACACGGAACGGCGCGGCTTCTGACTTGCGCGCGCCATGTTCTCCGCAATTTCTAGCACCGCCATCGAGCCGGAGCCATCGTCATCGGCACCATTATTAATGCTGTCCATACGAGCGGGCCGCGCGCGACGCAGACTGTCTACATTAACGCGAATCGTTGCGCGTTGCTCCGCGTTCAACGGCGGTAGGCCAGCGTACGCGCCAGCCAGTGTCCACGCTGCACGCTGATATGCACGCAAGGAATCGTGATCAACCGGCGCGCGATTGTAGCCAACATGATCATTGTGCGCACCAACGGCAACGAACTGCCCTTTCAGCGCTGGATCAGAACCGGGCAACATCGCAACAACGTTGTACGCTGGTGCAGGTGTGTCGATGAACGACATGTTGGTCGTCAGCGCTTTACCTACTTGACCGGGCGTCAACGCACTCGCTTCGGCACCAAAAATTGCCAGAATTGCCTTTGCCGACAAGACCATCGACGCCGGACCCATTGCCGTTGGACCTTGCGCGCGATCTGGCAACGACATTCCTGGCGTCTTGAAGAACTCGACAAAGTTTGCTGGAATCGGCGCACCGACAAGCAGCGCAATCCCTGCGGCATTTGTTAGCGCGCTTCCGGGCGCCAGTCGCGGCAACCTCAATCCGCCGGGCGACTTAATGACAATCACCTTACCAGCGGCTTGCTCAAACGTGATTGCCTTCGTTGCTTCTTCTACGGTACCACCAAAGATCACCGTCGCACCGTTAACATCACGCGGCTTTGCGCCGCGAATCGGCAGCGGAATGACATCAGTCCATGCGACGAGCGATGCACCAGCGGCGCTGACGGTGAACTCAGGATTCCAACCACGCTTCACGAGCGGCACCTCCTGTAAATAGCCGCCGTTATCACCCATCGGCAGCAATCCTAAACGCCGAATTTCGCTCTCGATGTATCGAAGTCCACGTCGATTGCCTTCGGTGCCAGTCTCGCGCCCTTGCATCGAATCGTCGGCAAATATGTAAAGCCGCGTCATCAGATCAGCCGGTGTAATGGCTGGCGTCGTGGGCTTTGGTGCGTGTGTTCGGGGTAACTCGGCAGCGGGCACCGATGGGCGCGCTGTCATTTGCGCAGAAACCAGCAGTGGTACGAGCAGCGCACCGGTGAACAACACTCGAAGACGGATCACAATACTGGGGCTAAAGAGTCGACAGTGAATCAGATGGCGCTGACGAAAACTTGCGATGACAACCTTGCACTAGCGTCTACTGCGCACGACCGGGAATGCGCCACTGCGTTGAGGAAAAAAGCCGCGCATCAAGCGCCGTGTTCAGTTGCACTTCAGTGTACTGCACGCGAAAGAACAGCGTTCCATCACGGTAGAATCCAATTTCGTGTACCACAGGCACACCGCTAATCGTGCGATAGTCGCTCAAACGGAATTCCGTCGCCGGCCGCGGACCTGTGCTGCCGCCCAACGCCGGCCTATCGATCACGCGCAACGCAACCCACGTCTCCGCATCAACCCAGAACTGCGGGGAGCCGATGTCGGACGAGCCGGTTGAACCAACGATCCACACGCGACGCCCATTGTACGTGTCGCTGCGCAGCTTGGTCATGTCCACGCCGAGGCCAGCTAACTGGCGCACGGTCATCGTCGTTGGCTGCGCGTACACATCGGCCGTCAACACCAACAGAATGTTTATCTGCGGTGTTGTGCGGGCGAGCTTACCACCTTCAAACGAGTACACGTTGCCATCGGCGAAGACGGCGCCGTTTCCGCCAGCAGCCGGCATGAACACAATTCGCAGACGTCCCGGGACGAGCAGATACTCCTTCCACTGGCTGCGTTCCGTGCGCCCTTGTGTGGTGTACCGCGTGTTCTCCTGTGTGAACTGCATCGTTTGGAACCACTTCCCCTCGTACTGCGAAAACATGCGCTGCACCACATCGGTGCCGGTCGTTGGTGCGGCCGGTCGCGCCGGCCCTCCAGACGAAAAGCTCACGCAACTGGTGAGTGAGATCGTGATGAATGCCGCCGCAGCGCGCGCCAACCGTGTCTGAGTCATGAACGAGAGTTGTGAAAGAGAGCCAAGGCAGTGTCAGCCGCCGCCGCAATCAAATGTGAGGCGGCGATAGACCATCATGAAAAGAGCCACGCCACCACCACAATTGCTATTGGTCAGCACGCCTCTCGGCCACGTAAACCCCTACGTCCACGCGCCGCGAGCAGCTCAGCGTGGCTTTCGCTGCCGGTCCCCTGTTTCCGGGGCCGACCGGGACCGTTAGCCTTGGCATAACCATGTCGTCACTCAATATCGCGCACTCTCGAAAGCCAGCCGTTGTGCTGCTCAGCGGTGGACTGGATTCCACCACCGTGCTCGCGCATGCTATTGCCGAAGGCTACGCCGCGCATGCGCTGACCTTTCGCTACGGCCAGCGTCACCAGCACGAGATCGTCGCCGCCGAGAAAATTGCATCGCTCCTTGGCGCAGCCGGCCACGCCGTTCTCGACATTGACCTGCGCGGCTTTGGTGGCTCTGCCTTAACAGATGCGTCCATTGCAGTGCCCAAAGATCGGAGCGCTGAAGCGATCACGCATGGCATTCCTGTGACCTACGTTCCGGCACGCAACACAATCTTCCTGTCGTTCGCGCTGGCTTACGCCGAGGTACTCGGCGCCAGCGACATCTTCATTGGTGTGAATGCGCTGGACTATTCTGGGTATCCCGATTGCCGCCCGGAGTTCATCAGCGCGTTTGAGACGCTCGCAAATCTTGCGACTGCAAGCGCAGTTGAGGGGCGCACGCGCGTCGTCATTCGTGCACCCCTGCAACAGATGACCAAGCGCGAAATTGTAGAATTGGGTACTACGCTCGGCGTGGACTACAGTCGCACCGTCAGTTGCTATGATCCCAGCGATGATGGTGCGGCGTGCGGGCACTGCGACGCGTGCCAATTGCGGCACAAAGGTTTCCGTGAAGCTGGCGTATCCGATCCAACGCGATATGCCGTAACGCCGGCGGAGTTGTACTGATGTCGTATGCTGTCAAAGAGTGCTTCTATACCCTGCAAGGTGAGGGTGCGCAGAGCGGCAGGCCGGCGGTATTTCTGCGGTTCGCGGGCTGCAACTTGTGGACCGGACGAGAGGCGGATCGCGCTACTGCAGTGTGCAAATTCTGCGACACAGATTTTGTTGGAATTGGTCCAGATGGTGGCAAGTTTCCCGACGCGAGTGCGCTGGCAGCGCATGTCGATGCACGCTGGCCAAGTACGAGTTCATCACGCGCGCGCAAGTTGGTGGTG
>JANNWU010000323.1:0-9331 GCA_031408755.1 Gemmatimonadaceae bacterium | reverse complement strand
CAACGGAACTAACGCACGTTTCGCTGTCAATGAAGTGAATTCACAGATCGTGACGATCGCCGGAGTCCTCGAGCAGACAGTCGCTTTTAATGATCGGCTCTTCGTCACTGGTGCCGTTCGTCTCGACAACTCCAGTGTGTTCGGCGAACAATCACGCGAATTCGTCTACTATCCATCTTTCAGCTCCTCGTACGTCATCTCTGAGGAGAAGTGGTTCCCGAAGTTTGGGCTCATTGATCAGCTTCGAATCCGCGGCTCCATCGGCGAAGCGGGTAACCGGCCCACGTTCCGCCAGTCCGAGACTTTCTTCAATCCAGTTGCCGTAAATGGGTCATCGTCGGAAGCGAGTCTTCCTGCGGCTACGATCGGCGGTCCAATCGGAAACCCCGCGCTGAAGCCGGAAATTACACGTGAAGTCGAGGGCGGCATTGACTTCAATCTCGCCGGCGGGCGGATTGACGGCGAGTTCACTGCGTTCCGAAAAGAGACGCGTGATTTGCTCGTTGGCCGCGTGCTTGCGCCATCGCTGGGTGTAGCGAATACGCAGAATGTGAACCTATCGAAGATGACGACGAAGGGTCTTGAAGGAACGGTCAACGTGAAGCTCGTTGAGACGCGGCCGTTCTCCTTCTCTCAGCGTGTCACAGCGACAGTGTTTAATAACAAAATCGGTGAACTCGGTACCATCGGCAACCAGGTGATCCAACCAATCATCCTAGGAACGCAGCAGTTTCGCGCCGGGTACCCCGCAGGAGCGTATTTCCAGCGAAAGATTTTGAGCTATTCTGATCTCAACAGCGACGGAATCATCAGCCGCGTCAACTGTCCGGCATACGGTGGACTTGCGAACCCGATTCGCATTGGCGGTGGTCCATGCGAAATTCTTCTATCAGATTCGCTTGAATACCTCGGCAATCCGCTTCCGACGCGCACCGTATCGTTTCAGTCGCTGATGAACGTGTACAGAAATCTGCAATTCTCGATGCTTGTTGACTATCGCGGTGGCTCAAAGCTGTACAACAACACTCGTGAGTTTCGTAACAACGGCGGATTCGCGAATGGTCCCGATTTTTGGGACATCCGTGCTCCACTCTCCGATCAGGTGAAGTCAGCGGCGCGGGCCATGGGCACGAGCGATGGTTACATCGAAGATGCGAGTTTTGTCCGTCTGTCTGAAGTTGCGATGACTTGGGTTGTGCCAGCCGCAGCCGCACGCATTCTCAAGAGCGGTGGATTGACGGTGACGCTTGCCGCCAGAAACCTCGGTCTCTGGACTGATTACACCGGCTTTGACCCCGAAGTGCTCACGAATCCAGGCGCAAACTTCGGTACATCCGACTTTCTGACCAATCCACCCGGGCGTTCTTATACGCTTCGCGTAAACTTTAACTTCTGAGACTGCCATGACATTTCTTTTACAGTCATCGCGGCGATCCGTTGGAGCCCTCCTTGCGGGTGCCACTTTTTTATTGTCCGCGTGTGATATCGACAAGACGCTGGCGGTGAAGGATCCGGATGTCGCGCCACCCAATTCACTTGTCGACGTATCGGTTCTGCCGACGCTTCGCAACGCAACCATTTCCGACTTGCAGGTGGCAATGGGTGCGGGTGGTGAAGACGGCGTGATCACAGAGGGTGCACTGCTCGGCGATGAATTTACTTGGGCAGAAACTTTCCCGACTCGCGGCGAGATGGACCAGCGCAACATCAATCCGATCAATGCCACGCTGAGCACGATCTACAACAACTTGCAGCGTGCTCGCGCAACAGCAGATCGCACCAGTGCTCTCTACTACAAGCTGCTCGCGGATTCTCCGCAACGTTCCGAGACGCAAGCGATCGCCGGCTTCACGTACATTTTGCTGGCCGAGATGTACTGCAACGGTGTGCCAATTTCTGATTTCGACGTCAGCACGACGGAGTTCACACTTGGCACGCCGCAGACTGGCGTTCAGCTATTCACCCGAGCACTTGCAAAGCTGGATTCCGCAGTGGTCGGACTGGATTCTACGGCGAGTGCGAACGCGAGTATCGTGAACTTGATTCGGGTTGGCAGGGGCAGGGCGTTGCTGAATCTCAATCGGCCTGTCGATGCTGCGGCTGCCGTGAGCCTTGTGCCAACTACTTACCGATTCGCGCTGTTTCACAGCGAGAACACCGCTCGGCAAAACAACGGCATCTTTTTGCCTACGCTAAACTTTCCTCGTTTCTCTGTCTCGGCAGTGGAAGGCGGGACCGGGTTACGATACAGGCTCGACACTGCCGATGTACGCGTGTTTTCTCCCCGGGGCCGCGGCAATGTTGTTGCGTTGTCTCCAAGCGTTGGAGCCGATGGATCGACGCCGATGTTTGTGCAGACGAAATATTCAAATAGGTCTGCAACCGTAAGTTTCGCAGATGGGATTGAGGCGCGCCTGATTGAGGCGGAGAATCTTGCGCGTAGCGGCGGGGCGTACCTTCCCATCCTGAACGCTCTTCGCGCGAACATCGCAACGCTGATCATTGCGCCGCCTGGTCCATCGACATCGCTGCTCAATGTTCCGGTCGCCGTTCTTCCACCGCTTGTGGCTCCGGCCACACAGGCCGATCAGATTAATCAAGTGTTTCAGGAGCGCGCCTACTGGTTGTTCCTTACCGGACATCGCCTCGGCGACATGCGTCGACTGATCAAACACATTGGCCGCAATTCCGAAGCAGTCTTTCCGACGGGGACGTATTTCAAGGGTGGTGCATACGGAGTTGATGTGAACTTCCCAGTGCCATTTCAAGAGACGAACAATGTGAACTTCACCCAATGCTTGGACAGAAATCCATGAATAATCTTCTGAAGACGCACTTGATTCGAGCCGCTACACTTGTTGCTGTCGTGGCAGGAGTAAACGGTTGCGGAGAGACGTATCCCGAGTTCTCAAGCCTTCGACCCGCACAGAAGAAATTCTCTGCAACACTGGTTGGTACCAATGAGGTACCGTCAGTCACGACGACGGCAGCCGGTAAAATGGATCTGACGCAGGAGGACAGCGTCAGCATCCTGTACACAATTTCCACGACGGCTCCGACTGACTCGATCACCATGGCGCACATCCATGCGGGTGCCGCCGGGGCCAACGGACCGATCATGGTTTGGTTCTTTCCAACCGAGCTCTCGCGCGCGCCGGGGGCGGGTACCGCGACGGGTATCAACGGGGTTGTTCGCGTTGGTCGGTTTACGAGAGCGGGTACTTTCTTTGTCGCACCATACACGTGGGATTCATTGCTCGTGCGTATGAATGCTGGCACTGCGTATGCGAACATGCACACGCGGAAGTTTGGTGGCGGAGAGATCCGAGGTCAGGTTACGGCGACGCCATAAGACAAGATCGTCGCTCCGTGTAAACACAGCGACCCGTTTGGCGGAAGCCGAACGGGTCGCTGTGTTCGTACGGTGATGCTTTTACGCGAATTGCGCAGCGAGTTAATTCTGCCCACTTGGCGACTCAGAGTCTGCTTGCCGCGCACGAGCATTACTAAGGACTCGAGTCGCCGAAGTAAGTCTGGGTCGAATTTGAATACTCTCGCACGCAACACAGTCGAGGTTCGAGTGATCCATCAGCTGTTGCTCTCGTAAAGTCTGCAAGATCTTCGCAGAGTCATAGAGACTTAAAGTTCAAAAGAGCCTGAACCGATGAAGCTGTAACCTCGCGTTACGAACAGTCTCAGCGAGATTGACACTCGCAGGCACCACTTTCTAGGCGTAGCGCGAGAGCACTTGTTTTTGCATCATCGGTTCAAAGTCGAATCACGCGATTCGCTACTATATCAGCGGCGCGGTGGTTCGGTCGCATCGCACCCTCGCCTCTGCGGCGCCGATTGGCACCGACGCGTCCAGAACGATCTTTGCCTTATAAATCATTCTTCCCCTGACATTCCAGCTGTCAAAGATACAAGAACCGTTCGTTGGAACCGCCTCAATCGTCACACGCCCATTCTTCGGAACTTCGAACTCACCAGCCCTTGCTTGAAACGATGCGTCGGAGAAGCCTAAGTTGAATGGTCCCTCGCCGCCTTCGTATGAAACAAACAGACGGGCACCATGAAGAATTCGTCCGGCTTCATTATCCGGCGCCATAAAACACGTTGCGACTTTTGCCGAAACGCTGTACGACTGGATCCCATGTCTGTGGTATAGAACGACATCAGCAGACTGCCGAATTACCTCGCAGGGTTTTGCCGGAACGATGAATGCATTATCAAGTGTCAGGGTATAGCCTTGCACGAAAAAGGTCTGCTTTTCGGTAGGATTTGCTGGCGCACTTTCGGGGAGAATCTCAGTTGCCTGCCATGGATTCGTGGTTCCGCCTCCTCCGTTCCCCTGGTCGCCGCTGCATTCCGGTGGTGGTTCAAGGTACGTACTGCAGTCCTGCCCATCATTCGACAGGGTCAACGCCACGGAAGCCAATTCCAACTCAGGCGCCGCGACGTCGGGTGCACAGCCAATTAATCCAAAAAGAAAAATGAGCGCGATCACGACTTGATTCGTACCGTTCGCTTTCCGCATTGGACGCCTCCCCAAGGGTTCGACTCGATAGCAATCGTTCTAGTGCGTGGACATTCCGAACGTGAATGCAATTTGTAGAATCAGCAAGATTGAAAACGTCAACTGCGCGTCACGATTGCGTTGGTCCTGACGAGTCTGCATCGAACATCGCTTGGACAGACCCCGCGCAAAGAGTTCATTAGTCGGCACGCTCTCCGTTCCGCCCAAACTGCGCAGTCGTCAAACCGTCGACCGCAACTTCTCAAAAATTCAAGTTTCCACTCCATGCCGGTGCGCGGCCGTTACCCCTGCTGGCTGAACCAAGCACGGATTTTTTGAGACCCTTTGCTGACACCGACCAAGCTGGCCGACCACGTTTGGATGATTTCTCCTTTCGCGTGTGCGTAACGCAGAGCGCTGGCCAATTTGCACGCACAGATCTCGTCTTTTGCGCCGTCTGCGCGTTGGTTTTGCACCGCGGCGTTTTGCAACAAGTATTAGCGCCGTTGATGCGGTCTTAATTGACATTCCCATGGAAGCTCTGGGACAGCGCTTGAGCCGCGTCACGGTGCAAGCCGAGGGATCAGCGCGGGCAATGCAAAGCTTTCCTGGCATCTATGAGCGCAAGCAAATGGGTTCTGGCTAATTTCTGAAGCGAGATCAGTTTGCAGATCGGAATCCGCTGCGCGTGACGGACCTCATGAATCGTTTTTCTGGTGTCGTGAGCGGAAACGATGCAAACGGAAGGCGGCAGATATACGGACGCGGACGATGTCAGATGGCGTTTTATTTGGACGGAATCTTCATGAACGTGCTGACGAACAGTTCAATCGATGATTTCATTGACGTCTATGAGATCGACGCGGTCGAAGTCCATACCGGCGTTGGAAGTCTCCCTCTTGAGTTCTCGGGCAGATCAAACGGTTGTGGTGTTATTGCGGCTTGGACTCGGGGAAAGTCTGGTAGGTAGCCGGACCGAGCCCGTCCCCATTTCAGCGCGTTATTCGATGAGGCAGGATCTCGCGACCCGTTCGGCACCTGCCGGACGGGTCGTTGTGCATCGGAGTCCGCAGCGCTCGTCCTCCCAATCCGCGCCCCCGGCACAGTTGGTGCAACCATACCCTTGAACTAACCTCACCTCCTCGATCTTCCCTCGCCCCCACTGCCATCCTCCCGCTCATGTCTGACCTGTCGGTGCCCTCAGGGGTGGCCGTGGCTGCTACGCCGGATTCGGTGCCTGTCGTCAGGCCCCGGATTGTCGTTGCGGAAGACCATGCGGAGATGGCCGATGTGCTCCAGACATACTTGGAAGCTGCGGGCTATGAGGTGCATCTGGCTCGGGATGGCGTGCTGGCGGCCTCAATGATCGACGAGGTCCATCCCGCGCTGGCAGTGCTCGACGCCAATATGCCGGGGTTGAGCGGTTGGACTTTGCTGGCCCAACTCAAGCGGCGCGGCGCGGATGCGCCCTTGGTTGTGATGCTCACCGGCGACGATGATTTCCCGGCTGAGTCTGCCGTCGCGGATGTGATTCTCCGGAAGCCGGCGGCTCTCAGGCGGGTCGCTGCGGTGCTGTCTGAGCTGCTCGCGGGCCGCGGCGATACGCTCCGCCCCACGGATCGAGCCCGAAACAGGCTCGACAGCTAGGCCGACGATACGATGGCTGGGTGATTGCGTCAGCGGCGCGTCATTCACCGCCACTTGTATCGACGCGCGCGTTCCCCTAGTGTCCGCTACTTCCTGCGGCGGAGAAAACGCGAGCGATCTCGCGCTTTCATCATCGCGGATCGCAAACTGATGGACATTACTACGGGTGGAGTACGCTCATCCGTGGGACCTCACACGTCGTACAGCTAAGCACAGAACGTTACGAGCTGCTCTCGTATTCGGGGCGTGCTTTCGCAGTCGCCACGTGACGTACTACGTGGCAACGGTACCAAAGTTCCACCCCGGGCGGTCGGCTGCCGGGGTGACGCGTTCGTTCGCGAATGCGGATTCACCAGCCGACGGATCTTCCCCGCATGACAGGACTCAGGAGTCCCATCTATGACACGTTCGTTGTGGGTACGGTTGCAACGCGCCGTCGCGGTCATCGCTTTGCTGGGTGGAACAGCAGTGGTGGCACAGGCGCAGAATGCAACCATTCAAGGCAGGGTCGCGACCGAACAGGGTCGCCCGATCGAAGGCGCTAACGTCTTCATCACAGAACTGGGGTTGTCCGTCGGTACGAACGCTGCAGGCAACTTTACCCTCACCGTGCCTGGCGCGCGCGTGAACGGTCGGACGGTGCTGCTGCGCGCACGTTCCATTGGTCAGCGTCCTGACGCGAAGTCGATTGTGTTGCGCCCGGGTGTGATCACGCAGAATTTTGATTTGCAGATTGACGTCAATCGTTTGAGTGAAGTGGTTGTGACCGGCGTGACCGGTGCCACTGAACAGACGAAAGCGCCATTCGCAATTTCACGCGTGACGGCTGATCAGATGCCCGTTGTCGCGGTGAATCCACTCACACAGTTGCAGGGCAAGGTGGCCGGTGCGCAGATCGTCAGCGCGTCAGGTCGCCCAGGTGCTTCGCCGAGCGTGATTTTGCGCGCACCGACATCAATCAACGCGTCGGGTCGCTCGCAAGAGCCGCTGTACGTAGTTGACGGCATCATCATCACGGGCGGATTGCCGGATCTGAATCCGGAAGACATCGAAGCGGTTGAAGTGGTAAA
This sequence comes from Gemmatimonadaceae bacterium, assembly GCA_031408755.1. Classification (GTDB taxonomy): domain Bacteria; phylum Gemmatimonadota; class Gemmatimonadetes; order Gemmatimonadales; family Gemmatimonadaceae; genus JACMLX01. Next base: position 2,098 of record JANNWU010000323.1, on the reverse strand, counting down.
GGGCGCCGCGGCGGCATCGTTGTATGGTGCACGCGCTGGTAACGGCGTCATTCAGATCACCACGCGCACGGGCAAGTCTGCGCCGCAGAACGCGATCAAGTTTGGTTTCCGGAGCGAAGTTGGTACGGGTGACCTAGAGCGTCGTATCGATATTGCGCAGCGCCACGGTTTGTTTGTCGACGAAACCGGCACGCGGTTGTGCACCACTTCCGCACCGGCCGTGCCCGGTATGACGTTCGGTTGCTACGGCAGCGTGAACTATCAGCGCGAAGCGTTGCGCATCAATCAAGGTGGCGGCGATTTCGCGCTCAATCCCGTTGGTTTTCCGCTTGATCCGGGCGCAGGCTCGCAGGGTGCGCAGTTGCGCAATAACTTCCAAGCGAATCAGTGGCCGGGACAGACGTTCGACGCAGTAGACCAGCTCTTTCAGCCACAGCCGACAACGATCAACAACCTTGACGTCACAGGCCGCTTCGGAAAGACCACGTTCTTTGGTAGCGTCAACCGCCTTGATCAGGGTGGTACGATTCGCTTCCTGAACGGCTTTGATCGCACGTCGTTGCGGTTGAACGTTGATCAGGTTGTGAATGAAAAGTTTACGTTCAGTGCGAACACGTTCTTCAGTCGTTCCAACAAGGACGGTTTCAATCAGGAAGATGGCGGTGGTGCATTTTTCCGCTTGACACGCACGCCACCATTAGTGGACCTGACGCGTAAAGACAGCCTTGGTCGTATTCTTGTTCGCAGCAACCTGCAGGGTGCAGGAACGCAGAACGAGAACGCGTTGCAAACATTGCAAAACGTTGACCGTCTTGACATCACAGATCGTTTTCTGGCAGGAGCCACCGCGCGGTATGCTGCGCTGTCATGGTTGGACTTTGAGGGAAATTTCTCCTTCGACAACAGTCGTGCGATCGGTCGCCAGAACACTGATAAAGGGTTTCGCACAACAACGGCGAACCCTGCCGTCAATGAAGGAAATGTGTTCCGCTTCAACACGAATCGACAGTCGTATAACGCGAGTTTGAATGCCACCGCGCGCTGGACGCCATTCAATGACATGCGAACGCGCTACACGGTTCGGTACATCGCCGAAGAGCAGAATTTCGATGAGGTGATTGCACTCGGAACGAACCTCGCGCAGCAGGGCGTGCCACAGATTGAGAATACCTTGCAGACTACGCGATCAGGCTCGTCGTTTCAGCAAACGATCAAGGGCGTTGGCTTCTTTGGTTCTGTGAACGCCGAGTACAAGGATCGCTACATCATCGACGCACTAATGCGTCGCGATGGATCGTCGTTGTTTGGTTCTGATCAGCGTTGGCAGACGTTTGGTCGCGCCTCTGTGGCTTGGCGTGCGACACAGGAGCCATGGTGGTTCTTGCCGCAGGTGAGCGAGTTGAAGTTCCGCGCATCGTACGGCACCGCTGGTGGGCGTCCACGATTCTCTGCACAATACGAAACCTTCACGCTCAATGCAGCCGGCGTTGTCGTGCCTGGTGTGCTCGGCAACCCCAATCTGCGTCCCGAAGTTTCCCGTGAGTTTGAGTATGGCGCAGACTTTGAGCTGTTTAAAAAACTCGGTGGCAACATCACCTACGCGAAGACGCGCGTCACCGATCAGATCCTCGAGCCACCCCTACCTGCTGCATCAGGGTTTACCAGCCAGTGGACAAACGCCGGTACGCTGCAGAACACGGCGCTTGAAGTGTCGTTGAGCATGCCGGTTTACACGGGAAAGAACTTGTCGTACACGGCGCGCATGACGTTCGACAGAATTCGCTCACGCGTCACGGAGTTGAACGTTCCCGCGTACAACTTTGGGACTGGTGCGCAAGGCGCCGGTGGTTTCTTTCGCGTGGAAGAGGGTGTGCCATACGGCACTGTGTACGGGCGTAAGTTTGTGCGGAATTGCAGCCAATTGCCTGGATCGTTTCAGAGCCAGTGCGGTAGCGGTTTAGCATTTCAAACCAACCGCGACGGCTTCATCGTTTGGACTGGAGCTGGTAACACGACCGAGGACGGTGTCACGAAGAATCTGTGGAATTCCACGCTTCCAAACACCTCGTCACCGTTCGGAGTGGCAGCAGCATGGGGC
>JANNWU010000322.1:0-4378 GCA_031408755.1 Gemmatimonadaceae bacterium | reverse complement strand
GCTTCGATTCGTCTTGATGCGCCAAAAGAGATATTCGAATCCAGTGATACGAATTTCGCCAATCCGGACCGAGGGTTCTACATTCAACGGGTCGCGAGATTCCCGGAGCGCCAGAGCTGGGTCAACATCGATGCGAACGATTTTCGGCGCGCGCGTGACAGCGGTATGTCTGTCGTGCGCGTCTATACCATTTTGTCGGATCTGCGCGATCGCGCGCTGCCCCAAACGGTGCTCGACACGATCACGCATATCTTCACTGCGGCACGCACTGCAGGCATCAAAGTTATCCCGCGTTTTGCCTACAACTTTGGTGATGCTCCGGATGCTCCACTCGCTGTGGTTCTGCAACACATCGATCAGATTGGTGCAGTGTTGCGCGCGAATGCCGACGTCATCTCCTTCATCGAAGCCGGCTTCATTGGGTATTGGGGTGAATGGCACAGTTCGACCAATGTATTAATTGGTCCCGGCCAGCTCACCAACGATGCCACACGCGCTATTCTCGAACGTGAGTTGGAGCAGTTTCCCACCAGCCGTCTGTTGGCGGTGCGAACTCCGTGGCAGAAGCGGCAGCTGCTAGGGAATGCGGCGCTGACTTCGGATGAAGCCTTCAGCGGCACGGCGCGCGCGCGCGTTGGTGCGCACAACGATTGCTTTCTTGCATCGGCAACTGACTGGGGCACGTACAGCTCCAATGATCCACGCGTCATCGCTGAAGAAAAAGCATTTCTCCGCGCTGACAATCAGTATCTGCCGCAAGGCGGCGAGACGTGCAACGATTCAACCGACGCACAGCCCTACATCGGCTGCACCAACGCCCTCGATGATCTGGCCCGCATGCGATACAGCGTGTTAAACGAGGCATATCATCCCGGAGTAAACGCGCGGTGGCGCCAAGACGGATGCATGCCTGAAGTGCAGCGCAGGCTCGGCTATCGTTTGCGCCTGATCTCGGCCGCGCGAACCTCGACAGTCAGAAGTGGGAAGAGATTCCGACTGCAGTGGTCAATCCAGAATGATGGTTTCGCAGCGGCGTACAATGCCCGGCCGATATTTTTCGTGCTCCGCAATCAGGCCACCGGTACAGAAGCGCGAGTCGCACTGCCGCATGACGTCCGGCGTTGGCTGCCGGGCGCACCAATCACGCTCGACGATGTGATCAGTGTGCCAGAGAATCTCAGTGCGGGCGCATACGCGATGTTTCTGCATTTTCCAGATGCGGAGCCGTCTCTGGCAGCGCGCCCCGACTACGCGTTGCGACTCGCGAACGCAAACATCTGGGAATCGGCAACGGGCTATCACCGGCTGAGCGGCTCGGTGCAGGTGCGCTGACGGAGGCGATCCGTCGCGCAAAGCGATACTGCCCCATCGCTGAAACAAGCGCCGCGGCTGCCCGTACGCACCGACGCGACGGGGGCATGTTCTCGTCGCCAAGCGAGCGCACTCCCCTGATTCGCTTGCGTCCCGACGAACCTCACTGCGATGATGCGCAACATCAGACTCGCCGCGCGGATGCTGCTGAAAACGCCGATCGTCACCGCGATCGCCGTCTTCTCCCTCGCGCTTGGTATCGGCGCGAACGCCGCGATCTTCTCGCTCTTTGAGCAGCTCCTCTGGCGAAAGCTGCCGGTCGCCGCGCCCGAACGACTCGCCAACTTCAAGACTCTTGGGCCGTCGCCAGGTTCAAACTCCTGCAACCAAGCCGGCGGATGCGATGAGGTCTACAGCTATGCAATGTTTCGCGACCTCGCAAAGGCACCCTCCGCATTCTCAGGAATCGCTGCACACCGACTCACCAGCTTCTCAATCAGTGTTCGCAATGAACCGCTGACGGGTGAAGGCGTGATGGTGAGCGGGTCGTATTTCCCAGTCCTCGGTATCAACGCTGCACTCGGCCGACTGCTCACCGTCGCCGACGACGAAGTGACCGGCGCCAACTTCGTTGCGGTGATCAGTCACGCATTCTGGAAGGCTAATTTCGGCAGCGATCCAGCGGCAGTTGGCCAGTCCGTCGTACTGAATGGAAAGTCATACGCAATTGTCGGCGTCGCGCCTGAAGGTTTTGAAGGCACCACGACTGGCGCTCGACCGCTGGTCTACGTTCCCATCTCGATGCGCGGCGCGATCGAAGGATTCACGCGCTGGGAGGACCGTCGCAACTACTGGATCTATCTCTTCGGCCGTATCAAACCTGACGCCTCACATGCCACCACCACAGCGTCAATCAACGCGATCTACTCACCAATCCTGAACGACGTCGAAGCGGCGTTGCAGGAAGGGATGAGTGAGAAAACGATGGAGAGTTTCCGAAAGAAACAGATTGTACTCGCCCCCGGTGCGCGCGGTCAGAGCAGCATCGACCGTGAAGCAAAGACACCAATCATTCTGCTGTTTTCAGTCACATTCGTAGTACTTCTGATCGCGTGCGCGAACATCGCCAATCTGTTACTGGCCCGCGGCGCGCGGCGCGCGACGGAAATGGGTGTGCGGCTTGCGCTCGGCGCAACACGGCGCCATTTGGTGACGCAGTTGCTCAGCGAAAGTGTGATGCTCGCACTCGCCGGTGGCCTTGCCTCGCTGCTCGTCGCGCAGTGGACACTCAATGGTGTAATGGCGATTCTGCCGCCCCAAGCTGCCGCCACAATGACATTCGGCATCAGCCCCGCAGTGATGATCTTCTCTGCGCTGCTGAGCGTTGGCACAGGGTTCTTCTTCGGCCTCTTTCCGGCACTGCACAGCACGCGCGGTGATCTCATCAGCACCATCCGCGCTGGCGCTGGTCAGATTGCCGGCGGACGATCGGCGACGCGATTTCGCTCGGCACTTGTGACGACGCAGATCGCACTCTCGATGGGATTGCTCATTATGAGCGCCTTGTTTCTAAAGAGTCTCGTGAACATTAGCCGCGTCGATCTTGGCGTGAAGGTCAGCGAGATTGCGACGTTTGAGGTCGTACCAGAGCGCGTTGGCTACGACAGTGCGCGTAGCGCAGTGCTCTTTACGCGTGTCGAGCAAGAACTCGCAGCAATCCCAGGCGTCACCGCCGTCACAAGCGGCAGGGTACCGCTGCTCAGTGGGCACAATTGGGGAAATGACGCGCATGTGCAGGGTTATCCGTGTGGGCCAGACGTGGACTGCGGTTCGCGGTTTAACGCCATCGGCACCAACTACTTCAAGACACTTGGTGTCCAATTGAAGTCCGGCCGAGAGTTTAGCGCTGCCGATCTGTTGGGCGGGCAACGCGTCGCAGTCGTGAATGAGGCGTTCGCGAAGAAGTTCAAGCTTGGGAGCAACGCGGTCGGGAAGTTCATGGGAACGGAGAGTGACGATACGCTGAATGTACAGATTGTGGGGCTCGTGCCTGATGTCAAGTACAGCGATGTCAAAGACACCGTGCCGCCAGTGTACTACCTACCATGGCGACAAGATGCGAATATTGGCGGGCTTCATTTCTACGTCAAAACGTCCTTGCCGCCAGCACAGATTCTCACGTCGTTGCGAGCGACAATCAAGCGAATCGATCCGGCGCTCCCAATCGAGAATCTGAAAACAATGCCCCAACAAGTACGTGAGAACATCTTTCTCGAACGCATGATCTCCATCATGTCATCGGCGTTTGCGATGCTTGCGACGTTACTGGCGGGCGTTGGTTTGTACGGTGTCCTCTCGTTCTCAGTGCAGCAACGAACCAGAGAAATTGGCGTACGAATGGCGCTCGGTGCCGACGGCAGCAACATTCGCGCACTTGTGATGAAACAAGTCGGCGTCATGCTGCTCATTGGTGGAAGTATCGGAATCGCGGCCGCACTGGGTCTCGGACGTGTGGCACGCTCACAACTCTATGAACTTGAGGGACATGATCCGGTCGCGCTCATCAGTGCAGTGCTCATGCTGACGATGGTAGCCTTCGCCGCTGCATTGGTTCCAGCGCTCCGTGCCGCGCGCGTCGATCCGATGCTCGCGCTCCGTTACGACTGACTCTCTGACACGTGGATATCGTCCGCACGCCACCAAAGAAGACGCGCCGCAATGCGATCATCGCTGCAAGCGTTGTCACTGTCGCGCTGATCACAGTGTATCTCTCACGACTCGAACCGGCCGCGCAGTCTATTGAACGGTCGGCTGTGCTGATCGACAGTGTGCGTCAGGGAGACGTCGTGCGCGAAGTTCGCGGACCAGGAACGCTGGTACCAGAACACATTCGATTTATTACCGCGCAGGCGAGCGCCCGCGTCGAGCGACTCGCATCTGAGTCCGGCAAAATGGTCGCGGCTGGCGATGTATTGCTGGAACTCAGTAATCCAGATCTGCAGATCCAAACAATGCAGGCCGATCAGCAGGTGCGGCAAGCGCAGATTGAACTGCTGAACATTCGCAC
>JANNWU010000321.1:0-6730 GCA_031408755.1 Gemmatimonadaceae bacterium | reverse complement strand
GCAGTGGGGCGGCATTGTCGACGCGGTTGAATCCGGAAACCACGATGAGTCGTTGGATGAATGGCTGAACGACATGGATGTGCGCGACATCATTGCCGGCGCACTTGCCGCTGCTGACGAAGAGGACAAGCGCACCGCAGCCGCCGAGGTCGAAGGTGCCGACGCGCGATTTCGCGTCGCGACAGTGCCATGCACCTGCGTGTGGGGTGATGACGTGGCCGACACGAATAGCTGGCGGCCGGAGTGGCAATGGTGGTACTTCCGCCGTCCGGCACAGCTTGGCGAAGCGCTCCGTGAAGACCTGCTCGTGAACGGGCTGATCGGGGAAGACGAGTAGACAGCGGCAAACGGGAAGAGGCGCAGCGCGACGGGGACGCGCAGCGATTCTGGACCGAGTGGTTCGGCGGGCGCGGCAGCGCTGCGCACGCCGATTTTGGGCGGTGTGACGCGTTGCAACGCTCTCTGAAACCGGCCTCTTGATCCTTCGTATATCAGGATGATATCATATCGATGTCACTTTCACCCTGAGACTACACGATGACTCGCGAAATCGTCCGCAAGGCCGCCCCAGGCCTTCCAATGCTGTTTTTGCTTCTTGCTGGTGTGTTCGGCGGCTGCTGGCTCATCTGGTCCGGAATTGTTGATCGATCATTGTGGTCCGTTGGACTGGGCGTACTCGCAATTCTCGTGGGAATATTTCTCTCGGCAGGGCTCTTTACCGTCGAGCCTAATGAGGCAAAGATCCTTCAGCTTTTCGGTACTTATAAAGGCACCGTGAAGAGCCAAGGATTGTTTTTCGCGAATCCGTTTTTCACTAAAAAGCGCATGACTTTGCGCGCGCGAAATTTTGAGACGCAGCGACTGAAGGTGAACGATATGCACTCAAACCCCGTCGAGATTGCCGCGATTGTGGTGTGGCGTGTGATCGATAGCGCCGAAGCAATGTTTGAAGTTGAAAATGTGGAAGCATATGTGATGACGCAGAGCGAGTCGGCCCTGCGCGCACTGGCCAGTAAGTATCCGTACGACGCGCACACGGAAGGCGAAGTGTCGCTGTCAGTCAATCCCGATGAAATCGCGAATGAACTGAGCTTTCAGCTCACCGAGCGTTTTGCGAAAGCGGGCGTGGAAGTGATCGAAAGCCGAGTGAGTCATTTGGCGTATGCTGCGGAGATCGCAAGCGTGATGTTGCAGCGCCAGCAAGCGTCGGCCATGATCGCGGCGCGCGCAAAAATCGTGGAAGGCGCCGTCGGAATGGTCGATATGGCGCTCAAAATGATCGAGGAGCGCGGCATGGCGAAACTTGATCCAGAGCGTAAAGCGGCAATGGTCAGTAACCTGCTCGTGGTGCTCTGCGGCGAACGCAGCGCACAGCCAGTGCTGAACGCTGGCTCAATTTACCAGTAGGCACTGACCGGTGTCAGAGCGGAAGTCGTTCCTCTTACGCGTTGACCCAGCGCTGCTTGATGCAATGCAGCGCTGGGCGAACGATGATCTGCGCAGTTTGAATGCGCAGATCGAGTTTGTGTTGCGCCGAACGCTGCATCGCGAAGGGCGGTCGGCTGGCGCGGTTGATCCGCCGGATAGCGCCGTGGTATGAGCGGTCGGTTGGCGCGGCCAATCCACCGGATAGCGCCATGATGTGAGCGGTCGCTCAGAGCCGCCAATCCACCGGATAGCGCCATGATGTGAGCGGTCGGTTGCTGCCGCTGACCCGCCCGGCATTGCCGTGATGTAAACGACCGGTGGGTTCGACTGGAGTACGGGACCGCGCTGGCGCGTCGCAAAGGCGGAACTCCCCCTCTCGGAACTGGTACTCTTCCATTACCATTTCGATGGTATAGTCGCGCCACCCCAGGAGACATCATGGTCTTTCCGCCCTCCCTGCAGTCTCGGACCGTTTCACGGGTCGTGCTGGCGGACAACGCCGGTGGTTTGCGACGACGTTTCCTGCTGTTCGTGGCGCTGTCCGCACCCCTGCCGCTGTTGGCGCAAATGGCCGGCGGCGGCGACGGTTTTCTGTTCAGCACCCCTGTCATCAGCCTGACCATTCGCGGTGGCTACGATCGCCCCATGGCCGGCGGCGACTTGTACAAGTTTGCGACCACGCAACTCACGCTCTCCAAAAGCGATTTTGCCGCCGCGGGCGTGCAAGCGGATATCGGATTTCGGCTTAACCCTCGCACAGAGTTCGTGCTGTCCGGCGGATCTGCTGTGCGCGAAACTCCGTCCGAGTTCCGGAGATACATCGATAACAACGACCTTCCAATTCAGCAGACCACTCGACTGCGGCGTTTACCAATCTCGGCCGGATTTCGGTTTGCGCTCCGCTCAACCGGTCAGCGATTCGGAAAGTTTGCGTTTATTCCAAACCGTCTGACGCCGTGGGTCGGTGCGGGCGCTGGCGCAATTGCGTATTCGTTCACGCAGCGCGGTGATTTTGTGGATTTCAAGACGCTAAACGTGTTCAACCAGTCGTTGGGTGACAAAGGTTGGGCGCCGATGGGCTATGTGAATGTCGCTGCCGATTTTGGTGTGTCGAAGCGCCTGTTCCTAAATGGCGATTTGCGGTACACCTCATCGCGTGCGCGCATGGCGGGTGACTTCGTCGGTTTCAAGAATATTGACCTCTCGGGCACCGCTGCCACGATGGGTTTCTCCGTGCGCTACTAACTTTAGGATCATCTCATGTCTTCGTCATACCGTAGAAGTGCATTGAGTGCGGCGCTGATTTTTGCAGTCGCGTTGCCAGCGAGTGCACAACAGACAGCGGCGCCAATCTCGTATGATTTCTGGAGTGCGTATCTAGGTTGCTGGGCCACATCTACTGGTGGCGTGAATGGGCCAATGATGTGCATCGTCCCAACCGATTCGTTGAACGTGGTTGAGATGATGACCGTGCGCGGCGATTCAGTTGTCGCCAGCTATCGCGTTGATGCCACGGGCAATCGCGTCGCGGTCTCTCGCGACGGCTGCACCGGATGGGAGCAGGGTACTTGGTCACTTGACGAGCGACGCTTATACACGCATTCCGAGTACACCTGCGTGAGTGGGATCACGCAGAAGAGCAACGGAATTTTTGCGATGTCTCGAGTGGACGGATTCTCTCGCGTTGAGAGCATCAATACGCGCGGAAAGGCTGCAATTCGCTTGATCAACTTCACCGCCGTGCCGGATTCGTCGTTGGTGCCGGCGCAACTCGTTACTCGTCTTCCCGCACCGTCGTCGGTTGCAACACTCACAGCCCGAGTCGATCGTGCGTCGGAAGTATCGATCGCAGATGTGGCCGATGCTGCGAAGAATGTTGACGCCGCTGTGGTGGAAGCGTGGCTTGGCGATCGTGGTCAACAGTTCGCTATCAACGCCAAGGATCTGCGCACGCTGGGAGAATTGAAGGTGTCAGGGCCCGTGATTGATATGCTCGTCGCGCTCTCGCATCCGAGTGTGTTTGCGGTTGGACCGGGCGCGCGTCCAGGTGTCAGACCAAATGATCCATTTCAGCGCGCTGATCGTCGGATGTTGTCGCCGAGTGAGTACGCGATGTATCTGAACTCGACGCGTCGTGCACAAACGTTGGGACTGATTGGTGGTGGGTGGTTCCCGTACGATTCTTTTGGGTTGATGTATGGTTCGGCGTTCTGGTCGCCGTACGCGTTTGGAAATCAGAACTTCGGCTTCGGTGGTTTCGGCAATTACTACAACGGTCCCGGATGGTACGGTTACGGAAATGGTGGATACAACGGCCCATATGTTGTCACGCCGCGTGAACCAGCTCCCCCAGCCTCTCGTGGCAGTGCCGTGAACGGTTATGGCTATACGCAGTCTGGTGGGTCAAGCAGCGGAATTGCGCGCCCGTCTGGCAGCGTGAGCAACGAGGGATACTCGAGCCCATCAGGTTCGTCTGGATCTTCCGGTTCCTCTGGCTCGTCAGGCGCGTCAAGTGGCGCGTCATCTGGCGGTGGTGAGCAGCGCACGGCCAAGGAGCGCCCGTAAGTCCGCGGCTCTCGTGAGTTGCTGAGCTGCATAGCTTTCGCAGACTAGATCCAAGGCGCCGATGGAGCAGTTCGCTTCATCGGCGCCTTTGCCTATGTGATTCGGCCCAATTGCTGCACTGAGTCTGCGAGCACGCGCTCGGGCTGGAGTCTGTGCGACGAATTCTGGTTTCCCCTGCACCTTCACGATGTCGTCTTTTGGCAGTTTTGTTGAACTTGGTTTGCGGCACATTCTCACGCTCGACGCTGCTGACCATCTGCTCTTCCTTACAACGCTGATTCTGGCGCATGACTTGGGCAAGCTTCGGCCGCTGGTGATTTTGGTGACCGCGTTTACGGTCGGCCACTCACTCACGCTCGCGCTCGCGACGCTTGATGTGGTGCGCGCGAATGCACGCGCGATCGAATCGCTCATTCCCGTCACAATTCTGGCGACGAGTGCGGTGAATCTGTGGACGTGGCGACAGGGCCGTCGCGCCAATGACCCGCCGCCACGCGATGCGCAGCGGCTTTGGCCTCGATATGTCATGGCGTTGACGTTTGGACTCATTCACGGCCTCGGCTTCTCAGCGGTGTTGCGTGGGCTGCTCGGCGAGCAGGAATCGATACTTGTACCGCTGCTCGCGTTCAACATTGGAATCGAACTGGCGCAACTCATCGCGCTGGCACTGCTTGCGCTCATCGGCGCCCTTCTCACGTGGCGCATCTTTGACCGTCGCGGCTACGTGCTCGCCGCCAGTGGCCTGACGTTTGGATGCGCCGCCGCGATGCTCTTTCGACGCCTCTAGTGGGGTCTCCACCCCGGAACTTCTAACACCGCATCATCGTAGTTTGCGTCACGCAAGGTCAACCCTCTTTCCGCTTCACTATGTCACGTCAGTCTGTCTGTCGTCGGATCTTCGCAGCCGCAACGCTCGCGCTCTCCGTGCCACTCAGTGCGCAGCAGTGGTTACATCCCGATACGACGGGTCGCACCAATCAGTCGATGTTCAGAGTGCTGGACCAGTGGCCTGCGGCGAACGAGTTCCGCGGCGCGAACGGTAAGCCTGGCGCCAAGTATTGGCAGCAGCGCGTGGATTACGTGATTCGTGTAGCGCTGGACACGACGACGCATACCGTGACTGGATCCGAACGCGTCACATATCACAACAACGCCCCGGATGCACTGCAGTATCTCTGGTTTCAGCTTGATCAGAACATCGACAATCCAGAGGTGAGTGAAACGATGATCGGCGCCTCAGCGCTGCCACGCACGGTAAGTGCTGGCGCGTTGCGCTTCATCAATGCGACGCTCGATACAAAGGGCTATCAGATCACGCGCGTGCAGCTTGTCTCCAAGTCTGGCCAGAAGACGACCGTTGCTCACACGTTGCAGGGCACGCAGATGAAGGTGCCGCTGTCCGTTCCGCTCGTCACTGGAGCCGTGCAAGATCTGGAGATCGACTGGAGCTACGTCATGCCAGAATCATTCGCAAGCCGGAACGGTCGCGGCGCCCGCGAGCAGCTCAAGGATGGCTGGGAGTATTTGGCCGCGCAGTGGTTTCCGCGCGCCGCTGTGTATGACGACGTGGTGGGATGGCAGAATGATCAGTTCTACGGTCAAGGTGAGTTCTATCTCAACTTTGGCAACTACGATGTGAGTATCACGGTGCCGCACAATCACATTGTGCAGTCTACCGGCGTGCTAATGAATCCCACCGACGTGTTGACTGCCACGCAGCGCGAACGACTCGTGAAGGCGTTTACGTCTGAAACGCAGGTGTACATCATCACCAAAGAAGAAGCCAACACGCCGATGACGCGCCCCACCGGTTCGGCGCCAATGACGTGGCGTTTCAAAGCTGAGAATGTGCGCGATTTTGCATGGGCGTCGTCGTCAGGATTTATCTGGGATGCGGCGGGTTTCCGCTACACGCCCGGATCGAAGCCGATCGAAATGCATTCTCTGTACCCGCGCGAAGCGCTCGGCGTGTGGGATTCGCTGAGCACGAAAGCGATTGCGCAGACCATGCGCACCTACGGCCGCATGTCGTTTGAGTATCCGTATCCAAAAGCCAGCAACATTCACGGCATTGTGGGCGGGATGGAGTATCCGATGATCGCGTTCTGCGGCGCACGTCCGCCAGCGAATGCGACTGCGGCGCAACTAAAAAATGTGGGCTACGGATTGGTTGCCGTCACCATTCACGAAGTTGGGCACAATTGGTTCCCAATGATTGTCGCCAGCGACGAACGGAAGTGGACGTGGATGGACGAAGGCCTGAACAGCTTTCTTGAGGGGCTAGCGGAGATGGAGTTTGATCAGGCGTGGCCGAAGGCGCGCTTGCCGCTCTTGGCGGCGAATATTGTTGGCTATCTGCGCAATCAGGATCAGGTGCCGCTGATGACCGAGTCTGATCTGATTCATCGCGGCTTTGGGCCGAACGGATACACCAAGCCTGCGTCTGGTTTGTACATTTTGCGCGAACAGGTGCTTGGCCCGCAGCTGTTTGACGCCGCGTTCCGCGAGTACAGCCAAGCATGGATGTTCAAGCATCCGCAGCCAGCTGATTTCTTCCGCAGTATGATGCAAGCCAGCGGCAACAATCTGAACTGGTTCTGGCGCGGCTGGTTTTACAGCACGCACGCGAACGATCAAGGGCTTGGGAAAGTCGAATCGCAGTCGGCTGATTCGTTGGGCATGCCGGATCGCGGTCGTTTCTACAATCGCGTGAGCCTTGAGAACAAGGGTGGTCTGG
>JANNWU010000320.1:0-3218 GCA_031408755.1 Gemmatimonadaceae bacterium | reverse complement strand
GACACGTGCGGCGTTGCAAAGCGAGGGTGCAGACGACCCAGTGGCGGAAAGAATAATCCGTCCTGCGCTGCCGTCACAGGAATGCGGCCGGCCATCAAGACCCACCCGTTCAGCGTTGCGAGGTTCGATCCTAGCGCCGCAATACCGATCACGATCCCAGCCCATGACCCCACCACACCTTCCATCGCCAACGCAATTGGACGTGGTGATACCGACAATTCGCTGGTTGGTACGGTCCCAATCACCATCAGCGCCGTCAACAGAAAAACCGCCGTCGCTACCCAATAGCCAATCATCGTGCCTCGACTCACCGTGCTACCGCCATCGTGCACTTCGTCGGCGGGCACTGTCGCGGATTCCACTCCAGAATATGCCCACACTACGAGTGCGCATGCCGGTGCCAACGCGCTCCACCCATTAGGCGCAAATGGAGTCAGATTCGCCAATTGCACATGCGGCAGTGCAAGCAGCGAACCAACTCCCAAGGGTATCACCGTGACGACCATCAGTACGATCTGCAACCGTGCGCTGTGTCCAACGCCAACCGTATTCAACGCGCACAATCCCCATAACAGTGCCTGTGCCAGCACGAATTGCTGCATCGTAGATCCACGCAGCGACTCGCTAAATCCGGTTGCGTAGCCCACCACGGCCGTCACGATCGCCGTATTGCCGATGGTCGCACTGAGCCAGTAGCTCCATACGGTCTGGAACGCCGGAAAGTCACCAAACGCTTCGCGCACATACACATACGCGCCGCCAGTTTTAGGCCAGCGCGCGCCCAAACGTGAGTATGTCCGCGCAATAAAAAAGTATCCGAATGCTGTGATACCCCACGCGCCCAGCGCGAGCGGTCCGGCGACGCTGGCCATGGTTGCGGGCAACGTCCAGATCGACGTGCCCACCATGTTGCCGACGGCGAGTGCGACGACGCCGAGTAACGTCAGCCGCCGAATTGGCGAGACGACAGTGGTCAGCGGAAAATGTGCCCGATGCGCGACCACCGAATGTCGGTGATGAACGGCAGCGCACGATCCGAGTCGTTGGCGTTGTAGCTGTAATACACGAATGACGGACGCCCGCGCACATTGCCACGCGGCACAATGCCCCAAAAGCGGCTGTCTTTCGACTCGTATCGATTATCGCCGAGCATGAACAGGTAGCCTGGCGGGATCACCAGCGGGCCCCAGTTATCGAGCGTCGCGACTGGCGGTGCATCGCCAAAACGTGAGCCTTTGATCTCGTATTTGTGCTGCCAATCGAACAGCGGATCGGTGATGTCACCGGTGAGCTTCACGGTGCTTTCATCGGCGCGCTGCGGGTACGCGATGCCGTTCACATGAATCACGCCACCGCGCATGTACAACGTGTCACCTGCGGCGCCCCACATCCGCTTCACAAGCGTTGGCTGCGGATCGTTGCCAAGTCGCGCTTCGTCGGCCTGATATGGCGACTTGAACACAACAATGTCTTTGCGCGTCGGCTCTGCGTATCCTGGGAAGGTGAAGTCCGTGAATGGCAGGTTGGGACCGTACACCAAGTTGTTTACGAAAAGCCAATCGCCAACCATCATCTCCGGCTGCATGCTGGGTGATGGAATGCGGTACGCTTGAAACAGGAACGTTCGCACGACCAGAAAAATCAGGACGGGAACAGTCCAGCTCTTAATGAAGGCGAGAACTCCGCCGCGCTCAGTCGGCGCAGATTTGCCGCGAGCGGCGGCAACCACGTTCGACGTCGGCGTCGGAGTGGAATTCGATTTGGAATCGGCGGCCACGGGACTCGGGTGCTGCGGTGACACTGCGAAGGTCCGGACGCAATCGAGGGCCTGCCCTTATGGAGGACACGCCCTCGATCCGGTCGTACAAAGATAACCCGTCCGGAGACGGGAGATCCGATTCAGCTCAGGTGCTTGGAGACCAACGCGGTCATTTCGAACATGGTGACGGTCTTCTTGCCGCCGAACACGGCCTTGAGCTTGTCGTCGGCCAAGATGTTCCGCTTGTTCTTTGGATCCTGCAGGTCGTGCTTCTTGATGTAGGCCCAGATTGCGCTGGTCACTTCGGTGCGCGGACGTGCATCGCCACCGATGACTGCTGCCAGCTCTGGGCTGACATTCATTGCCTTATTGAACGCCGAAGCGGTCTTCTTTGCAGCCGGTGCCTTGGCAGCAGCCTTCTTTGCCGGTGCCTTCGCGGCGGCCGTCTTGGCCGGCGCCTTCGCAGCAGCCTTCTTCGCAGGGGGCATCGCAGATCCTCGAGAGTGAGGGAGAGGCGAGCGACGCTCGCCGAACGTGGAACGAGACTCGCGCGCTCATCGTGGCATTACGACGGCGACTACCGTGCGAAATGACCATGACGGGCGTGAAGGTACTCAGCGGCTCCCCGGGCGCAACCGCCACCGTCATTCGCTGTACAGCACCGCCATCACGCTGCGGTGTCGAAGGAACGCAACAACGCCATCATTCGCAGATCGTCAGGATCGGCGCTGGCATCATCTTCCGCCACCAGTTCAATCGCCTGCGGCGTCTCCAGCAACAGCGGAATGTCGCGTGTGCGTGGATCAGCCAACAACCATCGAAATGCATCCGCACCAATCGCGCCGTCGCCGATCAACATGTGCCGATCTTTGTTCGATCCGAGTTCGCCGAGACTGTCGTTCAGATGGAGAAAACTGGGTGGCTCGCCGCACGCTGATTCAAAGGCATCGAGCACCGCCACACACGCCGCCTGCGAGGCACTGATATCGTATCCTGATGCGAATAAATGACAGGTGTCGAGCCCGTAGCCGGCACGAGCGCGAAGCGATGACGGAAGTTGCGCCAGAATTCCTGCGACTTCCTCCACTGTCCGCCCGATGGTGTTCCCTGCACCAGCGCTATTCTCCACCAAGAGCTTCGTTGCACCCTGCACGGTCTCTAACGCGCGCGTCATGGCTTCTGCGACACGCGTCACGCCGGCATCGCGATTCTTGTCAGTCGCCGCGCCCGGGTGAAAGCACACACCACGTACTTCGAGCAGCGTACTCCGTTCCAATTCTTTCGTCAGCGCACTTGTCGCACGTTCCCACTTCTCCGCTTCTGGCGTGGCGCAGTTCAAGACGTAACCGGCGTGCACAATCACCGCGTTTCGTGCGATACCTGCCTCGGATAACGCAGCATGAAAGGCTGCCAGTCGTTCGGGCTTCACACCCACTTTTTCGTTATAGAACTTGGGAAC
>JANNWU010000319.1:0-4806 GCA_031408755.1 Gemmatimonadaceae bacterium | reverse complement strand
CGCCAAGCGCAGATTTATGGAGCCGTCCGAGGGCCAATCACGGGCCGCAGCAAGGAAATCGTCGGCGTGCATATTCGAAATCGCGAAGACTGTTGCTCCTGACCCGGACATCCGAACCAGCGCGCTCGGCGCGGCCTGCGAGAACGCGGCGTGCGCTGCGGCGATGTCGGGACGCGCAGCAAACACGGGCAATTCAAAGTCGTTACGCCCGATCCGCTGCATGTCTGCCCACGAGCCAAGCGCATGCCGATCGAGCAACGCGCTGCCCACCGGTGCGATGCCGCCCGCCGCACGCTCGCGTGCTAAATCGGCGTAGGCGGTCGCCGTGTTGACGCCGTCGCGGAACTCGGCGTAGCGCACCATCCGCTGCGGCAGCGGATCCAGCGCGAACAGTCGTTCGCCGCGACCCCATGCTAGTGCGCGGATGGCATTACTGGCCAAAAATGGGACATCAGCGCCCAGTGCGGCCGCCACGGTGAGCAGCGTCGTGCTGTGCAGCGGTGCAGGATTGAGCGCGTTCAGCGCGCGCAGCACCGCTCCCGCATCGGCGCTCCCACCTCCAAGCCCGGCACCAGTTGGAATGCGCTTCTCGATCGCAATCGCAATGACTGTGTCGCGCGGTGGCCACGCTGCAGCTTGACGATATGCGGCGGCTGCGCGCCACGCGAGGTTCTGCTCTTCTGGAACGCCAACAGTTGGCGTGCACGCGAGTGTGATGCCGGTGCCGGGCTGCACACGCACGGTGACGGAGTCGGCTAACGAAATGCGCTGAAAAACCGTCTCGATCTGATGAAACCCGCTCTCTTCACGCGCCAGAATTCGTAGATCCAAATTGATTTTGGCAAATGCGCTAAGCTGCGCAATCAGTATCGGTTGCTCAGGCATCTTTTGCTGGTTCGCGAGCGCTGGCTCTCATCTCAGTTAATGAGAGACCAAGTTGCGAGAAGTAGTACGCACCGAGTGCGGTGATCGGAATGAAACTGAGCAGATGAAATCCGACCGCCCATGTGACCGCTGCAGTGGCTGGCACTTTATAGATCTGCAATCCTGTCTTTGCAAACGCTTCGAACGGTCCGAAGAAACCAGGCGACGATGGAATCGCGACGCCGATTGAGATCAGGCCCTGCAAAAAGAGCGCACCGGAATACGGGGCATCAATTCCCACTGCGCGAAACGCAATCCAGAACGCGAGTGCGTTCGTGAGCCAATGCAGCACCGTCCAAAACACGACGCGAGCAAAGCGTGACGGGCTGCGGAGCACAGCCAAACCGGCGGTCGCGTGCTCAACGACGGTGGCGACGCGTGATTCCCACTTGGGTACGACTGCACGGACGATCGTCGTTGCGATGCGGCGTACTAATTCTGGTCGAAATGCGACCATTGTTGCACCAGCGAAAACAAACAGCAGGATCGCGACGCCCCACGTGCCAATGAGCGCAGTGGCGGGTTGCCCGGCGATCATCGCTCCAGCCGGAAAACCCGGCGCGAGCATGGCGGCGAACATCAGCGAAAACACAATCAGCGCATCAAAAACGCGATCGAGCGCAATCGATGCGAGTGAGCTGGTGAACGAGACTTCTTTCGTTTCACGCGAGAGCGCGTACGCGCGAGCAAACTCGCCAGCACGCGCGGGTAACACATTGTTGATCATCATGCCGATGGCGACAGCGCGCCACGCGTCCATGAATCGCAGGCGCGGTGCGATGGGTTCAAGCAGCACCACCCATCGCAGCGCGCGTAGCGGAAAAATTGCCGTCGCAACCAAGGCAGCCAACACCAGCAATCCGAGATTCGCGCCCCGGAGCTGCTGTAACAATTCCTCTGGTCGAACATCACGCAGCGTCCAGCCGAGCAACAGGAGCGTTAACAGCGCGCCGACAAGAGTCTGCACACGTGCGCGAGTCATGCGCAGCACTGAATCAGTTCGCGCTCCCGGCCAGCTCCACCAGATCGTACAACTCACTCAGCAACGCGGAATCGTGTGATTCACCATTGCCACGCAGCTGACCAACAATGTGACGTGCACGTGATAGCGCGCGTGGACCGCGATACAGCAGCGCATCAATCGGGATCACATCTGGCTCGCCATCAGGACCGGCGGAGGCAGGTGGTGTACCATTGCTGGTGACGGCGATCAAGTCGAGCGGTGTCGTTTCAAGTTCGCGCGTATTCGCGAGGCTGCTATTCAACAACGATGACAATTCGCGACCGCTCGGCGCTGCCGGTGTTGGGCGCGCAACGGTCGGAATCACTGCTGGCGTGGCCACAATTGGTGCGCGACTGCGCGGTGTAAACATTCCCGCAGAGCGGGACGCCGGTTCAGCTTGCGTGCTGGTGCTCAGCGGCGTTGCCGCGAACACTACGCGTCGCAATTCAGCCAGACGCTGCGCGCGCACATGTGGCGCAAGATCGTGCTGCAAAATTACCGTCAACGCGGTATCAAGCGCACCCGATGCAGGGGCGGGCAATGGTGTTTGCGCCGTAAGTACTGCATCACAGAAGGAGCGAATGTCATCGTGCTGATAACTCGACGCGATGTCACGCAGCGACACGAGCACTGGTCGGAAAGCGGCGACCATATCGGCACTCGCTTCCTGCATTGATCCATGACGCAAGGGAGCGAGTCGCGCGCGAAGCGATCCAACCAACGGGGTCACGTCGGCAATGAATCGTTGCGCGAAACTGATCGCGGGATTTGGAGCGCGATACACCACGGCGTCAGCATCAGTGCTGGGCGCGAGTGAGGCGATCGGGACGATGGGCATTTGTGCGTCGGTCATGGCGACCATCCCAGCAACAGGGGTGGGCACCGAGGCGGACTCAACGGAGCGCATTGTCACCGGCGTCGGCGGCACAGGCGAACTCATCAGAGAGGGGACTGCGGGCGCAGTTGCGCCGTGATCAATTGAATCGAAAAACGCCGAAACCGCGGCATTGGGTGGGCCGGCGCCGGCGTCGGCGAATGGGGGCACAACACCATCACGCTGCATCAACTCACCGTGCGCTTCCACGGCGTCTAGTACCATTGCCAACTTGCCCGCTGCAGAACGTGCGCGCTGATCATGACTCTCGCCCCATAGGCGCGCCATTGGGATCAGCGACCGGAGATCGGTCACCGAATCTGCCATCGCGACGCCTAGGGCCGGCGTCCACGCAATGCGTCCTTCCTGGAGTAACCGCGCAGCCCGCTCCAGCCCCGACGTCGCGTCCGCAAAACTGCTGAGCCGCGCCATGACAGCACTGCCTTTTAGCCCGCGCGCCAGTTTTACGAGCGACGCAGCATCAGGGCCCTGCGGATCATCGGCCGCCACCAAACGTTGGAGGCGATCGATGTAATCGCTGGCTTCGAGTACGAAAAAGTCTAGCAGGCCGACGGACATGAGACGGGGAAGAGGTGACGGGTATCGAAAAGGACGACCCGCACGCGCTGCAAGCTACATGTTACCGCGCGCAGGCTCCAAATCTTCCACCAATTCTGGTGTCCTTTACTGGCTAGCCCATCCACAACGGCGAGCGAAGACCGACCATGATTTCCGGCCGGCTTCATCCGGCATCACACATAATGACACAGGACGACACAGGACTCCACAGGACTGCACGGGCTCACGCACGATCACAATGCGGAACGGGCTGCGTTTATAACCGCTCGCAGCTCGTGGATGGCACCCGCAATCCCGATCAGAATGCTGCGTCCAATTAGCGAATGTCCGATATTCAGCTCTTCGATCTCAGGAATCGCGGCGACTCGTGCCACGTTGGAGACCGATAGGCCGTGTCCGGCGTGAACGGCAATGCCGATCCGTGCACCTTCCGCTGAGGCTGCGGCGAGGGCTTGAATCGGCCCAGTGTCATGAGGATGATGGGCATACTGGCCCGTGTGCAGCTCTACCGCGGCGGCGCCCAGCTCCTGCGACGCGCGCACAATGGCCACGTCTGCATCGACGAAAAGTGCCGTCCTGATGCCTGCGCCATTCAGCTCAGCCAGCACGCGGCGAAGGAGCGTCGGGTCGCGCGTGACGTCTAGACCGCCCTCGGTGGTGATCTCCTCGCGTCGCTCAGGGACGATGGTTACCTGCTGTGGTTTAAGGCGAAGCGCAATCGCCAGCATCTCCGTTGTGCACGCGATCTCGAGATTGAGATAGGAACGGACGGAACGTGACAGTGTCTCCACGTCGGCGTCTTGGATGTGCCGTCGATCTTCGCGCAGATGCACCGTGATACCGTCGGCGCCGGCGTCTTCGCACCAGCGAGCGGCCTCGACTGGATCGGGTTGACTGCCGCGCCTGGCCTGACGCAGGGTCGCGACGTGGTCGATGTTTACGTATAGGCGCTGGAATGGGGCGACGCGTGGTGGCGCTCCCGACGGTGGATTACCTTCGCTCGACATGTCTATCTGGCTCTCTGGAGTGAAAACGTGATGCGACGGATTGTAGTGGCGTTGGCGCTGGTGCTGACGGGATGCGCCTCAGGTGGTGGATCAGGCGGCGGAACCATCGCCGTTGGAGCGATGGGTCCTCGGCAGGCGGCGGAGCAGTTTTTGGCGTCGATCAAGTCGGAAGATGTGCAGGCGACGTCGATTATCTGGGGCAGCTCCAAAGGTCCGGCGCGCGAACTGATCCGCGATCGCACCGAGCTGGAGAAGCGAATTCTCGTGATGCAATGCAATCTGAATCACGACAGCTACCGAATCGTGTCCGACATACCCACTGATGCACTGCGTCGAACGCTGAAAGTTGAGCTGCGTCGCGGCACTTTGTCGGCTACGACTACGATGATCGCCACGCAGGGGCCCAATCAGCGTTGGTT
>JANNWU010000318.1:0-3635 GCA_031408755.1 Gemmatimonadaceae bacterium | reverse complement strand
CTTTGTGATCGACGATTGGAGGCGGCATTGGATTGTCAAACCAGAGCCAAGGCTCGTGTCCGAACCCGACGGGAACCGTTTCCAATTCTGGCAGCCAGTGTCTCACATAGGTCTCTGACGGGTCGAGATCACGTCCTTGCTTGACAGGATTGAGAATTCGTGGACCTCGATCCTGCATGATGGTTCCATCGTTCAGACCAACCTGCGGCCACGTTATCCCAGGTTCATAGTCGTCAAACATTTCGGCAAGCGCTCCGCCAACCTCGGTAGCGGGGAGTTGCAGAAGTTGAACACCATAGGAAGTAACCAGTTGCCGCAAGCGAAAATTGATCCAACCGGTGGCGGCCAGTTCCCGCATCGCGGCATCAGGCATTGGAATGCCAGTGCGGCCGTCCCGCCATGCGCGCACTCGCTCTGTCTGCATCGCGCTGGCAGTCACAGGTGGCGCTTCATCCTTGTAGCGCGAAAAGGTTGTCAGGAATCCCGTTCGCATGCTCACTCTGCTCCGAAAATGACGGAACGACGCGCCTGCAGGTGTTCGTGATTGACCCGGATTAGCCGCATTCCAGAGGCGTTCGGCCTTGGTTGTTTCCCATGTCGCCCGGTCGCTCGACAATGTCCCTGCGGCAAAGTGGGTTGAGAGCTGGCTGGAGCTCAAGCGGTCTCGACCCGGGATCCACATATCGGCTTGATAATTCCGATCTGGCAGCGACTTCAGGAACGCTCGCAGCAGCAAAATAGGATGGTCGGCGGACAGCCGGTCTGACTTGACAGCCTCATCGTCTGTAAGAAATGGACGATCCGGCATTGCGCCCCCCGGACCCAATCGCCGGATCATCTCGCCGTTGACCGTGAAGACGGCAATTTTCGCGGACGCCAGTTCCCGCTCCAACTCGTGACGGTAGGTCGTTTCGATTGCCATCCCATCCGCCGCGTTTCGGATGACCGACGAACATCCCAGGCGACTGTAAACCTGCGCAAGCGATGTGGTGTGCTCGGCACCAAAAACCTCAAAGGGGACGTCGTTTGCGCTGAGCTGTTCTCGAATACGACATTCAGCCGCGTCCTCAATCTCACGGCGATGTCGGGTGCGGACCGGCCGACCGCGCGCCTCTGGCGAAATGCGGACAACAGCTAGGCCTTCGGGGGCAGACTCCGACGCCAGGGCAAATGCAAGGTTGTCTTCCAGGCGCAGATCTTCCGCCAAGAGGACCAATCTCTTTCCCGGCGGAAACGGTGGCATACTGTGCGGCATGATGCGCTCTGGTGATGGCGCGATCACCATCGTGGAGTTGAGCTGACTACTCATTGTCCTCGACCCCCAGAAAGGATCATTGCGTCCGTTGAATCTGCTCGTGGACAAATAGCCTTTGTGCCGATCGACTGGAGGGCACGTTCGAGGAAAGATCAGACCATCGGAAAGACGCTGCGTGTAGAAGCGCGAGCGCGTGTGCCGAGCGTTGTCTCTGTCACGCCACGTACTGCCACAACTTGTGACGCTCTAAAGCGTTGCTGGCGCCGCGAAGTTCCCGGCTTGGGCAGCAGCGATCCGCATCAGGGAGACACACCTTGTCTCGAGTATGGCGCGCGTAAGTTCCCGGCCAACGTGACGCAGTCATCAGATGAGGCGCACAATGCGGCGCAGTAATCAGATGAGACGCAATCGATCCAAAATGTCTTGCAAGAAATGACGGAGTCGCGCATCAATTATGGATCGGCGATAGGGATGTACTCATCTTCGCCACAGACAGATATTGTCTCACAACGTGCCGGTTGCGAATGACAGATCACATGCTCGGTCTAAAAAGGATTGCCGCACTATGACAACGCACGTTGCAACCACACACCTTTCCGCGATTTACGACATCCTGTCGCGAACGTATCCGACGTATGAGGAAATGGATGATCCCTGGATGACGCATGGTCTCTCAGCGACGCCTTTTCGACATCTCGTTTCGGGTTGCCTGTCCACCGTCACGGTGACGAAGCGCGTGGTCGCAGCGTGCATGCCACTTTATGCGCGCGTATCGACGTTCCCCGAACTTCTTGCCCTTGACGATGAAGAGCTCCGGAACATCATCCGGCCCGTTGCTCATTACAACCGCAAAACGGTAAACCTGAAAATTCTGTGCCGACAAATCATCGAGGAATATGGCGGCGAGATACCAAGCGACCGTGAGAGGTTGCTGAAGCTTCAGGGGGTCGGCCGCAAGGTGGCTGATCTGATGATGAATCACGTGTTTGCGGAAGACAGCATCGCCGTCGATACCCACGTTCTCCGCGTTCTCCAGCGCCTTGAACTCGTGACTGACACGACCGCAGAGAAGGCGGCACATACTATCAATGCGATCACACCCGCTAAGTACAAGCGTCACGCGCACGAGCGGCTGATCCAGCTCGGGATGCAGGTGTGTCTTGCAAAATCCCCCGATTGCCCGTCCTGTGTCGTTCTGAAGTTCTGTCCAACTGGAGCGCGGAGCCTCCGGCGCGCGTGACCACGGAACTGGAAACAGCGCAATCCGGCCGTCGCGCGAGATCACAGCGTACGACCCCCACGCGACACCCGACCTTTACGGCATCGATCAACAGTGTGCCGCCATCGGCAGTGCGCTGGCGAACTCCGTCCCCAGTCGCTGGCGAACTCCGTCCCCAGCACCTCCGCCTCCACCAGCTGACTTCGGCAGCAGCATCTTGAACGTCGGCCCATTGCCGAGTCGCACCCGCCGGCACGTCTGTCTCTGGGTGCACCCCGGGAAACCCCGAAACAAAACGCCCCGCCGGATCCCGGCAGGGCGTTTCTACTAAGTCTTTCATTTTCCACAACTTCCAAAGCTCCCAAGGAGGGACTCGAACCCCCGACCCGCTGATTAACAGTCAGCTGCTCTAACCACCTGAGCTACTTGGGATCACACTGGTCTTACAACCAGACGGTAAACGTAGCATCCCCGACCAGAGCGTCAACCCAAACCCGGCACATCCACCTCGCTCAGAGCACGCGATGCATCAGCAGATCTTGCCGCGCCGGGCGCGGAGTGCCGCATTTTCACTACAGTACGTCGCCGACAGACGGGCACGACCGTAGCAGTTCAATGAAGCCTCTGCTTCCCCGCGGCCACGGCTCCACGCATGCGCCGAATCTCCAATACCCGAGCACGCTCGCATGGAATGGAACATGCGATACCTTACTACGTGTGAAGTCGGATCCAATCAAGACGATTGTCCTCTGACGCCGTCACTTACGCCCCAGACGAGTACATCCGTCCGGTCGAGCACCAGCATCCCGCTGGTATCTCGTGAATCAGCCGTCCTCCGCCTGAGGTTCCACCCCGTGATGCCCACTCGCATCAAGTCGATCGCGGTACTGTCGGCCATCGTCGCCCTGAGCACTGTCGCCAGCGCGCAGACGTACTCGTTCTCTCGCACCGAACTCGGTCGCGTTGTGCCGTCGCGCTTCGCCACCACCACGCAGCAGCTCCTAGCGCAGGTTGACGTCGCCGTCGCGATGCCGGTCGTTGCCAAGGAAGCGACCAATGAAAAGGTCGATCTCGTCGCTGAGTCAATGCCGACGGGAAGCTGGGAGAATGTCCCGCTGCACACCTCCGATGAAGATGCCGAAGAGGGCAAGCAGGAGTCTG
>JANNWU010000317.1:0-9239 GCA_031408755.1 Gemmatimonadaceae bacterium | reverse complement strand
CAGAGTTAAAGCCGTTCCCGTCCATCAGCCCTTCTCCGCGTCTCCGCGCCCTCCGCGTGAACAGAGTTAAAGCTGTTTCCTCCCATCAGCCCTTCTCCGCGTCTCCGCGCCCTCCGCGCGAACAGAGTTAAAGCTGTTTCCTCCCATCAGCCCTTCTCCGCGCGAACAGAGTTACAGCTGTTTCCTCCCATCAGCCCTTCTCCGCGTCTCCGCGCCCTCCGCGAGAACGGTGTTAAACAACTTCCACCAACACGACCCTAAAACGTCAGCACACCGATTCCAGCAACGTCCCGCACCGGCGTTCTACGCTCGCCTAGAAGTGACGCAATACCGGATTAATCATTGCCCCGCAGGCGGTTCCCACAGTTCCACTTTGTTTCCTTCCGGATCAATAACCCACGCAAATTTCCCGTACTCCGAATCATCGACATTCTCAAGCACATTGCACCCTTCCTCGCGCAACACTTTCACCAAACTGAGTAAATCCTCCACCCGGTAGTTGATCATAAACGACGCAGCACTCGGCGCGAATTGATCACTGCCCGATGGAGCAATTGACCACGCCGTGGTTCCAGCAACCGGTGCACCGTCGCTTGAGGTCCAAGTAAAAGCCGCGCCACCCCATGCCTGCACATCAATACCCAAATGCCGCTTATACCAAGCCTGCAGAGCCGGCGCGTCAGATGCTTTGAAAAAGACACCGCCGATGCCAGTCACGCGCTTCATAGAAACTCCGCTGTTGGTTTGTCCTTCAGGAAAACAGGTGTGCGCGGCCCGCACTATTCCACACGGCCGCTACGCTGCGACAAAAACAGCCAGCAAAAGAACAGCAGCGAGATCAGATCATTTACGCCATATACGCTGTAGAAGACGCCCGCGAACTTATCAATCGCGTAGAGATCCGCCACACTGTTCTTTGAAATCCACCGTGCCCAGTACACGACATACACGAGTTTTTCCACCGCAAACGCCGCAGCCAGCCACCGAATACTCGTGCTGCTCGCCGCCGCTCCAAGGTACGCGAGACCCCACACAACGATCATAATCAAGCCAAACGTCGACATCACAACAGGGTCGGCGTTGTTGATGGCGACATTCGTGAACAAGCGTGAGAACATCAGCACGCCACCAATGTTCGTCAGTCCGGCCGCGATCAGCCCATTCCTCGCCAGCGCTTTCGTCATCTGCTCTCTCGAGTCGCAAAAGTTTTGAAAGCGCTCAGAGCGGCGAGGCGCCAACCCCAATCAACATGAATGCTTCACGCCGCGCTGCGTCGAAACACCATCGTCCAGTTTGTCTCCCAACTCGTACCGTCATTATCGGAGAAGGCTTGCTCCCACCGCGGGTGCTCGCCCGGATTAGCGCGCCAGATAAAGCGAATGGTGATTGGCCGCCCGTCCATTGCATCTTTCGCGAAGAATATGCCCGTTGACTCGCGAAATGCGCCAATCACCGGCACGTCAAGTCGATGCGGCGAGCGTCCGTCGAACCACCAGATCGCCCAAGTCTGTGATATCGCGTCGTACGAGCGGAGGGCCACGGCATTCACCGATCCCTCCGGCAGATACAAAACATTGTCTTCGAGATTGCCAGATCCACCGAGCACCTTACGTGTCGACATCACACCGGTGAACTCAGTCCAATCCGTACAGCCAGTCAAGCGCGAGTTCAATCGACGGTGCTGAACGGTCCAGTCACCAACTATGAAATCAAAATCGTCACTACCACTGTTGCCTTCAGTCGATGACAGCACTTGTCACAAGTCCATGAATTGAATGTCGTACGTCGAATCCCAAGCCACACCTGCTCTTCTCTGCGGCTCCGCGCCCTCTGCGAGAAAAGTGTTCACGGTCTTAACGAATCGCTGAAGCCAAGTGAGTCAACCAGAAGAAGTAATCACTCCGCACCTCGCCGCCTGTGGACCACAAGGAGGTTTTATGCTTGCAGCGGCGATAACGCCGATTCCATAAGCGCCGTATCGGCATACTCAACGATGCTTTTCATCTTACCATCCTTCATCTCAATCACCCAGCAGCACTCGTTTTCATACCGCTTTCCTGCCGTCGTCGTATTTCTGCCGCGTGCTTCAACCACGGCGTAATCCGCGTCACACAGAATTCGATGTGCAACAATTGTGTTCGCGCCGTCGAACTGCGCGCGGAGCGGCGCAAGCAGATCCTTCAGCACGCTCGCCTTTCCGACAAACGTTCTGGACCACGAAGTTGTCCCGATGATTCTCCACACAACGTCGTCATGTAACGCGTCAACGAAAGGCCGTCCATTTCCTCCCGCTGTTTCGTCGAAGATGTGTTGCAGCACTTCCTTGATGGTAGTGGCTTGCATGAGTGTTGTCCGAGGGCTTGTGAATGTGCGCCAACCGAGCGCGCTGCGCAGACAGCAAGGGTTACTAGAACATATCCTGCCCGCGCAGAATTCTCAGGCGCTCGGCGGCGGCGATCCGGCCACAATCGGCGGACCAACGACGCGTGTGTCCCACCGGCCTGCCTCTGCAATGAGCGCCGCAATCTCTGGCGGATCGGCTTGAAGCAATTGTGATGTCGCCTCGAAGAATCCGCGCATTCCACCCGGCATAAACTGTGTCAGCATTCGTGCAACTCCATCGCCGACGTTCAGCCATGTGTGCGGTGTGCCTTTGGGCACATACGCGAATGCGCCGGCCGACGCGTTCAGCACGTTGTCGCCAAGCTTATAGCGGATTTTGCCTTCGAGCACGTAAAAAATTTCGTCTACCGTGTCGTGTATATGCTCCGGTACTCCTGGTTGCCCCGGCTGAATAAACGACTCGAAACAATCGAACACCCCACCGGTTGTCTCTGCGGTGGCTTTCCAGACAAAACGCTCGGACGGCGTGTTTTGAAAGACTTCACCGACACCAGGCTGTAGTACAAATGGTGTTAGTGTCGTAAAGATACTATCTTGCGTAGCTGTTTCGCGTGCTGAGTAATGCGTCAGTGTTGCCATGATTTTGATGCTCGGTGTCTGAGGATCGAACGTCGCCCTTCACGCGGAGGCCTCGCGCCGAATCAGCCGAGTGCGGCGGTCGGGGCGGTTGCGGATACTCCGGTTCGTTTCAGTAAGGGCGAGTTGGCTGCAACCCCCTGATCTCAGGTGTGTTCCTGTCGTCCGCGTAACAAGTTGGCGAGACAAAAAGTTTGAATCGGATCAAGATCTCCGACTGCCTGAATCCTGTCGTTATTTCACTAGCGCAAAGTACAGCAGGTCATTTCCGTTTGCGTCCATCAGCGCAAGCCGATCTGCCGAACGTCGATACTTCCGCGCGTTGCGCAGCAGTTGCATGTACATATGTTCCGCGCGCATCGCCTGCTCGGGCCCGGCGATTTCGGTCGTAACAATATTACGCGTGGAAAAATCTCCGCGTTCGGCCAGATAGATCCCACCGTATTGGTTCACGGCCGACGTGCCGCTAATCTCGCGCTCCTGAAAGGACGCGGTGATCGCGAATTCGGACGCGTCGAGCGAACTCACCGACCAGCCGTTCAGCCGCCAGCGCGAGCCAGACAATTCGCTGTCGCCGAAAGAGTGCAATCCGTCGTTGCACGCAGACAGCATGGTGATCAGTGCGAACAGAACCGGAGAAGGAAGGCGTGTGATTCGGTTCATCGTGTCCCCAATTCGAGCAAGTCAATAATTATGTGCACCTTCGATGGTAACTCACGAACCACCACAAAGTCACAGTGACTGTCACGAGGGGGTGAATCGCGGTCTTGAAGCGGATTCGGCACCGGCGCGGATTCGAACCGAGAAGTCACGATTAGAGAAGCGGTGACAGTGCATTTACGCACGAAATGGCAAATCGGCTGCGCTGTCGCCGTAACCGCTACCAAAACTACAAGGTTGTCGTGCGGAAGGACTCATGTGGACTACGTGCGCGGCCAGATGTTGTGAGTTGAGTAGTGGGTGGGGCGCTCGCAGCAATGTTGCTTGCGGCACTCCGTCAGTCGCGAATTCCTAAAAGTGGGTGGTGTGTTTGAGGTAGATCGTGAACTCTGTTCTCGCAGAGGGCGCGGAGGCGCGGAGAAGGGCAGGCGTGGATTGGAAGAGTACGAATTCGACGGATGTGACAGGCGTCATACTCGCGGAAGCGATTGCGCTGCATCGGGAGCTTGGACGGCCTTAAACGCGTGATCAACACCCACCGCGGCGCTACCCCATGCGTAGCTGTCTGAAACAAAGTGACACCACCAGACCGCACATCCGCGAAGACGTCCTTCTCCGCGTCTCCGCGCCCTCCGCGAAAACAGAGTTAAAGCTGTTCCCCCCAAACGCCCACGACCCCTTCTCCGCGTGTGCCGCCGGCCTGACGCGCCAAGCGCATGACTCAGAAGTACACAGCGCCCGTCAACCGCGCGAGCGAACCGCCAACACTCCATCCCCCATCCTGACGCGCGGCACTCACGCCGCCCAGCACGCCCAGAGACACATGCGGATTGAAAAACCACGCCGCGCCAGCCTCGGCAAAACCGCCAACATTATTGCCCGCGTCACCGAACACCGACTGGCGAGTGACAAGCAATCCGCCGCCGTAGACCGGGCGCAGTCCGAGGCCCGTTCGTGCGTATCGCCGCAGTCCGGCTTGAAGCGAGATTGTCGTAAACGCTGACGTAAAGCGGGTAGTCGATTGTCCAAACGAAACATTGTTCTCTACTTCACTCCGCGAGAACGCGAATCCGCCGATAAGCGCCGTCTTCGGCCCCACGAATCGAATTAGCGAACCGCCCTGACCAACCCCTTGAGTCAACGCGCCGCCAACCGCCGCCTCCGCCGCCCACGTCCCCTTCTCCGGACCACCCTTCCGTTCTGATGATTGTGCTCGAAGATAATTTGGCACAATTGCTACTGCCGTACAGGTGAGCACACACAGGCTACGCAACATGAGTGGAACTCCAAGAAGAGAGAAAGCGCGCGACAAACTCCCGAACCCGCTTCGTAGCCAACTGTTCCATATTTACATTTGAAGCACAATCGCGCTTTCTGACCGCTCGTCACCCGGAGCACATGTGTCCCGTTTCTCCCGCCTCGCGCCAGTAATTGCCTTCGCGTTGAGCTGCGTCATCGCCGCGCAAACCCACGCGCAGCGCAACACATCAATGGCTGGCCGCTCGACGGTCTATGCACCATCCGGCATGGTCGCCACCAGTCAACCTCTCGCGTCATCGGCCGGCCTTGAAGTGCTGCGCACAGGTGGCAACGCAATTGACGCTGCGATCGCTGCCGCCGCAGTTCTCAGTGTAACCGAACCGCACATGACCGGAATCGGTGGCGATATGTTCGCGATTGTCTGGTTGGCCAAAGAACAGCGTTTAGTTGCGCTCAACGCTAGCGGACGCGCCGGCTCGTTGATGACACGCGAAACACTTACGGCACGCGGATTCAAACAGGGATCGCAACAAGGTGTACTGTCGGTGACGGTGCCAGGGGCGCTGGCAGGCTGGGACATTCTCGTGCGCACCTACGGAAAACGTACGCTCGCTGCCGCGCTGCAACCGGCAATTCAATATGCGCGTGACGGGTTTCCAGTGACGCCCATCATCGCTGCACAGTGGTCCGCCGAAACCGCGCTGCTGCAGAAAGACTCCGCTGCCGCCGCGACGTTTTTACCGACTGGTCGTGCACCGCGCGCCGGAGAGTGGTTCAGCAATCGTGACTACGCGCGCACGTTGCAAACCATCGCGCGCGACGGCATCGGTTCGATGTACGGCGGCGCCATTGGTCGGCGTATCGTCGCGCGTGTCGGACAGTTGAACGGCCTGATCACGATTGATGATATGCGCCGCAATGCTCCCAATTGGGTCACGCCCATTTCCGTGCCCTTCAAAGGCTACCGAGTGTGGGAGTTGCCACCGAACAATCAGGGCATCGCCGCGCTCGAGATGTTGCGTATTTTAGAGCCATATGATCTAGAAGCGATGGGCCACAATTCAGCGGCGTATCTGCACCACCTGATCGAAGCGAAGAAGCTCGCATACGCTGACCTTGAACGTTTCGTCGGCGATGCAGATCATCTCGACATGCCAGCGGCGAACATGCTCACCGACGCGTTTATTGCCGAGCGACGCAGTCATCTGGATGCCGCGAAGGCGCAACCGCGTGTCGATCCAGGTCCGCTGCGTACGGCCAGCGAAACCATCTACCTCACCACCGCCGATGCCGAAGGAAACATGGTGTCGCTGATCAACTCCAATTACGACGCATTCGGGTCGGGGATTGTGGTGCCTGGCACCGGTTTCGCGCTGCACAATCGCGGCGCGAGTTTTACACTCACGCCTAATTTGCCAAACACTGTCGCGCCGGGCAAACGTCCGTTCCACACGCTGATTCCAGCCTTCATCACGCGCAGCGACGGCACGCGGGAGCAGCCGTACATGAGTTTCGGACTCATGGGCGGTGGCATGCAGGCGCAGGGACATGTGCAGTTCGTGTTGAATCACATTGTGTTTGACATGGACGTGCAACAGTCCATCGACGCAGCACGCTTCCGGCACCTTGATGGGCAACGCGTCGCAATTGAAACTCCAGTTACCGATGCTGTGCGCACTGCGCTGACGGCACTTGGTCATGAAATCGTTGATGATCGGCCGGTGTCTTTCGGCGGTGCGCAAGCAATCGTGCGCTTGAAGCGAGGATACTCGGCCGGAAGCGATCCGCGGAAAGATGGAATGGCAGTGGGGCACTGATCGCGTCGGAGGTTGACGTGGTACAGACGATGGTCGCTCTGGCGTCGGGTGTTCGTAGTGAAAACGAGCTCACCACATGGATTCGTCAGAACACTGCGCGGCGAAAGCTGTAGTCAAACGAGGAGCGTCGTTGCCGCCGTTTTGCGCAGCCTTTGACTGCGCGTAATTGAACGCTCCATTTATTTAGCGCTGCATCCAGCTAGCGCGAGAACACGAATGCAACTGATACCCAGTTGGCAGCTGCACTTTGTTCACGCCTATTTATCTCTCGGCATGCCAATCCGCCGCCTCATTCTCTCGACTGGCCTCCTGACCAGCGCCGTCAACGCGCAGTCGCCATCGACGACACCACTGATGGAGCTGACGCCGGTGTCAGCACAGACCATTCGTCTCGCGCATATAGTCGAACGCGACGGACGCTTGTTTGATAAAACGACCGGCGCACCTATCACCGATGCTACGATCATCGACCAGTACCCGTCGGGCGCGAAGCGCTTACGAAAGGCCGTCGTAAACGGACAATCGGAAGGACTTTGGCAAGAATGGTATGAGAACGGCGTTCCTCGCTACATCGCGTCGTGGAAACAGGGACGCGGTGAAGGGGTGTGGATGTACTTCCACCCGACCGGCGCGATTCGTGAACGCTCGCTTGTAATAAATGACGCGTTCTCGGGACCAGTCGAAGGGTGGTATTCGAATGGCGTGAAAGAGTTTGACGGCATGTACGATCGGAATGCGCGTGCAGGCACTTGGCAGTTCTGGAATTCGGATGGTTCGCGCAATAGAGTGGAGACATACCCCACCTCGTTTGCACAACTCGACACCAGTGCAACAGCCGCGGTGGCGCTGCTGCCGGTGCGCGACGATGACACGATGAACCAATGGGAATTTGGTTTCACACGTGACGGGCGGACGCTGTACCACGCCACCGGCAGTGATTCGCAGCCTCGTCAAATTGTTGTGCGTAAATGGAACGGTGCAACGTGGTCTACGCCGCAGCGTGCACCGTTCTCGATCCCAGGTCGCGATGGCGGCAGCTTCGTTTCATCTGACGGTGCGTGGTTGTGGTTTAGTCGTGCCGATTCAATTGCACCGCGTCGTCGAGATCTGTACCGCGTTCCGATTGGCGACACTGCTGCCGCACCGGTTCGATTCACGCGCACCTCCCGAGTTGGCGAAATCAATGTTTCACTCGACAATCGTGGTCACGGATTCCTCTGGGCTGACCGAACCGCCGATGGACGTGACGCGGTTGGCATGCGCGCCGTGCGACTCACCGGATCGCGGCTGCTTATCACATCGTCGCCGTTAACAATTCCCGGGCAGGGTAACCGCGGGCCGAACAGCCCTTTCATCGATCCGCAGGGCCGTTTTATGATCTTCGCGAATTACGGGATTACGCCTGGCAGTCAGGAAGATCTATTTGTGAGCCGTCTTGAGAACGGAGTTCCGCAACCTCCGCGCGCGCTCGCATTCGTGAACTCTACCGCGAACGAGACTGCGCCATACGTCACGCCGGACGGTCGGTTTTTGTTGTTCAGTTCCGACCGATCCGCAGCGGCGGGCGTGATTGGCCAGTGGCGTATTTGGGTGGTGCCAGTGGCACGAATTGCGGAACTGTCAGAACGAAAGTGATGATCGACGGTGCGAGGCGTAAACGTGTTTGCGTTGTTGCACGTGTCTTTACGGTCTGATCGCGTTGCTGTCGATGTGGCGTTGCATGATGCGCAGCAATTCTTGGTTGCTCCACGGCTGCCACCCATGCGGCTTGAGCGGCCGTCCATACTCAATCGTGCCGGCGAAGTACGGTCCCTTACCCGGCTCCTTCGTGCTCTCAAGAAACTGTTCGAACCGGTACACGCCAAGATTGAGAAAATAGTTGTCCATGTCTCCGACTGCGACGTGCAATTTGCCCACCAACTGCGGACCAACCGTCTTCCAGTTGCGTTCGAGAAAGTCGCGTAGGTCGTATCCACGTTCGCGCATCTGCTCTGCTACAGCGCGATTGATGGTGCCGCTCTGTTTGTCCCAAAGCGAAGCGGGATACCCGTCAGCGCCCACGGGGGCCCACGCCGCCTGCCACCCATCCCACTGACCGCCCGAGCGTCCGTGCGACGCGATCACACGCTCTGCATGATTCTCTTCGCGCACCGTGAGTTCTGTGAGCCCTTCAACCGAGCGATTGGACGGCACTTCGCGAGGCAACCACGAACCGTCGGCACGCACAAATGCATTGGTGTCTGCGTAGATGTTGCCGAACTGATAGTTGCGGAAGTCGAGCTGATCGGGATACAGCGACCACGCTCCACCAAAGACGGTGGGATAGTGCGCTTGCAGCGCGAGCACATCCCATCCGCCGGTCGATCCACCGGTCAGCACGCGTGCATACGGCGCGCCGATTGTGCGAAAGCGTCGATCAATTTCCGGAATCAGTTCCTGCGTAATTGCGTCACCGTACGGACCGTTGTTGGCCGAGTCAGCAAAGAGCGAATGTCCGTTTGGTCCTTCTGGGTCCAGAACGAT
>JANNWU010000316.1:0-1677 GCA_031408755.1 Gemmatimonadaceae bacterium | reverse complement strand
CTGTGTTGGGAGCCACGCATCGCTTTGCGCAGTCGATCGAGCGCGCGTACGAGTTGATTGTTGACCGTTCGTGCGGTGCAGCCCATCACGCGCGCGACCTCGGCGTGCGAGAGCCCATTGAATCGACTGAGAATCAGTGCTTCGCGTTGGCGTGGAGGCAGTGTACCAATGGCAAGTTGCAATTGCGCACTGGCCTCACGAGAGTCGAGAAGCTGATCAGGACGCGGAATTTCGCGCGGGCTCATCGCGCTGGCGGCGACAACATCCGTGTGAATTAATGCGCGCGTGCGTTGATCACGAATCGAGTTGAGGCAGAGATTGCGCACCGCAGTAAAGAGCCACGCGCGAACGGGGACTGCGCTTGGTAAATCACCGTGATGCTTCCAGAGGCGCACAAATGCATCTTGCACGATGTCGTGCGACGCGGCTGTATCGTGCAGGAACGTCATGGCGTACAGCACCAATGGGTCGCGGAACTCTAAGAATGCCGCATCAAAACTGAAAGGTGCGAGTGGCGCGGTCGTCTGCGGAACTGTCATGGCACGCGTCGCGAGAGCACGCTGACGCCGGCCACAACGAAGAATCCGAGCGCCGGAACTCCAGGACGGCTCAGATTTGTGACATTGCCGCGCAGGCTGGCAGGTGCCGTTCCAAAAGGTGACCCGTCGCTGTTGACCTGCGTGTTGAGCGCGGAGAAGTATTTCGTTGCTTCCTGCGAAATTGACGATTGCCGCACGGTGATCAGTTCGCCGCTTTTAACAACGATGCCACCGAACGGCTGAAAATCCCGAACCGTGCCGCCATCGAAGAACTCGTCGTCAGATACGATCTTGAAGAATCCCGCTGTGTCATCGGAGAAAAGCCGCCGACCATCGATGAATTGATCCCACAGATAGTAGTTGTTGATCACAGGAGGATCGGAGATGACGAGCGTCGCGCGAAGTCCACTGGCTGGTCCAATCTGCGTCAGTCTCCGAGTGAAATACATCGAGTCTATAGGCACTGCTGGTCGCAAGAGCTCTGTCGATGAATACTCGTTCCCCGCATAAGTAATTCTGAGCGTGTACCGACGTCCGGCTGTCGCGATCAGTGCGGAGGTCGCATAGACACCAGGCTCCGCCGGCAATTCCGAATATGCCACGACCCGTCCTGAATCATCAGCAACGCGCACGATTGCACCACGCGCAGGCGGTGGTGCCGTCTTGCTAAAAACCGCGTCGGTGGTTGTCAGCTTTACTCGCTGCACGCCAGAGACGACGCCAGCCACCTGTTCAAGTCGTGCCTCGACCACCAAAAGTTTTTCGCCTTCCGGTGCACTGATTGTTACCACTCGCTCACACCCTGCGGCCGCAACGGCCAGCACTGTTACTGCAATTAATTGACGCATATCGTGCACCGTTAGAAATGGAAGACGTAGGAGATGCTTGGTACGATTCCGAAAATCGACGTTTGCCTGGCTTCGACGATGAGAGGATTTGCCGACTGTTGGCGAAAGCGCAGCGCCTGCGCGTTAAAGCGGTTGTACGCATTCAGCACGCCGAGTTGCAATTCGCCTCGCTTGAACGTGCGCGTGGCGCTGAGATCGAGACGATGGTACAGCGGCAAGCGCCCACCGTTTCGTGGGCCGTACTCGGTGACAAGGATTCCGTCGAACGAGTATCGCGACGTAGGAAATGT
>JANNWU010000315.1:0-3809 GCA_031408755.1 Gemmatimonadaceae bacterium | reverse complement strand
GCTGAACTTAGGCGCAGACAGCGTCACCGTGCGCAGCTCACGGTGAACGCGTCCAAACGCTCGGCGAGCGGGCGAAACTCCGTAGATACTGAGCTGCGGCGATCTAGCGGAGTACCGCGCGCACTGAATCCAGCGAGCCATCATTCGGTGCGGCGCGCAGGTTCAGGAGCCGGGCGAGCAGCGAGTAGACGTGGACATTGGTAAATGGCGGTACAGCCGCGCCGGATCGGAACGCAGGCCCTGCGGCCACGAACAGTGCACCCATTGTCGGTAGCTCCGGGTCATATCCGTGCGCTCCAAATTTCTTTGACCGGTCTATCGCGAGAATGCTCGCTCGCGTACCGATGGTCCAGCCATCCGCCGCGATTGCGATGATCGGAGCAATGCGTGGCCCGGTGTTGTAATGCAATCGTTCGGGCAAGTTGCCCTTGCGATAGACCTGCATGTTCGGGCTGGCGTTCTGTAACGCGCGCAAAACGTACATCTCGCGGCCCGGCTTTGGCACAATCGACGCTACTGGTGTGTACTCGATCACATCCATGCTGTCGAGCGACACAAAGTCATCGAGCGCGATTGTGCGCTGCGCAGAAACTTCAGACATGCCATGATCGGAAACGATAATCACGTTCACGCGATCGTTCGCACCGAGCCGACTGATACCGTCAAGGATTGCACCGACCGCGCTATCCACTCGTGCAATCGCGCTGTCCGTTTGCGGCGAATCTGGTCCGAAATTATGACCCTCGGTGTCAACATCTTCGAAATACGCAGCGATCAATCGCGGTGCGCTCGCGTCAGCAAGCGACAGCCATCGCACAACAGAGTCCACGCGAGCGGCGCGTGATGTTGTGTTGTTGAACGCGAAGTAGCGACTTGGTCTGATACCGCCAATCTCCGCTTCCGACCCGGGCCAAAAATACACCGCGCTCCGAACACCTTGACGCTCAGCCGTCGCCCAAATGGGCTCACCGCTATACCATCGACCGTCACGAACCGCTGGATTATTTCCTGTCGCGAATCGGCCTAAGACGGAGTCGCGCATGATGTTCGCAGAGATCCCGTGATTCTCTGGGTAAAGCCCGGTTACGAGCGTGTAATGATTCGGGAATGTCTTTGATGGAAACGATGGGATCAGGCGTTCAGCGCGCACGCCGCGCGCCGCGAGTTCGCGCAATCGCACGGCCGGCGCGCGTTGCAGATAGTCCCAGCGAAACCCGTCGAGTGAAATGAGGACAACGGTCGGCACGCGCGCCGGAATCATCGCGGAGGGCGTCGCACAACTGCTAAGCGTGATGGCTGCGCACGCGCCTGCAAGTCCAGCTCGAATGCGCCCAATCACGTGCCGAGGAGCTCCTCGCGGTGCCGCGTCAGCGCAGCCCGCTAAAAGGGAATGGCCAAAGGTGACCTCGTCACGAGAAACCTGCAACTGCCCCTCTGCGAGGCGATCGTCGCAGTCGGCACGAAGGCCGCTGAACCAGACTCCCGGACGAGCGAACGACTTATGCGACCTTTGCCTCTGCGCATGCGATTGGCGTGTGCTCGGCAGTTGCCACCAGCACGCCGACACTATGTGCAGCCTTCTTCGCCTCGTACATCGCGGCGTCGGCGCGAGCGACCCAGCTGGAGAGTGTCTCGCCTAGCTGCAATTGGGCGACGCCAACGGACGCACCGAGCGCGAAGTCCATCGCTTGGTGCGGGCGCGGGAGTTCACGCACCGCGTTCACTAATCGCAATGCAAGCTTTTCGGCGACCGCTGCATCTGTACCATTGAGTACCACCGCAAACTCGTCGCCGCCGTACCGGCAGACCACGTCAGACTGCCGAAGGAACACGCGCCACAGCGCATTCGCAACGCTCACAATCGCAGCGTCGCCCACCTGATGTCCAAACGTGTCGTTGATCCGCTTGAGCTGATTGAGATCGATCATCAGGAGAGTCACTGGTCCGCGACTAAGCGATGCGAGCTGCACTGCACGCGCCGACATCAGGTCGAAATGCTTGCGGTTTCCAACGTTCGTGAGCGGATCGGTTTCGCTCTCCTTTTTCGCTTCCTCAAGCTGCTGCCCAAGCGCGTCGAGCGTGTCAGCGAGTGATGTGTACTGGCGCTGTTGCTCGTCGTGTCGCGCGCGAAGCGCACGGTCAATTTCGCCGACCGCGCTGAGTACTTCCTCGCGAATAGTGCTGAGGTTCGATCCACTAATCGCACTTCGCATCCGCGTGAGCTGCGCGTCAGTGGCGGATACCGCAGTGCTATCGACGCGGACCGATTCGTGCACCGCCGAAACGCAGGACCACAACGCTTCACGGAGCTCGGTGACAAGTGAGCCAACCGTGGTCTGTTCATCGCGCCGCATGGTTGCGACTTCGCGAATGAGTCCACGCCAATCACGCTCACCAATCCCAACGGCGGCGCCGCCTTCGACATGCTCGCGCGGCAGGCCGAGTGTCACATGACGATGCCACGCGCTTAAGTCTTTCGCTGCATCCGCCGCTGAGCGCTGCGGCAGGTCGATAGGGAACCGAGCTAGCGCACTAATTACGCCGCCGAGCGCATCAAGCACCATCGCGGTGAGTTGATCGTCGCTATGGGAAGAACGCGTAGATGGCGCTTGCGCCGATGTACGCTTCGATTCGCTCTCGACGCCAACACTCGCATCGCCGCTTACCGTCGCACGAGTTTTGCGAAAGAACATTGGGTCCGACCGGGAATCGAAGGTGTCCTCAAAGGATCGGATCGGTGGGCGTCCCGCTTAAACGCTTGCCGCAGATTGGGCGTCAGGCGCGCCCGCCGGCGGTAGTTTCCGGCACCACGCCAGCGAGTGCCGCACTGGCCACACGAGCGCATTCGGCCAACACCGACGCACCAACAAAGATTGCGCCTTCAGCAACATCAAAGCGTGGTGAATGCGCTGCAATCGCTTCCTCGCCAACATTTCGCGCGCCGAATCGGAGAAAGCATCCCGGCATACGTTCGAGGTAGAACGCGAAATCTTCGCCGCCCATGTTCGTAATGCCAAACGGCACCACCGAGTCTTGTCCGAGCACGTGAGTTGCGGCTTCACGCGCCCACCGAGCTTCGCGCTCCGGATTCACGATCGGCGGCGTGCCATGTTCAACATCGACCGTCGCAATCACTCCATAACCCGCGGCAACAGCGACCGTGATGCGAGTGACTTCGTCTCCTAGACGCTTCCGCGTGGGCGCATCCATTGCGCGAAGGGTACCGGTGAGCGTGGCCGTTTCAGGGATCACATTTGATGCGATGCCGGCGTGTACACTGCCCACTGTGCAGACCGCTGGCAAAGATGGATCAATACGTCTCGCGACAACCGTTTGTAGCGCAGTGATGACCGCCGCCGCTGCCACGATTGGATCAGCGGCTTCGTGTGGACGAGCGCCGTGCGCGCCGCGACCGGTGAGTAATATCGTAAATGTGTCAGCCGACGCAGCGAGCGGGCCACTTTCTGCGATCACCTCACCAACAACAAAGCGTCGATCGACGTGGCCGCCAAATATCGCTGACACGTCATCGAGCACTCCACTCGCGAGGATCGCAGAGGCGCCGGCACCGATTTCTTCGGCAGGTTGCAGCACGACCAAGACGTCGCCGTGCGCTGGATCGCGCAACAACTCTATCGCAGCGCCGATCGCCCATGTCGCGTGCACATCGTGTCCACACGCGTGCATCACTCCGGCCACGCTCGATGCAAACGGCAGCCCGGTATTTTCATGTATAGGCAGCGCATCTATGTCGCCACGAATTGCAACGACCGCTGCTGATGAGTCGCGTCCAGGAAGTCGAGCGACGA